>SVJP01000046.1 GCA_015068925.1 Oscillospiraceae bacterium
ACATGATTAGAATCAGAAAAGCCACCCAAAGCAACATTCCCACATAACCGGTATTCAATATAATCTTCACATAGAGGCTGTGCTCATCAAAGCCAGCTAATCCATAGGCATCATTAAATGACAATCCCGCGCCAAAAAGCTGCGTAAGCAGGCTTTCCTCACCAAAAGCCCGGAACAGTGGCCCCCAGATATTATTGCGTCCTTGCAAATTACTCGTCAATATTTGTGTACTATCTGCAGTGCTGCCCACTTTGAGCGATATCATCTGTCTGTCTGCAAAAATCTTGGTAATCTGACCAATCATATTGGGAATATTTTTATGCAGGATACAAATACGAATTGCAGTAGTACGGGGTTCAGAAACATTGGGGAAGTTTACGGAATTTTTGATATTTCCGTGCTCGATATAATCTCTTAATTCCCGTGCTGCCATTACCGCACAGTTATCCTCAGATTCAGGAGTGGAAGCACCCAAATGAGGAATGGTAACCACATTTTCCTGATCTAACAACGCTTCGTTGGGGAAATCGGTTACATAACATGCAACCTTACCGGAAGCGGTTGCTTCCAAGATATCAGGAGTGTTGACCAGTTCGCCCCGGGCAAAGTTCAGGATTCTGACACCATCCTTCATTTTTTCCAAAGTTTCTTTGCATACCGTATCACGGGTAGCATCATTCAGCGGAACGTGAATGGTGATATAATCAGACTGTTCGTAAATTTCATCCAAAGACATCGCATGCTTTACCGCACGAGACATTCCCCATGCAGCATCAACAGACAAATAAGGATCGTAACCAATTACGTTCAAGCCCAATGCAGAAGCTGCATTAGCCACCAGAATACCAATGGCTCCAAGACCGATAACGCCCAAGGTTTTTCCTTCGATTTCAGGTCCTGCAAACTGACCTTTTCCTTTTTCTACCAATTTTGCAACTGCATCTCCTTCTCCTTTTAAGGTAGAAGACCATTTGATTGCAGGTACAATTTTACGGGATGCGAGGAGTAACCCTGCAATCACCAATTCTTTTACTGCATTTGCATTTGCACCCGGTGTATTAAATACCACGATTCCCTGTTCCGTACATTTTGGAATGGGAATATTATTGGTACCTGCTCCTGCTCTGGCAATTGCCAATAAGCTTTCGGGCAGTTCCATATCGTGCATTGCAGCACTTCTTACCAAAACCCCGTCAGGATTTGCGATATCTTCACCGCAAACATAACCTTCGGGAAAACGGTCTAAGCCGACCTTTGCAATTTTATTTAATAACAAAATCTGAGCCAAGAGTAAAACCCCCTTCTTATTTGTTGTCGCATTCAAACTGTTTCATGAATTCAACTAACTTCACAACACCTTCGGTGGGCATTGCATTATAAATACTTGCACGCATACCGCCAACCGATCTGTGACCCTTTAAGTTTACAAAGCCTGCAGCCTTTGCTTCTTTAATAAATTTCGCATTTAATTCATCATCACCGGTAACGAAAGGAACATTCATCAAAGAACGGTCTTCCGGTACAACGGTACCGCGGAACATGGAAGATTCATCTAAGAAATCATACAAAATCTTTGCCTTTTCACGGTTGATTTTTTCAATTGCAGAAACTCCTCCCATTTCCTTCAACCATTCCAAAACAAGCTTACATACATAGATGGAATAAGTAGGAGGTGTATTATACATAGAACCGTTATCCGAATGAGTCTGATAGTTTAACATGGTAGGAACAGAAGCATCTGCCTTACCGATTAAATCATCACGGATGATCACAACCGTCAAACCTGCAGGTCCGATGTTTTTCTGAGCACCTGCATACAACAGGCCAAACTTAGACACATCCATTGCTTCAGACAGTACACAAGAAGAAATATCAGCAACCAAAGGTACATTTCCTGTTTCAGGCAATGTATTAAACTTAGTGCCGTAAATCGTATTATTATATGTAATATGGAAATAGTCCGCATCAGGAGAGAAGGAAGCAGGATCTACTTTAGGAATGTAATTAAACACCTGATCTTCACTGGAACCCAAAATATTAACGCTACCGTATTTCTTTGCTTCCGATGCAGCCTTCTTAGCCCACTGACCGGTCAGAATGGTATCCATCTTCTTGCTGTTGGTAAACAGATTCATAGGAATCATTGCAAACTGGGTGGACGCACCGCCCTGCAAAAACAACACTTTGTAACAATCCGGAATACCCATCAATTCACGGAACAACGCTTCTGCACCTTCGATGATTACTTCGTAATCCTTGGAACGATGGCTCATTTCCATTACAGACATTCCGGAACCCTGACAATCCAGCATTTCTGCCGCTGCTTTTTTCAACACAGACTCAGGCAACATAGAAGGGCCTGCTGAAAAGTTATACACTCTACTCATGATACGTTTCCTCCTTAAAATCTCTCACTATTGTGAAAAAAATAGCAATGTTAGTATATACTATTCATTATACCGCAAATTATCCAAAAGGTCAATGGTGTTTTTCCACAAATAATCGAGAAATTCCTACTTATTGTTTTACAATCTTATTACGACGGATTTTTTTACTGGTATTTTTTTCAAATTCTTCATCGCGAATAATAATTTTTGAAATATGCTTATAGGATGGTAATTCGCTGCACGCAGTTGCAACATCCTTCTTTAATTGTTCTTCCAGATTTTCGATTCCAACGATTCCTTCGGGGGCACAATAAATTTCTGCATACAAGGATTCTTCCTGCCCTGCATCATTCACATGACCGTAAACAACCACTTCGGTAACGTAATCAATCCGACCAATCAGGTTTTCGATTTCTTCCGGGAAGATATTTTTGCCGTTGTCCAGTACAATCAGATTCTTTTTACGACCTGTAATCATCAGCTGACCCTTTTCGTTCAGTCTGCCGTAATCCCCTGTTCTGAACCAGCCGTCTTCTGACAACACCTCTGCAGTTTGCTCAGGTTGCTTAAAGTAACCCAGCATAACCACATCACCTTTTACACAAATTTCACCATTACCGTCTTCATCAGGGTCATCGATTCTGATTTCGCAGCAAGTCAAAGGATAACCAACGGTTCTGCAGTCATTACTGTCATCCCGATTAACAGAAACCAAAGGAGAACATTCTGTAATTCCGTAACCGTTTAACAAGGTGACGCCAATGGAATCGAAAAATTCTCCCAACTCAGGACGAATGGGTGCACCACCGCACACAATCTTTTTCAATTCGCCGCCAAATACCTTGTGAATAGAAGCAAAGAGAGTACGACGAAGGTCGATTCCAACCTTTCTCAAGCCATTGCTGACTTTAATCAACATTCTCAATTTGCCGTCATTTCCGCCTTTTTTTGCAGTTGCCCAAATTCTGTTATAAAACACTTCTACAAATGCAGGCACCAAATAAATATGCTCCGGTTTATACAATTCCAGATTTTTTACAACATTCTTCAAATTATCATTGATACACAAGGTAACATGATGATGAATAGCAACCAAAATACCGGGAATCGCTTCATATGTATGATGATAAGGCAATACAGATAACCCACGATGAAAAATGGTAGATACCTGCAAGCCGTAATAAACACCGCTGACCAGATTATGTTCAGACAGCATAACCCCTTTTGCAATACCGGTAGTACCGGAGGTGTATACCAAAAGCTTCATGGCATTGTGGTCAAAGGTCTGCGAGGTGTAGCTTTCATCTCCCTGCGCATACTTTTCTTTTCCTGAAGCCATCAATTTCGCATAGGACAAGAACCGACCATCCTCCGAATCTTCTTCTCTGTCAATTCCGATAAAATAACGGATGTTTGACAAGGAATCCAATTGTTCCATCAATCTTGCTTCCTGTTTTTCGGAGTAGAACAACACGGTGCTTTCGCTGTCCTCCAAAATGTTCAAAACATCTCCGATAGGAAGCTCTTTATCAATGGGCACATACACACTGTCACTCTTTAACACCGTCAAATAAGTACAAATCCATTCATATCTGTTTTCACACAAAATCGCAACATGCTCTTTTGAAACTCCTAAATTTGCAAGACCTGTTCCCAACGCAATGGTTTGCTGCTCAAATTCGCGGAAGGTAACAGAACACTCCTGTCCCTTATGACGATAACGATAAGCATCCTGATCGCCTACCGCTTCTACCGCCTGGCTAATCAATGCTTTGATGCTGGATACCTGTTGCACATCGTTAAGTTTAATTCCCTTGGTTTTCATAAAATACCCCTTTTAATTTTATTTATTAATTATTGTTGATCCCCTTCCAAAATAACTTGTTCTGCTCGTTTTAGACATGAAGGTTCAGTAGGATTATCAATCACAACACCATCAGGACCAATATAACGAATCAAAGAATTTTTATAAAAATAATATCGATATTCTTCTTTTCCTGTGCAAATATCAATTCGCCGTTTCGTGGATTGTAATAGTAATTTCTTTCATAGGCAATATTACCGGTTTCCTCATGATACTGTTATCTTACGACGAAATCGCCTCTATAATACCAAGTTTTTCCGTTTCGCGAAGAAGAACCCAAAGAAGAATCGCCCATAACATCATAATAAATAGATCTTACCGTATGCACCACATATTCTTCCACATTTGTCAGATGAACTTTGGCTCTGATAGATCCCGCATTTTCTCCGGTTATCGGAGCAGTCTCTGTTTCCCAAGCAGGGGGCGGTGTTGGTATCTCTGTCGACAATGCTTCCCGGTTGGGTGGTTCCGTTACGTTTCTTGTAATATTAATTGTGCATCCGGATAGCCAAACCATGGTAACCAATCCAATGATCAGCCATTGTTTTTGCCTCTCAACCACCTCGGTTCTCCAAAAAAAATTCCTTATACATTATATTATACAAAAAAACTGTCGAATTGTCAACAAAAAAGGGATGATAGCACACTTTTCTTATTTTTGAGCTCAAACTGTTGCAAAACCTTTTCAATTTTTCAGAAAAAGAAAAACCGCTTGAAAACATGCCATTTTTCAAGCGGTCCCATACCTTGTGTCAAACGCAAATGATACTATTTCTTCACGAGAGACAAAATTCGTTCCTTCCATCAAACCTTAAACAGACTTTTTAAAATTTTCCCCCAAAATTTTGTAGGACGAACAACAATAATCTTCAAACCGTTCCCTCCTTTACCTGAACAACAAAAATCCTGCCAACAACAGCAACATACAAAGCATCAAAATGATGACCCATTCAGGAAGAAGAAAGGTGACAAATACCGCCAAAGCAATCATCATCAGAATCAATCCTACTCCACGGTTTTTCTTGCACACGATTTCTCCCCCCTTTTCGTATTTTCACAATATGCCAAAAGCAAAGAAAGGGTGCATAAAAAATTATTGTTCAATTGAAACAGCATAGCTGATTCCCAAAATACTTTCTCCTTGCATGCATGTGGTAGGGCTCATCAATGCTCCTGTGGGAGCAAATAAAATCCGTTTTAATTCTCCCCTTCTGATTCTTTTCATCAAATGACCGCAAAACACCGTTCCTGCACAAGCACATCCGCTGGCACCTGCATGAACATCCTGTTTTACTCTGTCAAAAATCATGCAACCGCAATCATCGTAATTGACAGAAAAATCCAATCCGTTTTCTGCTGCAAGCCGTACCGCAAGCTCGCGTCCCACAAATCCCAAATCACCGGACACAATCAAATCATAATCCAAAACACTTCTTCCCGTATCTTTAAAATGATTTACCATAGTATCTACAAAGGCAGGTGCCATCGCTGCTCCCATATTATTAGCATCTGTTACACCACGGTCTACAATTTTTCCTAAGGTAGCATGAGTAATTTTCGGTCCCGTTCCGATTGCACTCAACACAGCTGCACCCGAACCCGTCACCGTCCATTGAGCGGTAGGTGTTCTCTGTCCGCCATACTCCAAAGGAGTTCGAAACTGCTTTTCCGCGGAACAAAAATGACTGGAGGTAGCAGCAACGGCATACTCTACCCATCCACTGCTGATGAAATTCGCCGCCACAATCATGGATTCCGCCATGGTGGAACAAGCACCGTACACACCCAAAAGAGGTCTGTGAAAATCCTTGATTGCAAAGGCAGTGGAGGTGCATTGATTCATCAAGTCTCCCGATACAATACAACCAATCTTGCTCCACTCTATCCCGGCTTTTTCCACAGCGATGGAAATGGCATGTTTCAAAAACTTACTTTCTGCTGTCTCCCAGCTTTTTTCCTCCCATAGAGGGTCCGGAACCAACAAATCAAAATCTGCCGCCAGTTTTCCTTCGCTTTCCTTTTTACTTCCTGTGGCAGCAGATTCCAAAATAACAGGAGGATTGGAAAATGCTACTGTTCTTACACCTAATCTTTGATCCATATTATCCTCCCATCACCAATTGAAAAGCCAATCGAATCATGCCCAAAAATGCGGCAGACAAAACACCGTATACAATCACAGGTCCTGAAATGATAAACATTTTTGCCGCAACTCCCGTAACCATGCCTTCTGTTTTATACTCCAATGCAGGAGAAACAACCGCATTGGCAAAACCGGTGATGGGCACCAATGTTCCTGCTCCTGCATACCGCGCCAAATCGTCATACCAACCAATCCCCGTAAATAAAGCACTGCAAAAAATTAAAATAACCGAAACAAAAGAAGAGGCTACCTCTCCATCCATGCCAACCCATCCGAACACTTGCTTTAATCCTTGTCCTATCGTGCAAATTCCACCACCGACAACAAAGGCAAAAAAGCAATTTTTCCAAACAGGAGAACGGGGAGATGCCTCCATCACTTTCTTCTGATAACGTTCATTTTCCTTTTGTCCCATACTCATCCTTCCTTTCTAAAATTAGTATGGAACATTTCTTTTTGTTTTATTCTCACCACTCCTCACTCTTTCGCATAATATAAACATGAATCCCCGTATCAAACGGGAAAAAAGGAGGATTTTACTATGAACGAAAGAGTTACATCTTCGGAAATTCAAAACAACAGCCAACCATGCGATTCTGTTTGTATTCAGACCAATCAGATTTATGATTCCTGTAAAGAAAAGGATTGTCTGGAGGACTTAAATGTTCTGTTCACACGATCCGACCAGGAACTCATCAATCGAGCCATCAACGTAAAATGCCGCAAAGCAGAAATCATCTGGGTTTACAGTGATGTGGAAGCAGTTCCCTTTAACAAAGGCTTTTTCACGGTTGATATCAAGTATTTCTTTAAAATCACATTGGATGTATTTACCGGTGTAGGAATGCCTGTACAGGTAGAAGGACTTGCAACCTTTGACAAAAAGGTCATCTTGTTTGGTTCGGAAGGAAATGCCAAAATCTTTTCTTCCAAATACCGCCCCAACGAAGCAGACACTCAATTGACAGGAAAAACCAACCTGCCCAATGCAGTAGTAGAAGTGGTCGATCCTATTTGCTTAGGTGCAAAATTGGTAGAAAAATGCACTTGTTGCTGCGAAGATCCCTGCAATATCCCTCAATTCATCTGCGGATGCTTTAATGACGAACTGGTTTCCTGTGAGGAAAACAAAGCCGTGCAGGTGTCGTTAGGTTTGTTCACCATTGTCAGACTGGAACGAAAAACCCAGCTTCTGATTCCGTCTTTTGATTTCTGTATTCCACAAAAGGAATGCGTCTCTGCATCCGATGACAATCCTTGCGAATTGTTTGAACGAATTCGTTTCCCATTTGACGAATTCTTCCCCCCTCAAAAAGAACATTTCGAAGAGTGTGATACCGATTATCGCAGTCACTGCTGCAAATAAGAAAAAAGCCGTTTGAAATCCAATATTCCAAACGGGATTCGCTATAGTCTGTTGTAAAAAACACAACCGTCAGGAACTTTTGACCGTTTCCTGACGGTTGTATGATAGTACAACCTTTTATCATTCCTGCGCTGTCACATTTTCTATCACAACAACCGAAACCGTGCTTTTTGGCATTCCAGTACTCCTTCTGCTCGCAACTTGCTGATTTCAGCAGAAAGACCGCTTCTGTCAACCCCAAGAAAATCCGCCAACTCCTGACGATCAAAGGGAATGGTAAATCGGTCACTGTGAAACTTCTTTGCCTGAAGCAACAAGTAGGTCATCAGCTTTTCTCTTGTGGTTCGCTGAGAAATTACCTCAATTTTTTGGTAAAAAAACAAGTTTTTATCAGAAACAATTTTTAACAAATTGGCAATCATCCGATTATGAAATTCGCATGATTTACAACAGGAAGCCATAATTTTACTGCAATCCAACAACATAATTTCTGTATTTTCTGCCGCAATCACATCCACAGGCAGTTGCTTCAATTCTGCACAAGCAAAGGATTCTCCGAACAACTCCGAAGGAAGCACACGAGCCATAATGCTCCGATTTCCGTAAAAATCCACCTGTTCAATCTGTGCGCAACCCGAAAGAACAATTCCAATTTTACCCGTTTGTTCCCCTTCGCTCATAATTCGTTCTTTTTTACCGTAGTTAACCACCGTTGCGCCCAAACATCCTAACATTGTATCAATGTCTTCCAAACGGATTCCCGTGAACAAGGCACATCGTTTCAACACATCCAGACCTTTTTTCATCTTTTTCTCCTTTTGTTGAAAATTCAACAGACGTTTCACTTTCATTATACTATAATAAATATATAAAGTCAAAAACGGAAAGGAGAAAGATAAAATGATTCGAAAAATAATTAAAATTGATGAAGAGAAATGCAATGGATGCGGCGCCTGTGCTGCCGCATGTCACGAAGGTGCCATTGAAATGATAAACGGAAAAGCAAAACTGACCCGCGAGGATTACTGTGACGGGCTGGGAAACTGCTTACCTGCCTGCCCCGTGGATGCAATTGCATTTGAAGAAAGAGAAGCTCCTGCTTACAACGAAGAAGCTGTCAAACAAGCAAAAGCTCAAAGGAAAACCTCTTTATCCTGTGGTTGCTCCGGAACCAATTCAAAGGCAATTCACAGAGACAGGGCAACCATCACCGCGCCTATCACCACTCAGCTTCAGCAATGGCCGGTTCAGATTAAGTTAGTTCCTGTGAATGCCCCTTATTTCGAGGATGCAAATCTTCTGATTGCGGCAGACTGCACCGCTTATGCTTACGGAAATTTTCATCAGGAATTTATCCGTAACCACATCACTCTGATTGGGTGTCCCAAATTAGACCAAGGAGATGATAGCGAAAAGCTGACCCAAATTATTGCCAATAACAATATCAAAAGCGTGACCATTGTCCGCATGGAGGTACCTTGCTGCGGTGGAATTGAATTTGCCGCAAAAGAAGCCATCAAAAACAGCGGAAAATTTCTTCCCTGGAGAGTGGTTACCATTTCAACAGACGGACAGATTTTAGATTAAAAAAGGATTGTAGCAATTTTTTGCTACAATCTCTGACTTTTTATTCGCAATCGCAATCTTCGCAATCATCACAGTCGCAATCGTCACAATCACAAGAGAAATCAAATTCGATTTCTTCTTCGCAATTGGGACAAATGATACCGTCCTGAGTTGCTAACATTTCTTCATCGATATAGATTGTTTCATCACAGTTGGGACAAGTTATTTCGAAGTAATCATCTTCATATTCGTCATCCCAATCTTCATCGTCTTCATCGTCGTACAAATCTTCTTCTACTGCACCAAGATCATAATCGATTTCATCAATCAATTCTTCGATTTCACCGATTTCTTCATCCAAGGATGCAACTTCTTCTGCGATATCTTCCAAAGCACCAACAATTGCCTTTAACAGTTTGCCTTCTTTGGTAGTGGTATCCAGATCCAAGCCATCGGCCAGACCTGCTAAATAAGCAATTTTTTCTTTTAACTGTTCCATAATATCCTCCTATTATACACGTTCCATATATTCACCGGTACGGGTGTCGATACGAATGGTTTCGCCCGGACCTACAAACAAAGGAACATTTACGGTAGCACCTGTTTCCAATGTAGCGGGCTTGGTAGCACCGGTAGCAGTATCACCCTTAAAGCCGGGTTCTGTATCGGTGATTTCCAATTCAACAAAGTTCGGGGGTTCAATACCGAACACGTTGCCCTTGTAGAACAACAGCAATACTTCCATATTTTCCTTTACAAACTTCAATGCATCCCCAACCTGTTCACTGTTCAAAGGAATCTGTTCATAGCTTTCCAGATCCATGAAATAGAACAAATCTTCATCACTGTATAAATACTGCATTGTCTTTCTGTCAATATGAGCCTTAGGCATTTTTTCAGTAGGACGGAAGGTTTTTTCAACCACACCGCCTGTGATAACATTCTTCAGCTTTGTTCTTACAAAAGCCGCACCTTTACCGGGCTTTACATGCTGAAATTCCACAACCTGATATACATTGCCGTCCTGCTCAAAGGTAATTCCGTTTCTAAATTCACCTGCTGAAATCATTTTATAAACCTCCAAAGTACTTTATATATCTATTGTAATATAAAATCACAAAAATATCAAGTAAAATTTTCATATTTTTTAATTTTTTTACACACAGAGCAATTCTTTGGGTGTATTTTGACACAAATTGTCACAATTCACGTCATTCACTACTACCAAATCCTCAATTCGAATCCCGAATTCACCCTCTAAATAAATGCCCGGTTCCACCGTTACCACCATTCCGGGCTGTAAGATTCCTTCTGATTTTGGTGACAGGGTGGGTTTTTCGTGAATTTCCAATCCCACACCATGACCTAAAGAGTGCCCAAATCGGCTGCCAAAACCTGCCTGTTCAATCACTTGGCGTGCCGCACGGTCTGCCTCCTGATACGTTACTCCGGGTTTTATCACGGCAAGCGCCTCTGCTTGAGCTTCTTTCACAATCTTGTAAATCTCTTTTTGTCTTTGGGAAACACTGCCAATGCCTACCGTACGGGTCATATCCGAACAATACCCTTGATACACACATCCAAAATCCATCAACAAAAAATCTCCCGGTTGCAAACGATATTCGCTCGGCTCTCCGTGGACCAGAGAACTGTTGGCTCCTGCCACCGTAATGGTGGTAAAAGAGGTTCGCTCCGCACCAAGCCGTCGCATTCGATAATCAAGTTCTGCTGCCACTTCCCGTTCTGCCATACCCGGGCGAATCGCTTCTAAAGTCTGCCAAAAAGCTTCCTGAGAAATTTCACTTGCCTTTTGAATCAATTCCTGTTCCTGCTTTGTTTTTATCTTTCGCAAGTCCTCAATCCAACCGGAAATGTCCTTCAAATCACCGCATCTGTCCCGAAAGGCTTCTCCTTCTGCCCAGGTAAGCACACTTCCTTCAAAGCCTGTCCTTCCTTTCACAAGCTCCGCCACAGGCTCTGCATAAGCACCCTTTACCGTCACAACCTCACAATCAATCGCCTGTCTCTTTGCCTGTTCTTCATAGCGAAAATCAGTCAACAAGTATTGTTCCTTTCCCACCTGCACATAAACACCCGTATCTCCCGTATATCCCGTCAAATAACGAATGTTTTCCGGTTTGGAAAGAATCAGGGAATCCAGTTCCTTTTCCTGTAATGTTATTTTCATAACCGATTCACCAAATCCAATGCTGCAAAATAACCCCATTTTCCGAAGCCGCAAATCTGGCCCTTGCAAACAGGTGCCGTAACGGAGGTATGACGAAATTCCTCTCTTTGATGAATGTTTGATAAATGCACCTCAACTGCGGGTAATTGCACCGCAGCCAATGCATCCCGAATGGCATAGCTATAGTGAGTAAAAGCTCCGGGGTTAATCACAATGGCATCCTTCTTCCCGTAAGCTTCATGAATTTTATCAATCAATTCACCTTCATGATTGGACTGAAAGATTTCCAGAGCAATTCCCAGTTTTGAGGCATACTCCATTAACTCGCGATTAATATCCTCCAACGTTTCACTACCATAAACACCCTTTTCACGAATTCCCGTCATATTCAAATTGGGTCCGTGAAGCAATAATACTTGTTTCATGCTAATCTCTCCTTTATCTTTTGATACGCCTGCTTCATATACAAAGCATCCTCTGCCATGGTTCCTGCTGATTCGCAGATAATCACAGGGGTATAATTTCTTTGATAAAACACTTCTCCCAAGGGTTCAAATTCAGGACCGTATTCTTGGTCGGCAAAGGTCAGATGCCGTTTTTCACCCATGTGAGTGTATTCAATTTTACTGAAATGAACATGCATGATTTTTGCACGGTCTGCTCCTAACTTTTTCTCTGCTTCGTCCAATACTTTGGCGAAATCTGCCGCTGTTTTCAGGCTTCCCTGCTCACGAGAATTGATATGTCCGAAATCAAATACGGGCAGTAACCGTTCGTCAATGGAGCAAACATCCAGAGTTTCTGCCACCGTTCCCAGCTGATTGACCTTTCCCATGGTTTCAATGCATAAAGTAATATGACCGTAGCCTTCCTCGTCCATTTTTGCAAGGGTGCGATGCACCAATGCTTTCGAAAGTGTGATTCCTTCTGCACGGGTAATTTTTCCTGCACCACCCATATGGACTACTACCCTGCTTGCACCCATCACAGATGCCGCATGAACTGCCTGCATAATATAACCAATGCTTTTTTCCTGTCGTTCCGAGTCGGGAGTGGCAAGATTACTGAAATAGGGCGAATGAACACTTAACTGAATCCCCCATTTTTTTGCTTCTTCTCCTAAAATTTGAGCAGAATCATCTGATATTTTTACACCTCTGCCGCAAGAATATTCGTAAGCATCCAATCCCATCTCATGCAACCATTTGGGCATTTCCAGAGAGGATTTGAACCCTTGTGCATAAAAGCTTTCCGAATTTCCTGCAGGACCAAATTTTATCTTCATAGTATCCCTCCGCACAATTGTTGCAATTCATTGACACATTGCAAGGGTGTTTTATTCATTGTTTCATAGCAAATGTGACACTCTTTATAATAAGGCATTCTGCTTTCATAAAGTGCAGTCAACTCTTCCAATGTTTTTCCTTTTGCAAGGGGTCGATGGTCGTCACCGGACACACGCTCATAAATTGCACTCGGCTCCGCCTTTAAAAATACCACAATTCCTTTTTTTAAAAACAAATCCCGATTTTCTTTTTTTAAAACAGCGCCGCCTCCCGTTGCAAGCACCAGAGAGGAATCCTCTAATAATTCAGCAAAAACCTGAGCTTCCCGTTTTCGAAACCCGTCTTCTCCCTCCAATTCAAAAATACGGGGAATGGACATTCCCGACCTTTGTTCAATTACGGTATCTGCATCTTCAAAATGCCGATTGGTCTTTTGTGCCAGCAACTGTCCTATGGTACTTTTGCCGCATCCCATAAATCCGGTTAATATAATCGGCTTCATCTGTTCACCTCATGTCTTCATTCTCTTACTATCCATTATACACCATTTTTCAAGAAATTACAATGAATTTTTTTGAGATTTCAATTCCAGCAAAAAAGAGGGTTCATTTGACAGTCCTCAATAAAACAGTATAGGTATTGACGGTCTGTCAAACAGGTGCAGAGAGTTAAGCATATCACATTTATAGTGTGGTGTGCTTTTTCTCATTTACAAGGTAAAAGGTAATGCAGTAAAGGTTAAAAATTGCTTGTTTTTTGCGGTTAGAAAGCACGAAAATAGACAAGGTAATGGTTTTATATCAAAAACCTCAAAAATGAGGTTCTATTGCGTGACAAAAATTTAGAAATCAACACACTTTATGAATAAATATCCCCCCGTGAAACGGGGGGTATTTCATTTTCGGGCAAAGCCCTACACTTTACTGGCTGCGCACAAGTGCGCTTTTTATTGGCCTTCCAGCCACGCATCTGTTACTTGTTACCCATAAATGGGTCCCGCGGGTCAAACATCGCAAGCTGATCTGTTTCTTTATCTCTCGTTAATTGTTCTGCTATATATGCTTTTATTGCTTTTGTATTTTTCCCCGCGGTATCCACATAGTATCCCTTACACCAAAATTCGCGGTTTCGGTATGCAAACTTCATGTTGCCCCACTTTTGGAATATAAGCAACGCGCTTTTTCCTTTCAAATACCCCATGAAACCCGAAACGCTCATTTTGGGTGGGATACTTACCAGCATGTGGATATGGTCTGGACACACTTCCCCTTCAATTATTTCTACGCCTTTCCATTGGCATAGTTGCCTTAAAATCTCCCTTATTTC
>SVJP01000047.1 GCA_015068925.1 Oscillospiraceae bacterium
TTTCTTTCCATATATCCCTCCACCACCTTCGGTGGTCCCCCTCCCTTTAGGCAAGGGAGGCTTTTCGTTCTCGACAGTATTCGACATATCCATATTACTCGTGTCAAGACTGGAACAAAAATTTTTTCTCCCTTTGTTTTTATTTATCAAACAATATCTCCTTCACCATCGTACCAATCACCTGTGCCATTCTGAAGTGACCCAAATCGTTGGGATGGCATTTGTCCATAGTGCAGGCATCCCAATGTTCCTCGCCCCACAAGGTTTCGCCGTCAATAAACCAAACCTTGTTATCTCCTGCTTTTTTTGCATTTTCATAGGTTTTGCGAATCACTTCCCGTTTACCGGGCGCAATAGGATTATACCTAATATCAGGCATGCTGACAAACAGAACAGGCAAATGAGGATTCTTTTCCCGAACGATTCGGAAAAAGGGTTCGTGGGTCTGTTCCAAATGCTCCACACTTGGTGCATTGTGGTCATAATCCATTACAAACAGGGATTGATCCAGCCCTGCAATAAACTCTGCCATTGCCGTCTCTCCCTTTGCACTTCCCGAAAAGCCCAAATTGATATAGTCAATATTAAGCGCGGTGGAAATCAAAGAAGGGTAACTCAGCCCAGGACGGCTGACACATCCCCCCTGGGTAATGGAAGAACCGTAATACACCACAGGCTTTTCTACCGCATATTGTTTGGGAGGGAGCAATTGAGCACTTTCCTCCAGACCGATTTTCACAGAGGTAACCATATTATACAGAGGAAATCCGATTTCAATATCGCGCAGCTTGGATTCTCCCAATTCCAACACCGCATCATATCCGCTTTTTAACTCCACAGGCATACAAAAGGTGCCGAAAAACAAGCCGTCTGCATACAAATCAAACCCTGTGGTTCCAAACAGGGGCATATGGGGAAAGCGAGTGATAGAAGGCATTTGACAAGACAGCACCACATAAGAAGAATCTGTTCTGAACCGAATCCGACCTCCTGCCGTATGCTTGGCAAGAATTTCCACGCCCTCGCTGGTTTCCTTTGCAACTTCATGAGGAACGCGATAAAATCCATCCTCCCATTGTAACCCGTGAACGGAGAAGGGTTCTTCTCTGCAATCGCGATACACTGCATCAGGCTTATGAAACTCCCGACTCACTCTCAAATTTTCATCAATTTTTCCAATATCCATGTTAAA
The DNA here is from genome assembly GCA_015068925.1 of Oscillospiraceae bacterium. Taxonomy (GTDB): domain Bacteria; phylum Bacillota; class Clostridia; order HGM11514; family HGM11514; genus SIG438. Next base: position 1,193 of record SVJP01000047.1, read on the forward strand.
AACTCCTCCAATTGGAAACAGACCCCGAACTTTATCCGAGGTCTGTCTATTGTTATTTATCGTTTTTTTCGATAGCTTCTATTAAACCGTTCAAGTATGTAGCACCCAGGGCACGGTCAAACAAACCGTAACCGGGTTTTCCTGTTTCGCCCCAAATCATTCTTCCGTGGTCAGGACGAATGGGACCGTCAAAGCCCACTTCATGGTACGCCTTCATCATTTCATACATATCAAGGCTGCCGTAATTGGAAGCATGTGCCGCTTCTTCAAAGGAACGGTTGCCTGTATGCTTCACGTTTCTTACATGAGCAAAATGAATTCTGCCCATACCGCCAAAATGGCGAATGATATCAGGCATATCGTTCTGACTGCTTGCTCCCAAAGAACCGGAGCAAAGAGTGAGACCGTTATAAGGACTGTCAACCAATTTACAGAACCGTTCCAAGTTCTCCTTGCAGGTAATAATTCTGGGCAACCCAAAGATGCTCCAAGGGGGATCATCCGGATGAATTGCCATTTTCACATCTACCTCCTCTGCAACAGGAATGACCCGTTCCAGGAAGTACTTTAAGTTTTCCCAAAGTGTTTCTTCGTCTACCGATTTATATTCATTCATCACCGAGCGAATCTGCTCTTTTGTATAACTTGCATCCCAACCGGGAAGAGATACATCTTCTTTGGTAATATCCCATGAAGAAGCGGTAGCATCATCATAAATCAGGACATTGGAGCCGTCCGGCAAATCAAATGCCAAATCTGTTCTCGTCCAGTCAAACACAGGCATAAAATTATAACAAACGATTTTAATGCCTGCTTCAGACAAGTAACGTAACGTTGTGCAAAAATTCTCAATCAAACGGTCACGGGTAGGTTTCCCCAGCTTCACATCCTCGTGCACAGGGACACTTTCAATCGCAGAAATATGCATTCCTGCATCCTCAACCGTCTTTTTCAGTTCCATAATTTTTTCTTTCGGCCATACTTCGCCTACCGGCACGTCATAAATTGCAGTAATAATTCCGGTTACATTGGGAATCTGACGAATCTGTTCCAAAGTAACAGGATCATCTTTGCCGTACCATCTGAATGTCATTTCCATGTGAATACTCCTTTGTATCTCAATTTATTTTTTAAGTGCTTCATCAATTGCTTTTGCTGCTTGCTTGCCGGCACCCATTGCTAAAATTACGGTAGCAGCACCGGTGACCGCATCTCCGCCGGCATAAACACCTTCACGGGAGGTAAGTCCTGTTTCTTCCTCTACCACGATACCGCCCCATTTGGTCGTATCAAGTCCCTTTGTGGTGGACTTAATCAACGGATTGGGCGAGGTACCGATAGACATAATCACACAATCCACCGGAAGCTCAAATTCACTTCCTTCCAAGGGTACGGGTTTTGCACGACCTGATGCATCAGGTTGACTCAATTCCATTCTCTGACAAATCATACCGCTGACCCAACCGTCTTCTCCCTTGATCTCCAAAGGATTGGTCAGAAATTCAAATTTGATTCCTTCTTCCATTGCATGTTCCACTTCTTCTGCACGGGCAGGAAGCTCGTTCTCACTTCTGCGATATACAATAGAAACGGTTTCTGCACCCATTCTGAGAGCAGAACGGGCTGCATCCATAGCAACATTACCGCCACCCACAACCGCTACATGCTTTGCATCATGAATGGGGGTTGCGGCATTTTCTTTATCATAGGCCTTCATCAGATTGACACGGGTTAAAAACTCATTGGCAGAATACACGCCCTTTAAATTTTCACCGGGAATCCCCATAAATCTGGGCAGTCCGGCACCTGTTCCCACAAACACTGCTTCGAAGCCATCCTCCATCAATTGGTCAATGGACATTACTTTTCCTATGACCATATTGGTTTCAATCTTTACGCCCATCTCCTTCAGTCCTTGAATTTCTTTTTGTACAATAGATTTGGGCAAACGGAATTCAGGAATTCCATACATCAACACGCCGCCTGCTAAGTGCAAGGCTTCAAATACGGTTACTTCATATCCCTTCGATGCCAATTCTCCTGCACAGGCAAGACCGGAAGGACCTGACCCTACAACGGCAACCTTGTGTCCGTTAGACACAGGCTTTTCTTTTTTTACATTCTCCTGAGCATTGTACCAATCGGCAACAAACCGTTCCAGACGACCGATTCCCACTGCTTCTCCTTTGATTCCCCGAACACAGTTCTTTTCACACTGGTTTTCCTGAGGACACACTCTGCCGCAAACGGCAGGCAAGGAGCTGGATTTTGAAATCACATCATAAGCGCCTGCAAAATTTTTCTTTGCCACCTCTGCAATAAAGGCAGGAATATCAATTGAAACAGGGCAACCGCTGACACAAGGCTTATGCTTACAATTTAAGCACCGCTGTGCTTCATCAAGTGCCATTTCTTCTGTATATCCCAATGCCACTTCTTTAAAGTTACGGCTTCTTACCTCAGGCTCCTGAGAAGGCATGGGATTTTTATTAGGAGACATATTTGCCATTTTATTTCGCCTCCTTTTGAAACAAATGACAGGTTTTTTCTCTTTCCCGCTGTTCAAACTCACGGTACATAGAAGAACGCGCCATTGCTTCATCAAAGTCTACCAAATGGCCGTCAAAATCAGGACCGTCCACACAGGCAAACTTCATTTCGCCCCCTACGGTCAAACGGCATCCGCCGCACATTCCTGTTCCGTCAATCATAATGGGATTCATGCTGACAATGGTTTTTACTCCATATTCCTTGGTCAGCTTACATACAAATTTCATCATAATCAAAGGACCGATTACAATCACCTGATCGTATTTGTTTCCTGCATCCAGCAGGCTTTTCAACGCATCGGTCACTAAGCCTTTTTCGCCATAGCTTCCGTCATCTGTCATAATCAGCATTTCATCGGAAACCGCCTTGAATTCATCCTCTAAAATCAGCAAATCCTTACTTCTGAAGCCAACGATAGAATGAACCTCACAGCCTAAATTGTGAAGCTTTTTTGCAACAGGATAAGCAATGGCACAGCCAACGCCGCCTCCCACAACTGCCACCTTTTTCAGACCTTCTGTATGAGTAGCAGTCCCGAGAGGTCCTGCAAAATCACAAATCCATTCGCCTTCTTCCTTATCATTCAGCTTTTGCGTAGTAGCACCTACAATCTGAAAAATAATGGTAACCGTTCCTGCATCACGGTCAAAATCGGCAATGGTTAAGGGAATCCGTTCTCCCTCTTCATCCACGCGTAAAATAATGAATTGCCCCGGCTCTGCAGCTTTTGCAACGGCAGGTGCTTCAATTTTCATTAAAGTTACAGTAGGATTTAAACTCTTTTTTTTGACGATTCGATACATCGTTTTCATCCTCTCTACATCCAAGTATCCCATGATACATTATACTCCAAGTCCTTTGTTTTGTCAAGAGAATCCGACAGATTTGTTGAAATTTGTTTAAAATATCGTTTTGTCTTTCCGATTACAAAAAACTGAGGTCAAGCCAAACGATTTCATTGGCCTGACCTCTGTTCTCTTTGAAAGGATGAGAAACACTATTGATTTAATAACCGTTTCAAAATACTTGCCACCTGAGCACGGGTTGCATTTTCCTTGGGCATAAAGGTTTCTCCCGTCACACCGCTGATCAACTCACTTCCGATTGCTTGTTCTACATAAGGCACTGCCCATGCAGAAATCTCGTCCTTATCGCTGAAGTGATCAATACTTTTATCCTCAGGAGAGTGTCCCAGGAGAATATATGCTTTCATCACCACTACAGCCATTTCTTCACGGGTTATGGTGTCATCAGGACGGAACTGTCCATCATATCCTACAATCAATCCAGCCATAGCCGCAGCTTTTACCTCATCAGCAAACCAGGCATTTTCGGGAACATCGGCAAAAACTGAGTCCTTGTTTTCAGCTGATAACTGTAATGCTCGTGTCATCAAAGCTGCAAATTCTGCTCTGGTAATGGAACGGTCAGGCTCAAAAGTAGTCTTGGTAACACCACTGATAATTCCCTCATCAAACATTTCGTTAATATCCTGTTCTGCCCAATGACCGATAATATCGGTAAAACGGCTGGGTTTTACAGTTTCTTTCTTTTCTTCCTCTTTCTGAGTGGATTGCTGATTAGATTGATTGGAGGAACCAATTGAAACAAATCCTCCGCCTCCTCCGATACTGCCACCGCCGCCACCGGATGTACTCGGTTTTTTGGTAGGAGTGGGGGTAGGCGTTTGTTGAGGCTGATTGTATTGAACTCCCACAGAATATACCGCAGGTTCTGCCGATTCGTCCTCAGGAATAACAGTTACGGTCGCTTTTCCGGGAATGGAAGATGCCTGTTCTATTTCCACTGTTGCAACAGGGCTGTTTGCCTCTGCAGTTACCATAACTTCTTTCACATTGCTTCCGAATTTTACAATGTAGTTATATTTATCAGAAGAAAATCCTTGTACTTCCTCACCGTTTACCTCGAGCGATTTCAAGGTTGCATCGGTATCCTTTACCTTTAAGCGAGTCAACAACACTTCTCCGCCTCGGTTCAGGGCAAACACTTTGTTTCCACTTGTGTTTTCACCCTCGAGTTCGGTTAGGTTTCCTTCCCTTACCATATACAGCTCGTATTCACCGCCGCCTTCTACGGTTACCTCGATTGCAGGGTCATATTCCTCTCCTTCTGCACCGAATTTTGCTGATAAATAATGCTCTCCTTCTTCCTCTGTTCCGGGAGTTTCCAAAGCTGTAATCATTTCTCCGGGCTTTGTGCCTTCGGGAATTTCCATGGTGATAGGCACTTCGTTTACCGTTGCCTTGATTGTGGTTTCAGGTAAGGTTTCAACGCCATCCAGGGTAATGGTTCCTGTTACTTCTCCCAATTCCAAATCAAGATTTTTGGTTTCTTCCGGAATGGTAACAACACCATCCGAAACATCCGATTGTAAGAAAGTAAGCTGACGGGCAAAACCGTATTTCCCGTTTTCTTTAATGACCACCATTCCGTCATCGCTCAGTGTGTGGGAAATGTTATCTGAGAAATAATGGGACAAATCAATTTTTTCGTAACCGGGAACTCTTTGATTTTCCTTGTTAATGATAAACACTTTATCATCCTTTAACGCCAAAGCTCGTCCTTCGTTAAAAGAGGTGACCCGTTCGTACTGCGGTTCAATCACTACAGTTCCTTTTCCATCTACATAACCCCACAGACCATCCTTCTTCACAGCGATGAAACCATCATGATAAGGCAAAATGTCCTCATAAGCAAAGGGAACACAAACATTTCCGTCCATATCTACCGCACCGAACAACATTTCTTTGTTTGCAGTACAAAGTAAACCGTTTACATTCAGACATTTAGTCAACGGGTCTGTACCAATCAGACTAGCCGCTGCATAATCTGTTTCGGAGACGTATTTTATGTTCCCCTGTTTGTCAACAATAGCAAGCCAAACGGAATCCGACAATCTCTCCGTTTCTACAATGGCTACCGCTGTTCCTGCCTCAAAACAAAACAAATCTCTAATAAAATATTCTTTTCCGTTATAAAAATGTTCTTTTGAAATGTATTCTCCTTCTTCATCAATAAAAGCATTATACCACAATGCAACATTTCCATCTGTATCGTATACATACATTCCACCAAATCCGTCATACCATTGAGAAATAACACCATCGTTAAAGGTTTGTCCATAATCTCTCATCCAAAACAGAATAGGAAACAGTGTTCCGTCAGCTCGGTAAACCAGTCTTCCGGCTGAACCCTGTATGGTTCTGGCAGAAATGGAAATATGCCCTTCATTCATGATATAATTATAAGAGTTGTTCAAATCATACGGAAAACGATCCCACTGGAAATCCTCCGGTACATCACTTGCCACAAATCCTCTGATGTTGCTGCCGTCTTCATAATTTAACTCTATCGTTTTTCCCTTGGTATCCATCAACATCAGATTCCATTCTTCGGTGCTTTCATCCAACAACTCACCGCACAATGCCTTCCCTTCGGAAAAAGAGCCTGCATAATCATAACGAGGTGTGACAAGCCAATTTCCCTTTTTGTCAATATATCCCCATTTTCCGTCCTTTTGCACAGCAGCATATCCGTCATCGCTAAAAAAGCGAACCTGATCAAACTGAGGTTCCACAACAATTTCGCAATCCACCGTTTCGCTGTCTGCAAATACCAAAAGGGAAGATACAAGGCTGAAAATCAATAGCATACTGACCAACAAACAACTTTGCTTTCTCCAATTCTTTTTGTTCATTTTAATTTCTCCTATCATCGTTTCATTTTTCTTTCTGCATACAACTTTTGCTCCCCTCCTCATTCTTTGTATGCAATGTTTAAACTTCTATATACTAAAATATTAGTATAATATAGATTATACACCTAAAATATTAGTATGTCAAGAGTTTTTACTAAATTTGTAGTATAATATCATAGTAAAGAGGTGAAATTTAGTATGAATCGTATCAGAGATTTAAGAGAAGACAGAGATTTACGTCAGATTGACGTGTCCAAAGGAACGGGAATTGATCAAAAAACCCTTTCTAACTATGAAACAGGAAAAACAAATCCCGATAGTTATTCTATTATCAAATTAGCTGAATTTTTTCAGGTATCAACTGATTATTTATTGGGATACAGTACGATCAGTATAAAAAATCATCAAAATGTCATCAATCGGCTGGAACGAATAGAACAAGAGCTTTCCGAAATAAAAAAAGCAATTCAAAACAGCTAAACATTCAGCGAAACACTTCCGTGTAATAGTTCGTTTTGGTAAAAAGTAAGCAACCGTCAGGAAAATTTGTTTCTTTCCTGACGGTTTTGTTTTATAAAATTCAAAATTTAAAATGAATTTTTTATTTATTTGCGTTAGACTGACTTTTTCGACGGTCTGCGCCTTGCCCAAAAGGCGAGACGGAAGTAAATTAATCGAATACTTGAAAGAACCCATATTCAGAGGTTGTCGTTTGCGGATTCGTATACCAGGTATAACTCACATGATATCCCTTATAATCAAATTGCAACAAATACTCCGGCTGTTCTCCATGTGCCTGATTGATAAAATATTCCGGCTGCTCAATGTCCACTTCTCCGCCCACTACTGCGGCAATTTCGGGATAGGTCATATTTCCGTCCAAAGCACCCAAAAGATCCACATTTTCGTTGGAAGAAACACCTCTTATTTTGGCGCTGTCATAGGGTGTTTCGCTATACTCTTCCAATAAAAAGGAAAGCTTTGCATGATCATACATGAGATAGCTTCCGCCCTCAAATCCGGCTACATATTCATAGTCAGAGCCATACACCGCTTCTACATCCGCGACCGTTTTTCCAATCAACGAAACAGGGTCATCTGTTGCATGAGAAAGATTTTGTGATGCTTGTCCCCCGCTTTGCTTTTTGGTAGCATAAGTACCTTGACTTGCAGGAGAACCGTCCGCATACACCGCTCTATAATCAAACAACTCTTCTCCTGTTGAATCAGATGTTCTGAATTCTAAAATCAACTTTGTTTCAATTTTACCGCCATCAGAATCAAAATTATACCCCGGTTCTGTACATTCCGCTAAATTGTCTGACACAAACACAATTGTTTTTTCCGTTCCGTCCGGTGCTGTAAACACTGCATTGTTATTTCCCAAATCTTTTATTTCACAAATGCTTCCATCATGATTATAAACCCATGTACCCAAATGTTGTTGGTAATTGTAACCGTTTTGGTCATTTGGTTGGGTAGTTGAAAGAACTGTGGAATCCTCATATTCTGCAGATGCAGGAATTTCTTCATTCTCTGCAACAAACGTTGCTTCACTGCATCCTACCAAACAACAGCATACTCCAACACATAATAAAGCAACTATTTTTCTCATATCTCTTTTCTCCTTCGTTGATTAAAAACGATTCAAATATCCTTGACTGCACTGACCTTCAAACATTTCTGTTCCGTCTACTGAGATTACAAAAAAGGTCAAAGTACTGTAGTGGTCATATACGAACCCGTTCAAAGCAAATTGGTAATATTGTTTTCCGTTACAAGTATATGTTCCGTCAAAAAACAAAACATTTTCTCGTCCGCTGACCCAAGTTCCCAAATCACCAATCCAGTTTTTCAATGCCTCTTTTGCTTCTTCTTCACTTAACGTTGTTACAGGAATTTGCATCACTTCTCCTATGTCACGTACAGCACTTTGCCACTGAGCGATCACTAACCTATCTGTATCCGTTGTCCGCTTACACACCAACATATTTTCTCTACCTTTAATCGGAGTAAAATCGTAAACATTAACAACCGGAACATTTTGGCGTTGTTCTGATATACCGGAAGGAACTTCAACGGCACATTGCTCGATAACAGCAGTATCACCGTGTGCTACATAATCAGAAATAAACGTAATTTGTTCCACTTTCCCGTCAACCCATCTGATTTCTGCCTGATTATTCCCTTTTTCTACGATAGTCAAAGGATTATAATCGCTATATTTTGGGGAAGAATACGCTGTATAATACCACGTCCCCAAATGCTGTTGATAATTGTAGCTCTGTTGAGCAGTTGGTTGAGGCGTGGGAATCGCGGTGGGTTCTGCTTGTTCTGTCGCTACGGGAGTCACAGTGGGAAACACACTTTCTGCAGGAATATCATCAGTCTCCATCTGCGTTCCGACACATCCTGACAAACAACAACATACCACAATCAAACCTAACATCCATTTTTTCCTCATAAGTTTCCTCTTTTCTCTTATATCGTAATTCAATCAATGCTATTTTATGGTATCACAATTGATTTATTTTGTCAAGAAGTTCAAAAAAAGAGACTGGCAAAAAGGAAGGGATATTTTGTCAAAATGAATCGCAGACAGTACGGCTATCCGCAAGTGTTCATTTTGGCAAAAAGCAAGCAACCGTCAGGGAAATTCGTTTATTTCTCTGACGGTTTTTCTCTTGTTTTATATTGGATTAGAAATTCATAATCATCTCTGTATTTTTTTGCTTGCGGTAGACCGACTTTTTCGACAGTCTGAGACTGGGAAAAATAAATTTCGCAGTCTCCTCTCGTTCGATTATTTTGTGATTGTTTCGGTTGTAATGGTACCTTCTGTACCTTCACCGTCTTCCAGTTCAGCATAGCCTTGGAAGGTGTAGGTTTTTCCTTGCTGTACTGCATCACCAAACACACGAATTCCGAACATATTGGCGGTTTCGTCGATTTGGCTTGCAGGCAATTTCAAGGCTTCGGTGGTAGCACCGCTTTCGTTGAAATACATTCCGTATTCGCCTAATTGATAATCAGCAGGGAGAACTAATTTGTAATATGCTACATAAGAAAAATCTTTGCTTTCGCCATATTCCCCTGATACAATGTAATCTGCACTTGTACCTGAAATAGAAGGCTCGGTAATGATTTTTTCAAAGGTTACATTTACTGTGGTGTCAGAGGTAATGTTGGAGATGGTTACGGTATTATCATCTTGAACGGCAACCTTCTGACCACCAACCGTTACCTTCGCCTCATAGCCTTCTTCGGGAACCATGGTCAAAGTCAAATCATCATTTTCATACACCGTAATGGAATTGAATTTATTTTTCACGGTAGTGCCTTTGCTGTTGACATAGCTATACGGACTGACCGTTGCCTGATCGTTCTTTACTGCACCGTGTTCACCGGTTGCTTCTACTGTTACAATATGCTGAGGGGTTGTTGTTCCCGTATCTACTGCAACAAAATCATCCAGAATCACAGAATCAAAGGCGGCTCCGCCCTGCATTACAAAATCCAACTGTGCAATATCCAAGCCCGGGCAAAGATTATCCCCGCTCATCCAGACCTGACCGTCTAAATAAACTGTGGTGGTTTCAAAGGTGTTCACCAACACCACCTGATGCCAACCCGTACTGCTCTGGAGGGTACTCCCCGCTAAGTTTTTCAAGCCGTTATCCCATTGTTGATAGGTATACGTTCCGTTTCTGTCCTTATTCAGATACATGAGCAAACTCAATCTGCCCCGTTCTGCAGCGGTGGCTCCGGTATCATAATTGCCGTCAACCAAAACGCCTTTGTATTTCGTACTTCCGTTACGCATATGGATACGTCCCTTACTCATGTTTGAGCCGTCATCATAGAACCAGTATGCAAAGGTTTGTGCGGTGGTATCCTGCAAACCGCTGACCAATGCATAGTTATCCGTTTTCATTCCTGTAACATCGGTACGATTTTTGATTTTCCATGCACCGGTGCCTTCCCGATAGGTGGTGGTATCAACGGATGCGGCATATTGATAAGCGGTATTTTTTGCTGCATCGGTGGAGATGGCTGCAGGGGGTGCAGAGTCAAAGCTGACAGTCTTCCCCTTATCTCCTACCATCATCACAATGGATTGTGCTGCTGCTGTGCTTTGTACAGTGATAATTGCAACACCCTTTTTGTGGGCTGTCACAAGACCTGCATCAGAAACAGTAGCCACCTCATTATTCCCCGAAGCGTATATCACGTTCGGATTTTCAATCACATTTCCGAAAACATCCTTGGCTGTTACCTTGATTTGAGAGGTTTCATTCACTGCAAGAACTGTTTTTGCGGTAGCGGACAAATCAATTGTAGCTGCTTCATCTGTAACCTCGGTTATGGTGAAATCGTCAATCCACACCTGAAGGCCTTCGGAAAAGCCCCAGAAATTCGCAATCATACTACCTGCGGTTTTTGTTTCTTCCCCTGAATCAACCCAAACCCCTTCAGAATTCTTTACATCAAAATTCTTGATGGAAAATGTCCAACTGAACTGCTTCCAGCTTGTGGTAAAGGAACAGGTGTTGGCAGGGTAATTGTGATGAACCCCTGTTTCATCCGTGTAACCAAAATTCGGAGCACACCATGCCGCTGCACTGCTGCTTGCTTTTCCGCGGAAGGAAATGGTATAAGTCGCACCTTTTTTAAAGGTTACCTGCGGTGCGGTGAAAAAACGATGCTGAGTGCCGGAACCATCAGAAGAAATTCCTGCATTGGCAGTATATTTTACAGCACCTGTTCCGCCATATCCTCCTGTAGCATCATGGCTGATGGATGCTGTGCCGGTGTATTTGGTTGCCCAATCAACATCTGTCGTCTCTTCAAAGGTTTCGTTGACAGGGTAGTTAACCTCGGCACCAACAGTAACCGCAACTGTCATCCCTGCCAGAATGAGCATCATTGCTAACAATAATGCAACTGTTTTTTTCATGAGTTTCCACTCCATTCATAATAAAATTTTTTACCTTATTTATAATTATACCATTTTGTCAACTTTTCGTCAAGAGAATTTTCAAAAAAAGAGAGCCGAATTTTCAAAAAAAAGAGAGCCGAAGCTCTCTCTTGACAGCAAACATTTAAAGCAAAATTTCCCGATTGGTTCCGTAGAAGATATCTTCTTTTCCGCTGATGAATTTGCAAAAATCTGCAAACAAATTCCAGCTGTCATCAATATCAAACTCATAGCTGTGACCCCAGATGTAAAAAATCTGCGGAGTGTCCGTTTTCATTCCCAAAAACATTTCGCCAAGCTCATACATCTGATCCCAATCCCTATGCCACAAGGTGGGATTGAACCGATATAGATTAGTTTGAGGCTCAAAAGAATCGTTCGCGGTAATGGTTCTTGCATATTGGACTCCGGTGTTTTCCCGAATCAGCTTTGCCACACGATCGTCATTGTTCACGCCGCCACAAGGATATGCCATACCGATGACCTCATATCCTGCAAGCTCGGACAATTTCAGTCTATCCTCTTCTACCTGACGGATCACCTCTGCATCATCGGTAATATTGGGTAAACGGGGGTGGGTTAAGGTATGCACCGCCACCTCATGCCCTGCATAAAGAGATTTCACATCCTCGGGCTGAATTTTATCGTGGCACACCTCCACCTCTCCGTGACAGTAAGACTGTTTCTGACCAAGCAACTCGGAATTCAGATTAAAGGTTGCTTTTAGCCCATATTTATTCAATAATTCTACCAAACGAAAATCCTGGGTCACACCATCGTCGTAACTAAAGGTAACTGCCTTCATTTTTCCACAAAACATAGTTTAATCTCCTCTATCAAAAAGTAGGGGTGTAGCAAAATGCCCACACCACACAAGACAAAAACAACTTTATCAGGTTGTCTGGCAAAATCAAAAAAATTTTGACAAAATCAAAAAATAATAGGGAGAAATTCGTTTTTCCACGAATTTCCATCATATATTGTCTTGTGTTTTGAACAAACCTCACCTCTCGACGTACACTCGTACGCCTTCGGGTAATCCCTACGGGTTCGGTTTGTCCAATCTGCGCTATTTTTCGTCCACCCCAATGGTAATGGTAGCAAAACATATACAAAGGGGTGTAGCAAAATGCTCACACCCCCTCTTCATTACATACTAAGACAAATCCTGTACATATAATGTACGAACTCCATTGTCGCTCTGTGCAGGAGCTGCAACAGGTTCTTCCGCCTTTTTATCTCTTGTTTCGAAGAACTTGGATGCAACCTGTGGGAAGAGTGCATAGCTTAATACATCTTCTTCGGATTTTGCAACATCTTTGCATTCTTCGCGATACTTTTCCAGTTCGGGCTCCAGCAAATCTGCAGGACGAACGGTAA
>SVJP01000048.1 GCA_015068925.1 Oscillospiraceae bacterium
ACTTCATGATACCACAAAAGCCGCGAAGTTTCCATACTTCAGCGGCTTTTTGTGTGCAAAAAATCAGGGCTGCCTCACTTTTAGTGAGACAGCCCCTTTTTGGTACGCCTGACGCGATTCGAACGCACGACCTTCAGAGTCGGAGTCTGACGCTCTATCCAACTGAGCTACAGGCGCAAATGTATCTCAAGAGATTGCTCTCTCAAAATCAATATTCAATTGTTGAACGGAAATACTCAATGGTTTGTTTGAGACCTTCTTCCAGCACAACCTCGGGTTGCCAACCAAGCTCTGTTTTCGCACGGGTAATATCAGGCTTTCTCTTGCAGGGGTCATCCTGAGGCAAGGGCTGATAAATGAGCTTTGACTTGCTTCCCGTCAATTCCAACACCATTTCAGCAATTTCCTTAATGGTCATTTCTCTGGGATTTCCAAAGTTCACAGGACCATGGATATTTCCTTCCATCATAGCAATCATACCGCGGACCAAATCACTGACAAAGCAGAAGGAACGAGTTTGCTCGCCTGTACCGTAAATGGTAATATCCTGACCGCGAAGAGCCTGAACAACAAAGTTGCTTACCACTCTGCCGTCATTTTCCAACATTCTGGGACCGTAAGTATTGAAAATACGAATCACACGGATATCCACACCGTACTGACGGTGATAATCAAAAAACAAGGTTTCCGCACAACGCTTTCCTTCATCATAGCAAGAACGAATCCCGATGGGATTGACATTGCCCCAATAGCCTTCCACCTGGGGATGAACCTTCGGGTCACCATATACTTCGCTGGTAGAAGCCTGCAAAATTTTCGCATTGCTCCGTTTTGCCAGCTCCAACATATTGGACGCACCCACAACATTGGTATTAATCGTCTTCACAGGATTATACTGATAATGCACAGGGGATGCAGGACAAGCTAAATTATAAATTTCGTCTATCTCCACATCAATGGGATTGATGATATCATGACGAATAATTTCAAAATAAGGATTGTCCATCAAATGAGCAACATTTTCTTTTCTACCCGTAAAAAAATTGTCAAGACAAATAACCTCACAACCGCGACGCAGCAATTCTTCGCACAAATGAGAACCGATAAAACCGGCACCGCCTGTGACTAACACTCTTTTTCTGGACAACTTCCTTCACTCCTACTCACATTCTTGGTTTTTTACTTCCATTTTATATCCTTTGGATTGATAAATCACAGAAAGCAAAATCAACATTCCCACCACAGGAAAGCGCCATGTGCTTGCCTTCAGACTGTTCCAAAAAGACCAAAGCCGTAATTTATAAAAACTGCCTACACTACCTAAGTTCTTTTTGATATGATAATTTCCCCGTCCGCGGGTGATTTGCCAACGCAGAAATCCTTTCAAATCTCCACGCTCTACGTGATACACAACCTGTTCTCTATTATACCATATCTTTTCTGATTTTGCAACTATTTTTTTTGAAAAATAGGTATCTTCTCCCCCGGGAACGGGGAAATTGGTATTGAACCGTTCCATTTCGTCAAAAAAACCTTTTCGGATGGCAAGATTACAACTGCTGATACTGTCGGTGTAGCCATGCTCATCCACCCTCCACACCTTATCAAATCCTAAAATTCCACCGCCGGGAAAGCCTAAATATGCCACGCAAGTGCCAAAAAAGGTTTTTGTTTTTGTAATGGTATTTCCCATAATCACCTTTTCCTTTTCCAACCCTTTCGCAACCTGAGACAGGGTTTCGGGTGCCAACTCACAATCCGAATCGGTAAAGAATAAAAATTCGCTTTCGCTCAACTCTGCACCGCGATTCCGACATTTGGCAGGCCCTCCGTTTTGGGGCATCCGTTCTACACGAAATCTGGGGTCTTGAAGCATTTCATAACTGTCAAACTGAGAGCAATCATCTACGACAATCACTTCAAACTCCTGATGAGTCTGACAAAGTAAGGATTGATACAATACAGATAAATGCTCCTCCGATGTATTATACGAGGGTACAATGACGCTGATTTTCATGACTTTTTCCTTTCTATTCTGCACCTTTTCCTACCAACACCGTCCACACGGTACGAAACAGTATTTTCACATCCAAGGTCAAAGACCAATGGTCGATATACTGCACATCAAGCTGATAAATTTCTTCAAAATCGGTGATATCATTTCTGCCGCTGACCTGCCACATTCCGGTCAATCCGGGTTTAATGGAAAGCCTTCTGCGATGATACCGTTCATATTCCGCCACTTCACCTACTGTAGGAGGACGGGTTCCCACAAGGCTCATATCCCCCCGAAGCACATTCCAAAACTGAGGAAATTCGTCCAGGCTTGTTTTTCTTAAAAATTTCCCCACAGAAGTGATACGGGGGTCATTTTTCATTTTAAAGACAGCACCGCTTAATTCATTGTATTGCTTCAGCTCTTCCAAACGGCGGTCCGCATCGGCATACATGGAGCGGAACTTATAAATCCGAAAAATTCTGCCATTTTGCCCCACCCGTTCCTGAGAATAAAACACAGGGCCGGGAGAGGTCAGCTTAATGATGGGTGCAATGATAAGGGACAATAAGCCTGTCAAAATGACTCCACAAAGACCGCCTAAGATATCCATGGCACGCTTTAACAACAGCTGACTCTGATTGAGAGAAACGGTATGAAACGTCAACATGGGAGAATCTCCCAAATAACTCAATTCGGTTTTGGAAAGAGGCAGTCGATACCAATCCAACAGTAACCTTGCCGTAATCCCCAATTCTTCACATTTCTGTAAATACGGTTCAATATTCCCTGCCCAATCCTTGGGCAAGAAGAAAAACACCTGATCTGCCGTATGCTCAATGACCAGTTCCTGCAGTTGTTCCACATTCCCAAGTCCTGATTCGTCCGTCAGGCTTACATATCCTACCACATGGAATATCAAATCCTGTTCTCTTCGGATTTTTTCCATGGTTTCTTTCACCTTTTCAGGATCCCCCACTGCCAACACGCGAGTGGCTCCCACATTATCTCTGATTTTCGCAGTAAAAAACCGTCGCAAAATCAGCTTTTCGGCAAACAACAAACAAAAATCAATACCTAAGAATAAGAAAAACAACAAACGGCTGAAGGCATCGTCCCTTGTTAAAAACACGGTAGAAGAAGAAATCAAGGCACAGATCCCGAATGCCTTTAACAGCCTTAACCGCAAGTGCTTGGAGGTTTTTTTACTGTCATAAAATCCGAACAGGTACAGAGAAATAAACATACTGGGAATGAACACCAGCAAAATCCAGGTATAAGAAAGCAGTCCAAACAGAGGATTCTCTGTTTGAAGCACCTGACTTCTGATGAAATAGGCAATTAAAAATGCAATGACAGTCAAAGAAAAGTCAATCAGACCAATCATCAAATTTACGGCTTTTTCCGTTGATTTCATCTATGTTCTGCTCCTTTCGGCTATCCTTTGATATTGTGCTAAAAGCTCTGCAGCCGTCTTTTTCCAACTCAGTTCTGCCGCCCGTTTTCTTCCTGAGGCAATCAATGTGTCATTCCCTAAGGCATCCAAGATTCCCTTCGCAAAGGCTTTTTCCTCTCCAATCGGGCAAAGAATTGCCCCATTTCCCAACACCTCGGGAAGTGATGCCGCATTTGATGCCACCACCGGAACACCGTAACTCATTGCCTCCAACGGCGGTAATCCGAATCCTTCATAAAGAGAAGGAAACAAAAATACTTTCGCTCCGCGATACCACCCTGCCAATTGTTTTTCGGTGCAATAGCCCGTAAAATGGATTCTGTCACAAAACGGACTCCTTTCAGCATACTGAAAAATCGGTTCATATCGCCAACCGGCTTTCCCTGCAATCACAAGAGGCAGGGTAAATTCAGGGTGCTCCTTCCACAAAAGCTCCATGGCTTTGATTGCGGTAATCTGGTCTTTTCGTGGTTCCACAGTACCTACACACAGCACGCAAGGCTCTCCTCCCTCGCCGTCGGTACGAGGGGGCTCAGTTCCCAGTAAGACAGGGTGAATCTTATCCTCCGACAGCTTCACATACCGCAACAACTCCCGTTTGGTAAATTCAGAAACGGTAATCACTCCTACCGCCCGTTTACAGGAAAGGGGCAACAAGCTTTTTTTTGTCATGCTCATGGATTTCGTAAAATAATCTGCAGAGGCAAAAAAACTCACATCATGCACCGTCACAAAAAAGGGAGCATTTAATGCTTGCAACGGGGTGGCATAATCCAAAAAATGAAGGAAATCATACCCTTCCCGATTCAAAATTTTTCCCAGCTTTGTCAACTCAAACAGCAGCCTCTTTTTACTGGAAGAAAAGCTGCCGGGTGCCACAAATTTCATTTGTTCCGAATCGGAAAACAAATGCTTTACCGTTTCGTTTACATACACAGTAAACTGATGTTCACCGGGATTTTGTTGCAATTCCCGAATCACATGCCATGCATAATTCCCCACGCCTGCTTTGGTTTCAGACATGGTCATGGCATTGAGGGCAATCTTCATTTTCCTGCCTCCTCCAATGCCGCATTTACTGCTGCGGTGAAGCTTTTGTCAAATTCTTCCTTGCTGAACCGCAATGCATTTTCACGGATTTTTTCTTTAGAAAATTCCATGGATTCAAACCGCATAATAGCATCACACAGGGAATCCACCGTTTGTTCTTCAAAAAAGAGTCCTGTTTCTCCGTCCACTACGGTTTCCAAGGCACCGCCTTTGCCAAAAGCAATGACCGGTCTTCCGCAGGCTTGGGCTTCCACGGGAGTAATTCCGAAATCTTCTTCGCCGGGGAATAAAAATGCCTTACAGTTTTGATAATGCTGCCGTAATTCTTCATTGGAACACCGTCCCACAAAGGTAGTATTGGGTCCTGCTATTTTGCGAAGATTCTTTTCTTCTCCGCCGCCTCCTGCCACAATCAATTTCCGACCTAACCGTTCACAGGCTGAAATTGCCAAATCAATCCGTTTATAGCTCACAAAACGGGAAGCGATAAAATAATAATCTTCTGTAGGAGTATCCACGGGAGTATAAAACTCGGTATTCCCAAAGGGGTACACCACCGTACTTTCTCTGCGGTAATGCTTCTTAATCCTTCGGCCCACATTTTTGGAATTTGCCATAAAAGCATCCACTCTCATGGAAGAAAGGGCATCCCACATTCTGATTTTATGCATATAATGCGGAATCAGCCACCGAAACAAGGGGGAGGCATGATTTTTATATTCAAAATAAAAGTCCCAGGCATAGCGCATGGGAGTTGCGCAAAAACACACATGAACCGCATCCGCACGGGTCAGTACCCCCTTTGCGCAGCAGGTGGAGGAGGAAATGACCAAATCATATTCAGACAAATCAAAAGACTCCACCGCTTTTGGAAAAAAGGGCAGATATTTATTGTACAGCTTGTCTGCAAAAGGAAACTTTTGAATATACGAAGTAGTAACCTTCGGAAACTCTTTTTCCATGGTTTTTTTACGGTAAACCATAGTATAAATATCCGCTTGGGGATACAATTCCGTAATCCGCTTTAATACCTGCTCTGCACCGCCCCAATTGGTCAGCCAATCATGTACAATCGCAACTTTCATACCCGTTCTCCTATCCTTCTTTGTAAATTGAAAATACCTGCTCTGCCGCCTGCTCCCAAGTAAATTGTTTCACCCGTTCCAAGCCACGTGTCACACAAGTGTCACGCAAAGCGGTATCTGTTAAAATGTTCTCCATGGCCCATGCCAGCTCCTCCGAATCCTTCGGGTTTACCAGCACTGCCGCGTCTCCCGTTACCTCAGGAAGACAGGAGCAATTAGACGTAACCACAGGCACACCGCACGCCATGGCTTCCAAAGGCGGAATGCCGAATCCTTCATAAAGAGAGGGAAACAAAAAGGCCTTCGCACCGGAATATAATTTCGGTAAATCCTCTGAGGGCAAATAACCGGGAAAGACCACATCTTCTTCCAATCCATATTCCTTGACTTTTTCAAAAATGGTCTGATATTCCCAACCCTTGGCACCGCCAAGCACCAATTTGCAATCCCCTATTTTTGGTTTTGCAATTCGATATCCTTCTAACAAACCCAATAGATTTTTCCGAGGCTCCAAGGTGCCCAGATACAAAAAATAATCGTGAGGCAACCCCGAAATCCGTTCCAACACAGGACGAAACCGTTTTTGATCCACACCGTTATATACCACTCGAATTTTTTCTTTGGGCAACTTCATCTGGTCAATCAATTCCTGCTTGATGGTTTCTGAAACAGTAATGACCACATCTGCATCCTGACAAGAACGTTTCAGGTGCATATTGAGTCTTCTGTAATTCCGTTTTTCCATGGTTTCGGGAAAATTCAGATATACCAAATCGTGAACCGTATTGATTATTTTCCCGGGAACCTTGGGTGGAACCACAAAATTAAAAAAATGGAAAACATCTGCAGTGGTTCCAAACACCTGCTCCAAACCCAAACGAGGAATTTTGTTCCAAAGCTCCACATAAATTCCGTAAGGCAGGAGATTGTTCTGCACAATTTTCGTTTGGGGAATGCGTTTTTGCAACATCTCCTTACTGCCCCGTCGTTTCAAAAAATCATACAACAGTAAGGTGCAGTCTAATTCTTCCCACTTGCAAAGTCGGGAAGCAATTTCCAATGCATGAACTCCCACTCCGCTTAAACGGGGAGATGCAATTGGGTAAGCATCAAATGCTATTTTCAAAGGAATCACTCCTGTTCCTTTCGTTCATAATCCATTTTCCGCACACGGTACTGCACGTCTTCAATCAACTTCCGATTGGCAGAAATGACATCCGCCAGCAATCCCAAAGTGATGGTCTGAAAGCCTATCATCAGAAGCACTGCGGTTAAAATCAAAGACTGAATGTGACCGTCTCCCGTTCCCGTAACATAAAAATACAGAAAACGGCAACCCAAAATCGCACCCAAAGCAAAAATAATGCTTCCAATGGTTGCAAACAGTTTAAAGGGGCGATACATGAGAAAAATACGAAACATAGTAGAAACGGACCGTTTGATATAAGCACGCATACTCTTGAACAAACGGGATTTTCTCAACTGAGGATTGGTACGAATGGGCACCGATTCCAGTGCCACATTTTTATGTCCTGCTTGAATGATGGTTTCCAGTGTGTAGGTATATTGAGATACTACATTTAATTTCATGGCAGTTTCTCTGCTGTAAGCACGGAATCCGCTGGGAGCATCCGGTACATCGGTACCTGAAATCTTACGAACTACCAAACTTCCCAAATGCTGTAATTTTTTCTTCAAGGGAGAAAAGTCATCAATGTTGTCAATGGGACGTTCTCCGATGACCATTTCTGCTTTGCCGTCCAAAATAGGACGAATTAATTTTTCGATATCTTCACCGCAATACTGATTATCCGCATCGGTGTTTACAATAATATCGGCACCAAGTCTTAAACAGGCATCAATCCCTGTCATAAACGCATTGGCAAGACCTTTGTTTTTACTGTATCCCACAATGTGATGAACGCCGCATTTTCTTGCCGCTTCCACCGTGTTATCCTGACTTCCGTCATTGATCACCAAATATTCAATTTCATCTACCCCGTCAATGGCTTTGGGAAGGTCGCCTACTGCAATATGCAGGGTCTCCTCCTCATTATAACAGGGAATTTGTATGATTAGCTTCACAATCATTCACATCCTAAAAAATACTTATATACCTATTTTACAACAAAATGGGCTAAATTGCAATACCTTTTTCGATTCCCTTGCCCCCTATGTTGAAAAGAATTCAATTTTATTGACAAAATCCCTTTTTTCATGTATAATATAGTAAGCATTACAGTGGAATTTTGAGAAAGGAACCGCTATGAGTTTTTTACCCGTAAACCGACAGGAAATGGAAGCTCTGGGCTGGGATCGGCCCGATTTTTTATATGTAACAGGGGATGCCTATGTAGACCATCCCTCTTTTGGGACTGCCATTATTTCCAGAGTACTGGAGCAAGAAGGCTATCGAGTGGCAATTCTGTCTCAGCCTGACTGGAGAAGCAAGGATGCCTTTTTGGAATTTGGGAGACCCAGGCTTGGTGTTTTGATTTCTTCGGGAAATATCGATTCCATGGTCAATCACTACACTGCCGCCAAAAAGAAACGAAGCTCGGATGCTTATACCCCCGGTGGAAAAGCAGGGATGCGGCCTGACCGTGCGGTGATTGTGTATTGCAACAGAATCCGAGAAGCCTTTGGAGAAATTCCGTTGATTATCGGCGGTGTAGAGGCGAGTCTTCGCCGTTTTGCTCATTATGACTATTGGGATGACCGTGTTCGGCGGTCGGTGTTGATTGATGCACGGGCAGATTTGCTCAGTTACGGCATGGGAGAGCGTTCCATTCCTGCCATTGCCCATCAATTGAATCAGGGAAAACGAATCAAAGAAATCAGAAATGTAGACGGTACGGCTTACTGCTGTTCTCAGGAAGAAGCATTGCCTGAGGATACTGTGCTCCTCCCCTCTTTTGAAGAAGTGAGAGACAACAAACGGGCTTATGCCGATTCGGTTCGGATTCAATATGAGCATCAGGACGCCATTCGGGGAAAACGAATGGCACAGGCCCACCAGGATCGGTATCTGGTTCAAAACAAGCCCTCTCTTCCTTTGACCACGGAAGAAATGGACAAGGTGTATGCTTTGCCTTACGAAAGAACCTACCATCCTTCTTATACCGAAGGGGTTCCTGCCATTTCGGAGGTGCAGTTTTCTCTCACCTCTTGTCGGGGATGTTTCGGGTCTTGCAATTTCTGTGCCCTTGCCTTTCATCAAGGGCGGGTCATCAGCTCCCGTTCCCATGAATCCTTGCTGGAAGAGGCAAACAAGCTGATTGCCCATCCTGATTTTAAAGGATATATTCATGATGTGGGAGGACCTACCGCCAATTTCCGTCAGCCTGCCTGCAAAAAGCAGTTAACGGCAGGAACGTGCAGTAATAAGCGGTGTCTGTATCCGAAAGTATGTAACAATATCAAAGCTGACCACAAGGATTATCTGTCATTACTTCGGAAATTACGAAAGCTGCCCGGTGTGAAAAAGGTATTTATCCGTTCGGGGATTCGGTTTGACTATCTGCTTGCGGACCCTGACCCTACCTTTTTCAGGGAACTCAGCAAATATCATGTGAGCGGTCAGTTAAAAGTAGCACCCGAACACATTTCAAACAATGTATTATCCTATATGGGAAAACCGCCTGTAGAGGTTTATCAGAAATTTTATCAGAAGTTTTATCAGATGAACAAGGAAACCAAACAGTATCTGGTGCCCTATTTCATGTCTTCCCACCCGGGAAGCACCCTGCATGATGCCATTATGCTGGCACAGTATTTTAAAAAGATGCGGTATATGCCCGAGCAGGTTCAGGATTTTTATCCCACCCCCGGAACGGTATCTACCTGTATGTATTACACAGAGCTTGACCCGATGACCATGAAGCCTGTGTATGTGGCAAAAACCTATGAAGAAAAACAGATGCAAAGAGCCTTACTGCAATTTTCCAGACGGGAGCATTATTCCCTGGTGAAAAAAGCTTTGATTCAGGCAGGTCGTGAAGATTTAATCGGGTTTGGAAGGGAATGTCTCATTCCGCCGCCCCGTGACCCGAAAAGAAACGGAAGTAATCAAAAAAATCAATATAAAACTAACCAACGAAACGGAGGAAAACAAAATGGCAGCAAAATTACTGGACGGAAAAAGCCTCGCCGCTGAGATTCGGGAAGGCTTAAGATTGGAAGTAGAGGAATTGAAACAAGCGGGTCGTGCACCCGGATTGGCGGTGGTGATTGTAGGGGATGACCCCGCTTCCCGCCGTTATGTGAACAACAAGAAAAAGGCTTGCGAGCATGTGGGAATTACTTCTTACGAATATGCTCTGCCCGGTGAAACCACACAGGAAGAACTGTTGGCATTAGTGGACAAGTTAAATAAAGATACCGCTATTGACGGAATTTTGGTTCAGCTTCCCCTTCCTTCTCACTTGGATGAAAAAACGGTCATTTACAACATCGACCCCAAAAAGGATGTGGATGCATTTCATCCCTTTAACGTGGGAAAAATCATGATTGGAGAACCCGATTTTGCACCCTGTACTCCTGCAGGGGTTATGGAATTGATTAAACTGACAGGCATTGAAGTCAGCGGAAAAGAATGTGTGGTTGTGGGAAGAAGTAATATTGTAGGAAAACCCCAATCCATGCTGTTGCTTGCCGAAAACGGCACCGTTACCGTTTGCCACTCCAAAACCAAGGATTTGGCAGAGGTTACAAGACGGGCTGACATTTTGGTTGCTGCAGTAGGAAAAGCAAAGCTCATCAAAGGAGATATGGTAAAGAAAGGTGCTGTGGTCATTGACGTCGGCATGAATCGTTTGGAAGACGGCACCTGGTCAGGAGATGTGGATTTCGAAGAAGTCAAGGAAGTGGCTTCTGCCATTACTCCCGTTCCCGGAGGCGTAGGTCCCATGACCATTGCAATGCTGATGAAAAATACCGTTACAGCTTATCGAATCAAGCAATAAATCACGCAATAAAAGTATTTTAAAGGTACAAACGAAATCCATCGTTTGTGCCTTTCATTGTAGGGAACGATCTGCCAAATTGATGATAATTTTCTTCTTCTGAAGGGCATATTGATAGGCAATTGCTGTGCCACTTTTTCGTTTGGGCGGTAAATAGTTGTTTTTGTAATAGACAATGCAGATTTCTGATTGATCAATCATTTCACGATTCCGTTCCACATATACTGCCTTGCCTGCATGGATTGCCCTTTGCGGAAAATAAGTTTTCTCGTAGCTTTCCAAAAGATAGTTTTCATAATTTTCGTCGATACACGGATATTCGCCACGAACATATACCCTTTGAATATGAGGATATTTTTCTTTTTTGACAGCAAGAACCTTACAGCATAAGTCATTAAACTCGCTTTTGCTTCCCAGATAGAAAGTAGTAACATTTTCAGATACGATAAGCTGTTCAAATAGTTCGGTCAATTTCTCTTTTAATTTGTTTTTTTCTTCGACCTTTCTGTGTCCGAAAACACAGCAAGCCCTATTTTCTGTATTCATAACATACTCCGCTAATAAAAAAAGTGCGTAGCCAACTCGAAAGCAGAGCCACGCACCAAAAAACGCACGAACTCTGTTTCGAATGTTGCTACACACTTTTTTCATTACATCTTATAAACCTTAGCTCAAGAGTATGACGAAACAAGAGTGTACGCTTTTTACAAATAGCGTACCCCTTGAGCATTAGTTTATTCAGTTCGATGTTGTCAATCAATGACATAATAAAAAAAGTTGTAGCATGTATATTATAACACAATCAATTTAAGTTTTCAAGTTTTATTGCAAAAAAGAAGATGCAAAAATATTTTCGCATCTTCTGAACCCTATTTTTTTACCAAAGCAAATCCGCCTGAAAAGACGGTAACGGAATCTGTTTGCTCCGCATTTTGCCCAAATAGGAGAGTTCCGTCTACAGAATATGGCTCCCCATTACGGTTGACAATCAGATGAAACCGGTTGTCACGACTCATATGAAACACCTCTTCGTTTCCGAACACAAGGGCAGTATCCCCCTTTTTCAGTTCAGGATACCTCTTTTTTAACAAAATCAATTGACAATAAAACTCGGTCAATTTTTTATCTTCCCTTCCCCAGGGAAAGCATCTGCGATTTAAGGGGTCTTCAAAACCTTCCATCCCTGCTTCATCTCCGTAATAAATACAGGGCATACCGGGCAGGAAAAACTGCATTGCTGCAGCCTGTCGTTCCTTCTGTAATGCCATTTCTTTTTGCTCGAAAGATAAAGACCGCTCTGCTTTTTCCTCCTTTGTTCCTGCAAAGGAATCTCCTAAAAGAGTGATAATTCTGGGGGTATCATGAGTGGAAAGACTATTCATCAGGCAATTCACCACAGGACGGGGATAGTTTTCACAAATGGTCATGACGGTTTGGGCAAAAGTCAATCCGTCCGTTTTCCCTGTCAAATATTCTAAAATACCATCCCGAAAAGGATAATTCATGACAGAATCCAATTCTTTTTCGGTAAAATAGGTTCGTCTTACACCGTAACTGCATTTATTGGAAGCATCTTCCCACACTTCTCCGATGACCAACCCATCCGGATTCAATTCCTTCACCTTCTTATGAAGCAACCGAATGAATTCATCAGGCAATTCATCTGCCACATCAAGACGAAAGCCGTCCGCCCCGCGCTTCATCCAATAGGCAACCACACTATCCTCGTCACGAATGATAAAATCCAAATATGATTCGTTCAATTCATTGACACACGGTAATGTTTTGATTCCCCACCAGCTTTCATAACTGTGCGGGTATTCCCGAAATTGAAACCAATCTTTATAAGGAGAATCCCCATGGTGAAAGGCACCATTGTCAAAACGGTTGTGCACATCAAAATATACGCTGTCTGAACCCGTATGGGAAAAGACACCATCTAAAATCACCTTCATATTCCGCTGATGCGCCTCATTGCAAAAAGCAATAAAATCTTCTTCCGTTCCCAGCATAGGGTCAATACATTTATAATCCGCCGTATCATAACGGTGGTTGGAATAAGCTTTAAAAATAGGATTTAAGTACAAGACAGAAACACCAAGGCTCAACAGATAATCTAATTTTTCCGTTATTCCCTTGAAATTCCCACCGTAAAAATCATTATTTTGCACAATTCCCTGTTCATCGGGAGAAAAGATAGGAACCTCCTCTACAGATTGGTGAAGGGTAAAGGGAGTCAGCTTTTCTGATAGGTCACAGTCTCCCGATTTGGCAAATCTGTCAGGAAAAATTTGATACATCACCGCCCCGTGATACTCATCGGGGGTGGTATAATTCTCATCAAAACAGGTTAACTGCCACTTTTCCCCTTCTTCCATATTGGTTTGGTCATACCCTTCACGGAACAGACGAAAAGAATTTTCTTCCTGTATCACCGTAAAATAATAAAAATACAATCCTCGCCGAAACAGAGAGAAAACACCGCCAAACCGCTCATACTCCCCTTCTTCTCCCATTTTTCCAAAAGGCACACGAAGGAAAAAGCCTTGTTCATCCTCTATGCAAAGCTGCACCTCTTTTGTGGTACAGTTCCTTGGAACGAGCAGGCTCATGGTGCATTTTTCGTTCTCTCTCAAACAACCAAAGGGTGTTTTAAATTGCGCTTTCTTGCTATCGTATAAAATTCTCATTCTTATTCCTCAATCTTACCTATTAAAGGGATGTAAAAAAGTCCGGAATGCAAAAAGGTTAAACAATTCTTCATAAAAAATCGCTGCAAGTTGGAACCTGTAAACTAAATGTAGAAAAATCCCATCAAAATGGGATTTTTCTTTGTTTTGCAACCTTTTTGCTACAAAAACCTCGCCTCTCAACGTATCAATATACAACTTCAGGTGATCAAAAGCTTTGCTTTTGCTCGGTTTTTCGTTCTGAACATTTTTTCCTATCCCTCACTTTTTAGGGAACAGGAAAAAATGAGTCCGATTATTTTGCGATCCGGATTTTTTACATTTCTCCATCTCATTTCATATGCCAGATATTATCTGCGTATTCCTTCACCGCACGGTCAGCAGAGAAAATACCTGCTTTTGCAATGTTTACCAAAGACATCTTTGTAAATCTGTCCTGATCTTGATATGCTTTGGAAACATCATTCTGCGCACGGACATAGTCATCAAAATCAGC
>SVJP01000049.1 GCA_015068925.1 Oscillospiraceae bacterium
AAAAATATGGCTATATCAATACTAAGGGCAAGTATGTAATTAATCCTCAGTTTGATGATGCTTTGTCTTTTTCAAACGGTATGGCAAGTGTGGAAAGCGGAGAAAAATGGGGCTATATCAATACTAAGGGTAAATATATAGTTAATCCTCAGTTTGAGTTTGCGGCGTCTTTTTCGGATGGTTTAGCTTATGTAAAAAGCGGAGAAAAATGGGGCTATATCAATACTAAGGGTGAATATATAATAAATCCACAGTTTGATAGTGCTAGCCCTTTTTCAAACGGTATGGCAAGTGCAGAAAGCGGAGACAAGCATGGGTATATAGATAAGAAAGGGAATCTTGTTATTAATTATCTGTATGTAGATTCAACTTCTTTCTATGACGATGGATATGCTATTGTTGGAACAACTGAAAAGAAATATGTGATTATAGATAAGAAAGGCAAAGAAATAGGGGCAAAATATGATGGAATAGCATGGGTTGATAACGAATTCTGTGCCAAACAGGATTGTTATGAAATCATATACAGTGGAGAATACTGTGATGAGCATGATACAACGACGTCTGTTCCGTATTGTGATGCATACGGCTGCTTGAATAAAGCTTATGCGGGTGACTATTGTTTGGATCATAATCATCTGGAATAATTTTAAATGAAAAAAATTTACGGCTACTTAAGAAAAATAACATTTCATAATTTCGAAAATAGTTAAGAGAAATGGTGGATTTTACTTGCAAGAAGGGTAGAAATATGATACAATAGTAAAAAAGTATTGTAAAAAGGAAGGGTTTATCTATGACAAATGAAAAAAGAAGCAGCTTTACAGGTAAAATAGGCTTTGTTCTTGCGGCTGCAGGTTCTGCTGTTGGATTGGGAAATATCTGGAGATTTCCTTATTTGGCGGCAAAATACGGCGGAGGGATTTTTCTGCTGGTATATATTTTATTGGCGGTATCCTTCGGCTTTGCATTGATGACGGCGGAAATTGCCATTGGCAGAAAAACAGGTCTTAGCGCCATTGGTGCTTTTTCTGCTTTGCAGAAAAAATACACCTTTATCGGTGTGTTGGCATCTGTAGTTCCCGTAATCATTTTACCTTACTATTCTGTAATCGGCGGATGGGTAACGAAGTATCTGTATGCTTTTGTGACAGGTGGTGCTGTTGCTACGGCGAAGGATGAGTATTTTGACGGTTTTATTTCTCAAACTACAGAACCTATTATCTGGTTTTCTGTGTTTATCGGTATTACGGCATTGATTGTTTTATTTGGCGTGGAAAAGGGAATTGAAAAAGTCAGCAAATTTATGATGCCTGTGTTGGTTGCCTTGTCTTTCTTTATTGCAATCTATTCTATTTGTATGCCGGGCGCATGGGAAGGTGTAAAATATTATATTATGCCCGATTTTAGTAAGTTTTCCGCTACAACAGTATTGGCAGCGATGGGACAGTTGTTCTATTCCATGTCATTGGCAATGGGAATTATGATTACTTATGGTTCTTACATGAAAAAGGATGTTAATTTAGAATCCTCAGTTACACAGATTGAATTGTTTGACACAGGAATTGCTTTTTTGGCAGGTATGATGATTATTCCTGCGGTATTTGTATTTTCCGAAGGCACTCCTGAAGCTTTGGGAAAGGGACCAAGCCTGATGTTTGTCACTTTGCCAAAAGTATTTGAAACCATGGCAGGCGGTACCTATATTGGGTTAATTTTCTTTTTGCTTGTGTTGTTTGCTGCTCTGACGTCTTCCATCTCTTTGATGGAAACCGTTGTTTCCATTGTATGCGATAAATTTAAGGTGAATAGAAAATTGGCATGTCTTTTGGTTTTTGTATTCTCTGTTGTGTTAGGGTTGCTTTCCTCTTTAGGATACGGAGTATGGAGTGAAGTGAAGATTATCGGAATGCAGTTCTTGGATTTCTTTGACTTTATCAGTAACAGTGTTTTGATGCCGATTGTTGCATTGCTTACTTGTATCTTTATTGGTTATGTAATCAAACCAAAAGCCGTTATTGAAGAAGTGGAATTGAACGGTAAGTTCAAGAGAAAGAAACTGTTTGAAGTGGTAATCAAATACATTGCACCAATTTTTATTGTTTTGATTTTGGTGTCTTCTGTACTGGATGCTTTTGGAAAGTTTAGTATTTAACAAGAAAGTACTCGGGAGTTCTCGAGTACTTTTTTAACATTCTATTATTTAAATGATGAAAAGGTGATGAGAATGAGCAGTACAGCATACGAAGATCTGTATCGCGAAATATTTCCTTTTTGGCAGGAATTGTCAAGAGAAGAACAAGAGTTGTTTTGCCGAAACACAGTGGCAAGAACTGTATATAAAGGAGAAAACATTCATGGCGGCCAAGGGGAATGTACCGGTGTGATAATCGTAAGGAAAGGTAGCTTAAGAACTTATCTTTTGTCAGAAGAAGGACGAGAAATTACGTTGTATCGTTTGTTCCCCGGAGAATTTTGCATGTTATCTGCATCGTGTGTATTAAAAACCATAGAATTTGATGTAATGGTTGATGCAGAAGAAGATGGTGAATGCTATATTGTGAATGGCAAAGTGTTTTCGGAGTTGACAGAAAACAACCTTCGCATTCAAAATTTTGCTTTGGAAACAGCAGTAGAACGTTTTTCGGATGTGATGTGGGTGATGCAACAGATATTATTTATGAGCTATGACCGCAGACTCGCTATTTTTTTGTGGGATGAAATGGTGAAAACAAACAGCACCCGCATTTATCTGACCCATGAGCAGATTGCCCGATATACAGGTTCTGCCCGTGAGGTAGTAACGCGGATGCTGAAATATTTTGCCGCTGAACAAATGGTATCCTTGTTTCGTGGCGGAATTGAAATTTTAGATAAGAAAAAATTAAAAATATTATCCAATCCAGGACAATAATTCAGATTTACTTCTTGCACCGATGAGTCGTTTGACTTCGGTGCCGTTTTTTATGAGGATCAGAGTGGGAATACTCATGATTCCAAATTTCTGTGCCAGTTCAGGCTCTTGGTCAACATTGATTTTTCCGACCTTCAGTTCTGATACTTCTTCTGCAATTTCATCCACAATGGGAGAAACCATGCGGCACGGACCGCACCAGGTTGCCCAAAAGTCAAGTAAAACAGTTGCTTCAGATTGCATTACCTCGATATCAAAATTTTGTTTTGTAATTTCTAATACTGCCATAAAAAATCATCCTTTCTTATTTACTTTTATAATATAACATACAGTGACAATATCCTTCAAAGTTCGGGTCGCTGATTTGTTCGCGGAATTCTTTGCAGATACACTTATTGTCTTCGGATTGTTCTAACCGACAAGGGCAATAGCCGCCCTTCTTTTTTAACCCTTCTTTGATTTGCTGAACCAATTCCTTGTCATCGTTAAATCTGACAGACATCATCATTCCCCCTTTCTTTATGAATAGTATAACCAAATTTTAGAATTGTTTCTGTGACTAAGTCACAAAAGGGTACTATTTTTTATTTGAGATTCATAAGATAACGAAGAACGGAGGGATAGAAATGAAACGAATAGTAATCATGTCAATTGTTTTTCTTTTGCTGTGTGGAAATTTTGTTCGTGCCGAAGAAATGAATTTATCGGCAAAATCAGCAATTTTGGCGGAACGTGTATCCGGTCAAATCTTATATGAGCAAAATCCTAAGGAACGGCTTCCTATGGCAAGTGTTACTAAAATTATGACGATGTTATTGGGGATCGAAGCTGTAGATAACGGAAAAATAAACATGGATGATATGGTAACCGTCAGTGAATATGCTTCCTCTATGACAGGCTCAAGAGTATTTTTGAGTGTGAATGAAACCATCAGTGTTCATGATTTGTTTAAATCCATTGCGGTAGCATCGGGAAATGATGCGGCAGTAGCGATGGCAGAATACTTAGCAGGAAGCGAATCGAATTTTGTTGCAATGATGAATCAAAGGGCAGAAGAGTTAGGCTTAACAGATACTCATTTTGAAAATTGTAATGGTTTGCCTGCGGAGAATCATTATTCTTCTGCTTATGATTTGATGGTACTTTCCCGTGAATTGTTAAGCCATGAAACCATACGCCCCTTTTTAACCATCTGGATGGATAGCTTGCGAGACGGCAGTTTTACCCTTGCCAATACCAATAAGCTCATTCGGTTTTATGAAGGAGCAACAGGAATTAAAACAGGTTCTACGGAAGAAGCTTTATTTTGTATGTCGGCATCAGCCATGCGCGACGGAATGGAATTGATTGCAGTGGTGTTGGGCTGTCCTACGTCAAAAGAACGGTTTGCAGATGCTTCTTCTTTGCTGAATATGGGCTTTGCTTCTTATGCATTGGAGCAGGGCGTGTCAAAAGAAGAGGAAATTACTGTGCTTCCCGTGGAAAAAGGAGTGCAAAAAAGTGTTTCTGTCATTGCTGAAAAAGATTTTTCCGTTGTGGTAAAAAAGGAACAACAAGGTCAGATGAGTCGAGAATTAACTATGCCTGACCGTTTATCGGCACCTGTTGAACAAGGGGATACGGTAGGGAGCCTTCGTTTTTTGTTAGATGGTCAGGAAATCGGAACAGTCAATGCCGTTGTTGCTGAAACTATAAAAAAGGCAGGCGTGTTCAGAATGTATGGAACATTGATTGGGAAATGGATGAAATAGTGTGATGTTATTCTTTCTTTTGGTTACCCAAAGTCGTATAAGGGTACGACGAGAGGGGGTTGTTTTCGTAGTAAAAAGGTTATAAATCGAAGAAAAATCCCATTCGGTGGGATTTTTCTACATTCAGCTCGTTATTTTCAACTTTTTGCTATCTTTTATGAAGGATGATTCAACCTTTTGCATTCCGGACTTTTTTGCATTCCCTTCTCTTTATTTTACTGTTAGCACAACCTTACCCACATTTTGTGAAGTTTGCAAAAGTGCGTGAGCTTCTTCTGCTTGTGTAATGGGCAGAGTTTTATAAATGGTGGGCTTAATAAGTCCTTCTTCGATTTTACTCCAAACATCCCGAACCAAGGCAGCTAAAATTTCCGCTTTCATTTCAGGACTTCTGGAACGAAGGGTGCTGCCGATGATTCTCACATTCCGTACATAAATATTTTTCAAATCAATTTCTGTTTTTGTACCTGCCAAAGCGGCAATCATAATCCATCTTGCGCCGTGGGACAAATAGGGAAGACACTTGCCCATAATTTCACCGCCTAAACAGTCAATGGCAACATCCACAGGATGTCCTTCCTTTAATTGCTGTTTTAGCACCGCGGTAATATCGTCTGTTTTGGTGTTGATAATCAAGTCAGCTCCCAAATGCTCAATGGCTTTGACCGCCTCCTCCGAACGAACGGTGGTAATGGTTCTGATTCCAAAGGCCTTTGCCATAGGAATGACCACACTTGCCAATCCGCTTTTTCCTGCATGAATCAAAAGAGTGTTACCGGGTTTGATGTTTCCTTCAATAAACAGATTCAAATAGCCTGTTGCGAAGGCTTCGGGAAGAGCGGCAGCTTCCACCATAGAGCAGTTTTTAGGAACAGGCAGTAACATATCATATTTTACTGCCACATATTCTGCATATCCGCCACCCCCCAGAAGAGCACAAACCTTATCACCAATTTTCCAATCTGATTTTTCTTGTGCTTCACTTCCCATTTCTATAATCACACCGGAAACCTCTAATCCCATCCATTCAGGACAACCGGGAGGGGGAGGGTAATCTCCTGCCCGTTGCATCAAATCTGCACGATTGAGAGCCGCAGCATGAATTTCAACTAATACCTCATCATTCTTAATGACAGGATTGGGTACATCAGACCAGCTTAAAGACTGGTCTGGATTAACTAAAATTGCTTTCATATTATAACTTCCTTTCTATTGTTTGTTTAAAAATTGATCCATGTTGAGATTAATATGATCTTCGCCCTTCCAGGGAAGAATCTTCGGCAAATGACTCAATTCCAATTTCAGCCCATCATAAAGGGACATCAACTCCGATTGCTTCATACCTGTAATGTTTAAAATCTTACTGTTGTCAATTCTTCGTTGGAATAATCTGTCATATATCAGTTGCCATTTGCAACCAAGATAATTTTCCACCCGTGGAATTAACAACCGTACATAGGTTTCTGTGTCGGTCAAAACCCGTTTCATACCGATTAGCTTTTGATAGTATTCAAATACCGTTTCCCATGGCTGATGCTCTGCAGTTGCAACAGTATACCGTTCCCGTTTTGCCTGCGGATTCAATAACAATCTTGCAATCATTTCTGCCACATCTCCTGCCCATGACATGGTACATTCCACATCCATGGCTTCCTCTGGTAGAACTACTGCTTTGTTGTTTAATGCTCGATACACAGTAACGGGTGCTTCTAACGTGACCAATTGAAACCGTAGATTTGAAAAAGTAATTGCAGGGCGGATGATGGTCCAGTTGTTAAATTCAGATTGTTCTAAAATATCTTCTCCTCTCGCTTTGTATAAGGAATAATCTTCGCTTGCTAAAAATTCTTTATCCTCCGAAACATCCAACAGACGAGGAGAGGTTTCGGTAATGGGAGAATCAATACTGTCAGCATAAATGCGATAGGAAGATAAGTAAATATAGTGATCGGTATGGGTTAAGAATTGTTCGTACCGTTGACGAAATTCTTCGGTATTATAAATTAAGAAATCTACAATGCCGTCATAGTCTTCCTTTAATAACTCTGCCTGGTAGAAGATTTCTTTTGCATTATTCGATTGAATGTATCGAAGATTGGGGTGGTTGGAGACCGGTTGATCAAAAGCAACCACATCCACTTTGTATCTCATTTGAATCAGTTTTGGAACAAGATATTGTCCCATAGCACCCGTTCCGCCTAAAACCAATACTTTTTTCATATCAAGTTCTCCTATCTGTAATTTTTATAATCCAGATTATCATAAACTGATTTTGCGGCTTTTAAAAGCACCTTTTCTTTGTGGAATCCGGGACGGTATTCCTGAACACAAAGAACCATACAGGAGCCAAACACAGGAGCTAAAGCTCTGTGGGCTTTACCGTAGGTGCCTGTTCCGATTAACAGAAAAGGAATATCAAGTTGTTTTTTTAATTCAATGGTCGAATCCCACAAGGAATCTGCTTGTTCCTGAGTATCGCACCGCATGGCAACCTTGGCGATATCTGCACTGCGTTCTTGCATGATGAACATATATTCCAAAAGCTCTTCCTTTGTTTTATAAGGTGGGTGAGAGGAGATTAACACCTGACCACCCATTTGATGAATGGTATCAATGTATTCTTTTTGTTTTTTGATCGCTTCTTTGCTGTAAGTCATTTGTTGTGGATTCGGGTCGAAATAATCTGCCATCATATCCACACATCCTGCACCTGCTTCCACAGAAAGAAGTTGCAGTTTGCTTCGTTCATCATCCGATTGATTGGAACTGAACGCACTTCGGTAATTCAATGTCATAATCGGTTTATCCTCTGTGTAGGAATAAATTTGTTCTAATGTTTCTTTGGTTCTGTATTCGGGTGCAAATTGTTCTAAATGAATTAAGAATGCATCAGCACCTTCAAACACCGCATTTCTGATGACACTAATAGTTTCTTCCGGTGTTTTTGCACTTAAGGAAACGGTGAAATAAGGTTTTTTTGCCATTTCTTTGGTATCAAATAAATATTTGTTCATATGATTTCTTCCTTTTTGTTAAATACTCATTCTGCATCCGTCGATCAGAATGTTTTGTCCTGCAATATAAGTTGCATCATCGCCTGCTAAAAAACAAATTAAATTAGCATTTTCCTGGTCAGTTCCGGTTCGTCCCATTCTGTTAAGTGTGTTTTCTTCATAGTAATTTACATCGGAATTTTTGGAAGGACTAACCGTTCCGGGGGAGATACAATTTACCAGAATGTTTTTATCAGCAACTTCTTTTGCCAATGCTTTTGTCAATGAGATGATAGCGCCTTTGGTTGCAGAGTAATGGGTCATATTTGCATTTCCGTAATATCCTGCTACTGATGCAACATTTACAATTCTGCCGTAGTTTTTTTCAATCATGTCGCCAAGAACTGCTCTGGTAGGATACACGGTCCCCATAATATTTACATCGATGAACCTTTTCCATTCCTCTATCGAAACATCAAGAAATGTATTCCAAGTTCTCCAAATTGCTGCATTGTTTACTAAAATATCTACGGTTCCAAATAAATTTCGTATGTGTTGAAATGTATTATTTACTTCTTTTTCATCGCTTACATCGCAACAGAAAGATAAAACGTGAGGTGTGATTTGTTTTATTTCTTCTTCCGTAGAGGAGAGTTTTTCCTTGTTGATATCTATCAGAACAATTTTTGCACCAAGGGAAGCCATTTTGAGTGCAACTGATCTTCCGATTCCGACCGATGCTCCTGTTATGACTGCCACTTTTTCTTTCATAACGATTCCTCCTAATATGGATTTGAGTTTATTGTAGCATAATTGACAAGAGAATACAATAACTGAAGTGATACTATATTTAACAATTTTGATACTGGAATTTCTTGACAAATCCCCTTTTTTCTGCTATGATAGATTTGGAGTTGATTGTTATGATATTAAATGATATGATTATCACAGGAGATGTGAATCTTTTGAATGTACCTATTGAAAGTGGGGATGTTCGAAATATCAGTAATCGAAAAAAATGTGCATTGATTTTTTCACCCAATGGGAAATCGGTTTACCGTACCGAGGAGAAAGCATATATCAATGATAATCATCATGTAATTTTTGTTCCCATGGGGGGAACCTACACGATTGAATGTGTAAAGGGAGATATTTGTTCCGTTGTGAATTTTGATTGCTTGTATCCTCATCGTGAATTGGAAAGCTTTTGTGTCAAGGACAGTCGAGTGTTTTTGGAGCAGTTTGAAACAATGAGGATCAGAAATTTTTACGGCGTTCCTTACCATTTAATTTCTTATGTATATCATTTGTTTGATTTGTTGTTGCAAGAATTTTTTGATCAGGGAACAACAAAGCCGGAATCGGTCAGATTGGGCGCAGAATTTATGAAATTGCATTTTGATAATGCAGAGCTTTCCAATGAAATAGTCGCTCAATATCTGAAAATCAGTACCGTCTATTTTCGAAAAATATTTACAAAGTATTATGGAATTTCTCCTATGAAATATTTAACAGATTTTCGTATGATTCGTGCAAAGGAACTATTAATGGAACAATCGCTTTCTGTTCAGCAAATTGCTGAATCGGTAGGGTATTCGGGAGTGTACAGTTTCTCTCGTGCTTTTAAAAATTCCGTTGGAATTTCACCGATGCAATACCGAAAGGGATTGTAGTTGTGATATGTTTGTTTTTTCGTATGATAAGCTATGATTAAATTCAACTGATAGAGGATTGTTTTATAAAAAAGTCGATATAATGATATAAAAAATGAAAATTATCTATTTACAGACCGATTAAATTGCAATATAATGAAATACATGAAGGAGGTTTGATGCTATGTATAAAATAAAAGTTTCAAAGGATAAATTTGCTCATACCTTTGGTGGAGCAGGGTTTCATAATAACGATGCAACCATGTATCATATTATTGAAAAAGAACACTTTGAACAATATATTTGCAAATGCTACAGAGAAGTATCTCCGGGATTTATGCGAACCTTTGCAGGATTTTCAGATTGGACAAAGGAAGCCATGGATGAATTTGCAGAGTATTATGAAAAAATGCAAAAATGGACGGATACACCCATGTATCTGACTCCCGGAATGGGGAAAAAGCATTTTTCGGACGAAGAGATTCTACAATATTGTGCAGATGTTGCAGAGCGATTGGCTTATTTATATCACGAAAAAAATGTCAAGCATATCCGTTATTATTGTTTTTCAAACGAATTGTCCTGTGTGATGTGGGGTGAGTTGCTGCAGAATTTGCCGTTATTTAAAAAGTATCACGAAGGATTTTATGCTGAATTTCAAAAGAGGAATCTTCCCATTGGTCTTCTTGCGACAGATGCAAGCGAATACCATCATTGGTCTACGGTGGATTGGGCAATTGAAAATATGGCAAGTATCTCTGAAGATTTTTGTGTCCATATTTATGAACGAGAGCATGATATCTACAACACGGAATTTTACGATTTTTTTGCCGAAAAATGCAAAGAGATTGTTGATAAGTCAATCAGATGTTTTGGGAAACGGGTCATTCTCGGAGAAATAGGAATTCAAAAAAATGCCGGTCAGATCACCTTTAATAAGGGAATTGTGGTGGATACCAATCGCTATTTTGAAGACAAGCGAGAAGAAGCATATTGTGGGTTGATGCTTACAGAAATGGCATTTTCTGCAATTAATTCAGGTGTGTTCGCCCTTGCTTATTGGTCTTATGTTGATCATCCCGATCCCTATAGCTGCGCATACTCATCAGGGGAGGATGAATATGCAAAAAAATGGGGAGAAGCAGAACGATTTTTCAGTACTACGGCAGACAGTAAGTATAACAAGTGGGGCTTTTTGAAATGGGATGATGAGAATAAAGATTATGGTCCGCGGGCTCATTATTGGTGTATCGCTCTGCTGACGAAATTTTTTAAAAGAAATTCCAAGGTTCTGGATATTGAAATTCCTGACAACATGATCAGAGCTTGCGGAATTTTGAATCGGGATAACAGTGTAACCATAGGAATTGTAAACCGAAATAAGCAAGAAACAGAAATTACCTTGCATACCGATTTGTTTCAAAAGGATGTCAGAGTGTATGAGTATGACCCCGGCAATGTGCCGTATCATCCATTTGGAGATATGCAGGACTTTACAACAGTCATGAACAAAGAAACGGTTACCTATTTGTTAAAACCTGAAAGTGTTACTTATTTTACTACTGATTACATTACCAAAGAGCAGCGAATTTTTGCAGACAATGTGATTGTATCAGACGGATTCATCAGTTGGGATGAGGTGGAAGATCGCAATCATTGTTATTACAGAGTGTATACCTCGGATGATGCAGACTTTGCACCCGTTCAGGAAAATCAGATTGCATCTACTGTGGGAACGACACTTCAGACTAATGCGGCAAAAAAATATGTAACGGTAATTTCAGTTGATAAAAGCGGGAATATGTGAGGTGGCAAAAATGAAGGTTTGGTTGATTGGTGATTCTATCAGAATGTTCTATGAAAACGAGGTAAGGGAACAACTTGGCAATGATTATGAAGTTTTTTCGCCAAAAGAAAATAGCAGATTTTCACTGTATGTCTTGAATTCTGTCAGATTCTGGTTGAAGGAATTTCCTGTTCCTGACATCATTCATTTTAATGCAGGACTTTGGGACACCGCCATTTTATATCACGGAGATGGTTGCTTTGTCGGAATTGAAGATTATGTAAGAAATATGAAGCTTATTTTCAGAGAATTGAAAAAAACAGGTGCAAAACTTATTTTTGCAACCACCACTCCTGTTAGTGACGAAAAGGCAACATTGCAAGGACCTATGCCTCCTGCACATAGAAATGAGGATATTATTTGTTACAACAATGCAGTCTTGACAGCTTTCGAGGAAGAGGATATTGCGATAAACGACCTGTTTTCGGCAATGTATCCCCAGAAGGAAAAGTATTTGAGTGACGATATGATCCATCCCAATACCGAAGGGGTAAAACTTCTTGGAACATTTGTTGCAAACTCTATTAAAAAATACGGAAAATATAAAAATAATCTATCTGATGTTTTGTATTATAAAAACATGAATAAAGACGAAAAAACCCTCCAATAAAACGTCTTTTTTCAGAATGAGATCTCCCACAATATAAAATGTGGGAGTTTTTTATTAAAAAATAATTCAGAAGAGTGCGAATGAATAAGGTCAGTATAGCTTTTAATTTTTCTCGTTTGCAAAATTCCTATTACATGTCTACCGTATAAATATATTGACAAACGAGGAAGTTTATGATACACTAATTGTGAATTTTAGAGCAGAAATAGGAGAAATAACCATGCAAAATATTTTAGTAATTGGTAGCATTAATATGGATATGGTAATGATGTGCGATCGGGTTCCTGAATCGGGTGAAACGTTGAATGGAAGGGATTTTGAATGTAATTTAGGCGGAAAAGGTGCAAATCAAGCAATTGCCTGCGCGAAACTTGGCGGAAGTGTGAAGATGTTGGGGTGTGTGGGTCAGGATGGAAACGGAGCCAAAGCAATACAGGATTTGAAAAGCTTTGGTGTTGATGTTTCTTGTATTCGCACCGTAGATGGTCCCACCGGAGTAGCAATGATCATTGTTTGCAACGGAGATAATCGGATTCTGATTGATAAAGGTGCTAATGGTTTCTTAACTCCTTCCATGATAGACGAATCGGTAGATGTAATAAAGTGGGCAGATGTTGTGGTTCTGCAGTTGGAAATACCTATGGAAACTGTGATTTATGCGGCAAAATGTGTAAAACAACTTGGTAAAACAGTGGTGTTGAACCCTGCTCCCATTGCTCCCTTGTCCGAAGAGTTAATTGCATTGTCAGACTGGATTATCCCCAATGAAACAGAAAGCCTGAGTCTGACGGGATGCAAAGAAGGGACCGATTGGGAAACAGTGCTGGAAAAAATTTTAGAGCTTGGTGCCAAAAATGCCATGATTACCTTAGGAGAGAAGGGATGTATTTATTCCTGCGGTAAGGAAAGAAAATACGGAAAAGCATATCCTGTCAAAGCGGTGGATACTACTGCTGCCGGAGATACCTTTGTAGGAGCCTGGTGTACGGCACTTTGTAATGGTAATTCTTTAGAGAAAGCAGTTGATTTTGCTGCCAGAGCATCTGCTGTTACAGTAACGAGAAAAGGTGCAGGAATGTCAATTCCCACCTTGGATGAAATAGAATAAATACTCTGTTTTTTGGAAACACTTCTGTAAAGATCTTTTATGGGAGTGTTTTGTTATGTGTACCGCAATTTCCTTTTTAAATCATTATTTCGGACGGAATCTGGATTTGGAATATTCATATGACGAAACTGTCACCATTACCCCTCGAAGATTTCCTTTTTCTTTTCATAATGGATTTGAAACCAATCGTCATGCTGCTATGATTGGAATGGCATATGTGGTGGACGGATATCCTCTTTATTATGATGCCACCAATGAATACGGGCTCAGTATGGCAGGACTTCATTTCCCGGGAAATGCCTATTATGGAGAAGAACCATCGGGAATTGCTCCTTATGAACTGATTCCTTTCGTTTTAAGTCAATGCAAAAATACAGTGCAAGCAGTTGAATTACTTCGCACTATACAAATTAGTCAGTTTTCATTTCGTGATTTGCCGGTTACACCCCTTCATTGGTTATTGAGCGATGGTGTCAAATCAATTGTAATTGAACCATTACAGGAGGGATTACGGACGGAAATAAATCCGGTTGATGTACTGACTGACAATCCGCCTTTGC
>SVJP01000050.1 GCA_015068925.1 Oscillospiraceae bacterium
TATTTTCTTCTGAATATTCAATTTCTGTTGAATACATTCTTGCATATTCCAAAAAATCATCCAGGGTTACGCTACCCTTTCGTTTTGCATGATTGGCACAAAGAAGCTGAATGAAATGCAATCCTAACAGAGAAAATAAAATCCGTTCCTCTATTCTGCCGTCATACACTCCTTCTCCCAGATGCCGATATAAAAAATAAACCAAAAGCTGTTCAAAAGGAATGTCCCACTCTGAAGAAAACTCCAATTCCGCCTCTTCCAAATCCAAAAGCAAGGATTCCCATTCAGCGTTCAAATGCTCCAATTCCAAAAAGAGCTTCTTCCATTCTTCCGCCGAGTGTTCAGGAAGAGAAAAGCCGATTCCCTTAATTCTTTGATTCAGAGGAACACTTCGGTCACAAAGTTGAGAAAATAACCGTTCCCGAAATCCGAAAAAGGGTAATTCCTCCCCCTCTCCTTCTATTCTGACAAGCTTCATCGGTTGTTGCTCTGTCAAAATCAAACGACAGGCTTCTTCGCAACACAAACCCAGTCCCAATTCCCTTCTGCCATCATACTCGTTATAAAATCGGGGATGCTCA
The DNA here is from genome assembly GCA_015068925.1 of Oscillospiraceae bacterium. Taxonomy (GTDB): domain Bacteria; phylum Bacillota; class Clostridia; order HGM11514; family HGM11514; genus SIG438. The sequence goes on from SVJP01000050.1 coordinate 582, forward strand.
GAGCAAATCTGACAAAGACAGGGTTTCCCAAGCTGAAGAATAATATCGCACAAATTCCGCTCGTTTAAAAAAGGACACCGTCCCTTTTCACCCAGCTTAAAATGAGCCACGCCATCGGTAATCTCAATTTGTTCCTTCAATCGCTTTCCGAATTCACCGAGAACACCATGGTATCTTTTATAAGAGGCATCATCAATATCAATTTCCCAGCCAATGCAACAACTGTGTCGGCACTGTTCTGCAATACAACGAAATTTCAAATAATATTCCGGTGCATAAATCATTCCACATCATCCATCCATAAATAAGGGTGTTTTGCAGGGGTATTTCTCCTGACCTCCTCCACATGAGACGCTCTTGCCTCGGGTAAGTTCTCCCATAAATTCAGGAGCCGTTCCTCCTGATACGCCTTTCCGCCAAACAACAGAAAGGAGGTTTGAACAGGAAAAGCATCAAACCATTCCACATCCTCCCCGTAACACCACTTTTTCTTATCCTCCAAAAAGGGCAGTAGAAAATCAAGTCCTTTTTTCATTCCTCGTCCGTCCGCCAGAGAAAATTCCCATAAATTCAACTCATCATCAGACAAAACCTGACAAAGATAAGAAAAAATTTCCATAATAAACAGAGAATAATTGTAAGGCTTTGTTCTCCCCAATTCCAAGGGAAAGCTGCCGTCCGTCCCCATCTGTTCTGTTAGTAAGCGTTCGCAAAACGCCTCTTTGCACTCTTGCAAGACTTGGACATTTTCCGTAAACTTGGCAAACACCGCTGCTTGCGCATACCAACAAACACTGTGGTTGTTCGGTTCATTCCGCTCCGCAACACCGTATTCATGGGTAATCATCCAATTCAGGTAATCAGAAAACCAGTTTCGTAACCCGTCGTATACCCAATCTTGCAACACGGGGCGTAACGCCTCTATCCCAAAGGGCAAATCAATCAGGTGAATGGTATCAATCAGTCCTATCCCCCGCCCGGAACAAATTCCCGGAATTGCTTGTGCGTAACACAAAGAGGGATTCATTTTGGTTTCTTCCTTCAGGAAAAAATGAATCAGTAATTCCTCCGCTTTTTTGGCATAATCGGAATTTTTAGTCAACCGATAACCACTTGCCAAATCACATACGCCGTCCTTCATTTCGGTCATCAGCTTCCGATGAGCAAAAAAGCGTTTGGATTTGATTGTCCATCCCGTCTCAGATAAGGTAAGCCGTCCTTCTTTGTGGGGTCAGGCCACCAATAATCACCGTTGGAATAATAATCGTGAGGTGTGCCCTCGCTGAGTGGGCACACCTCATCTGTCAATGAAATCTTTTTTAGTTCCATTCCCTTATTGGCTCTGTCAATGATATTTGATTCGTCAAAATAAATCATTGTAACTTCTCCTTTAAGACACGAATTGCTCTTCCTCTGTGACTGATGCTGTTTTTTTCTTCCCCTGTCAATTGACCAAAGGTCTTATCAAATTCTTTCACATAAAACACAGGGTCATACCCGAAACCGCCTTGTCCCAGAGGTTGATGCAAAATTTCTCCTTCACATTCACCGCGGGCAGTTACAATTTCTCCTTCAGGAGTACAAAGGGCAACCACAGAGACAAATCTTGCTCCTCTGTTTTCCTCGTCCTTCATTTCCTCCAACAGCTTTTCAATCCGTTCTTTATCTGTGGCATCTTCGCCTGCATATCGTGCCGAATAAACCCCCGGAGCCCCCTGCAGGGCATCCACACAAAGACCCGAATCATCTGCAATCGCGGTCATTCCGGAAAGCTTTGCAATTTCAGAAGCTTTTTTTACAGCATTTTCTTCAAATGTAGCTCCATCCTCTTCCACTTCCACATCCAAAGAAACATCCTTCAGAGAAAGAATGGTATCCTCTTGGAAAATTTCACGAAATTCTCGCAGTTTTCCTGCATTATTACTTGCCAGCAAGTAGGTGCTCATCAGATCACCACCTTAAATTTTAGTAATATCCACAACATGTTCTTCATAATTTTCTGTATAATCCATGCTGATTAACAGTGCTTCTGCTGTATCCAAAGAAGTTAGGCAAGGCACAGATGCTTCTACTGAGCAACGGCGAATCTTAAACCCGTCTCTTTGGTTATCGCTTCCTTTAGAAGGTGTATTGATTACTAAATTCACTTCACCCGAGCGGAGCAAATCGGTGATATTGGGAGAACCTTCGGAAATGGTATTCACACGTTTTGCTGCAACACCATTGTCATTTAAGAACTGACAGGTTCCGTTTGTAGCATACACTTCATAATTTCGTTCCACAAACTTTTTAATAATAGGCAACGCTTCCTCTTTATCCTCATCGCGGATAGTTGCGACCATTTTGCCACCTTGATTTACTCTTGTACCCGTAGCAATAAAGGCTTTCAGCAATGCATGAGGGAAGGATTTGGAAATACCCAAAACTTCTCCTGTTGATTTCATTTCAGGTCCTAAGCTGATGTCTACATCATGAAGTTTTTCAAAAGAGAACACAGGCATTTTAACAGCCACATATTCACTTTCGGGATACAGAATATCGGTATAGCCCATATCAGGCAGTTTTTCACCCATCAATGCTCTGGTTGCCACATCAATCATCGGTACATTGGTTACCTTGCTGATATATGGAACCGTACGGCTGGAACGGGGATTTACTTCAATCACATATACCTTTTCGTCGGATACAATAAACTGAATGTTAATCATACCCACAACGTGCAATGCTCTTGCCAAACGGCAGGAATAATCCACAATCGTATCCTTTGCATGCTGACTCATGGTCTGAGGAGGATAGACAGAAATACTGTCACCTGAATGGACCCCTGACCGTTCCAGATGCTGCATAATACCGGGAATCAGAACGTTTTCACCATCACAAATGGCATCCACTTCCGCTTCTGTTCCCATCACATATTTATCAACCAAAATAGGATGTTCCTGAGTAACACGGTTGATAATGTTCATATAATTGGTAATTTCTTTATCGGAAAGCGCAATTTCCATTCCCTGACCGCCCAACACATAAGAAGGACGAACCAAAACAGGATATCCGAGCTCGTTTGCAGCTGCAATCGCTTCTTCGCAAGTGAAGATGGTTTTTCCTTCAGGACGGGGAATTCCGCATTCTTCCAAGATATTATCAAAGGCTTCTCTGTCTTCCGCGTTGTTTACATCTCTTGCATCGGTACCAAAAATCTTAACACCCATATCCTCCAATGCCTGGGTCAGTTTGATGGCAGTCTGACCGCCAAACTGAACGATAGCACCTTCGGGCTGCTCCAAATCCACAATATTTTCTACATCCTCTGCAGTCAAAGGTTCAAAATACAACTTATCTGCAATATCAAAGTCGGTAGAAACGGTTTCGGGATTATTGTTAATAATAATGGTTTCGTATCCACATTTCGACAACGCCCATACGCTATGCACAGAGCAATAGTCAAACTCAATTCCCTGCCCGATACGAATGGGGCCGGAACCCAACACCAATACCTTTTTCTTATCGGAAGAAACGGATTCATTTTCCGTATCGTAAGAGGAATAATAGTAGGGAGTTTCCGCCTGAAACTCTGCCGCACAAGTGTCAACCAACTTATAAGTGGGCAAAATTCCCCAGTCAAGACGTTTCTGACGAACCTCTCCTGGCAACATTCCTGCATATTCTCCAATCAATTTATCAGGATATCCCACCTGCTTGGCTTTGCGCAAAAGCTCGGGAGTCATCAATTCTGATTTTAAAGCATCTTCCATTTGCACCAGCATACGGAACTGATTCAAGAACCACTTATCCATCTTGGTAATATAATTAATTTCATCAATGGAAATGCCTTTGCGAAGTGCTTCTGCAATGACAAAAATACGTTCATCATCCACCACTTTCAAGGCTTCTCTTAAGTCTTCCACCGAATAACCTGCCACCTTAGGAAGATACAAGCTATCCAAATGCTGTTCCAAAGAACGAATTGCCTTCATCATAGCACCTGCAAAATTGGAGCTGATAGACATTACCTCTCCTGTTGCTTTCATTTGGGTACCCAAAGTACGTTCTGCATGAACAAATTTATCAAATGGCCATTTCGGAATCTTTACAACCACATAGTCAATGGTAGGTTCAAAGGAAGCATAGGTTGTTTTGGTTACTGCATTTTTAATTTCATCCAAGCCATAACCCAACGCAATCTTAGAAGCAACCTTTGCGATGGGGTATCCCGTTGCTTTGGATGCCAATGCGGAAGAACGGCTCAAACGGGGATTCACTTCAATCACCGCATATTCAAAGCTGTCTGGCTTTAATGCAAACTGAACATTACATCCGCCTTCAATGCCCAATGCAGAAATAATCTTCAAGGCAGAAGAACGGAGCATTTGAAATTCCTTGTTTTCCAAAGTCTGACAGGGAGCTACCACAATACTGTCCCCTGTATGAACCCCAACAGGATCCACATTTTCCATGCTGCAGATGGTAATACAACTACCCTTTGCATCTCGCATTACTTCAAATTCAATTTCCTTCCAACCGGAAATACATTTTTCAATCAATACCTGCCCTACACGGCTGAGTCTCAACCCATTGGGAGCAATCTCGGAAAGCTCATATTCATTATTGGCAATCCCGCCGCCTGTTCCGCCTAATGTATAAGCGGGGCGAACAATTACAGGAAAGCCGATTTCGTTGGAGAAAGCCAGAGCATCTGCATAATTATCAACAACCTTACTGGCAATACAAGGTTCGTTGATGGATTCCATGGTATCCTTAAATGCCTGACGGTCCTCTGCCATTTTTATACTTTTCGCAGAAGTACCGAGCATGGTTACACCATGTTCCTGCAAAAATCCTTCTTCTGCCAGTTCCATTGCTAAATTCAGACCTGTCTGACCACCAAGAGTTGGCAAAATACTGTCCGGTTTTTCTTCTAAAATAACCTTCTTTAATACAGGAATAGTCAGAGGTTCAATATAAACTCTGTCCGCAATATCCTTATCTGTCATAATGGTTGCGGGATTGGAGTTAATCAGCACAACCTCCAGCCCTTCTTCTTTCAGGGAACGGCAGGCCTGGGTTCCTGCATAGTCAAACTCTGCTGCCTGACCGATAATAATAGGACCTGAACCAATCATCAACACTTTCTTAATGTTAGGATTTTTAGGCATTTTGTGTTCCCTCCTTTATTGATGCAAGAAATGAATCAAATACAAACGCTGTATCAGTAGGACCATCGCTTGATACAGGATGGAATTGAATCCCCGAAACTACTGTACCGAGATAAGCAATTCCTTCACAACTGTTATCATTCACATTCACATGAGTCATTTTGGCAATTCCGTCTTTAAAGCTATCCATTGCCACTTCATATACATGATTCTGAGAAGTAATAGATACTCTGTCCTGAGCCAAATCTCTGACAGGATTGGAAGAGCCGTGATGACCGTACTTCATCCGCTTTGTATCACCGCCCATTGCCAAGGCAATCAGCTGATGTCCAAGACCGATTCCAAATACCGGAATACCCGATTCACAAAGTGCTTTTACAGTAGCAATCAGTTTGTCACATTCTTTTGGATTCCCGGGTCCATTGGTAATAAAGATTCCCTGAGGCTTTGATACTAAAATGGTTTCAGCGGGAGTATGATAAGGATACAAATCCAAGGCACATCCACGATTTCGCAATGCATTCGCCAAACTCTTTTTCAACCCTAAATCAAGTACTGCAATCTTTATTCCTGATTCAGCACTTTCTGTCACTTGCTGAACTCCTGTCTTTGCGACCTCGCCACTAACCTCATAAGCCTTCGCTTTTGCAATGCATTCATCCAAATCGAAGTCCTCGTTACAAGTCAAAACCCCATTCATCGCACCTTGGTCACGAATAATTCGGGTCAACATTCTGGTATCGATTCCTTCGATACCGGGAATATCCCACTCTATCAGAAGGCTTTCTAAATCCCCTTCTGCACGGAAGTTACTGGGAAAACGAGACAATTCTTTCACAATCAGTGCTTCTGCCCATAATTTTTCGGATTCCCAATCCTCCTTGTTCACACCGCAGTTTCCAATCAAAGGATAAGTCATTGCCAAGCCCTGACCTGCATAAGAGGGATCGGTCATAGTCTCCAGATATCCTACCATAGAGGTATTGAACACCATCTCAAAAACCGCATCCCGAGTGGAACCAAAGCTTTGTCCTTCAAACACTTGTCCGTTTTCCAAAATCAAAAATGCTTTCAAACTGTTCACTCCCATCATCATTCTTTTCTCGTCTTTCTTTTTTATTCAAAAATGGACGAATCTTTCATTTTAAAAATGAATTTTTATAGAATTTTATGAATAAATATTAGTTTTAGACCAAAAAAAATTCAAGAGAAAGAATTTTTTACATATCTATTCACCATATTTTAGCCGTAAAAACCTATTTTTTCTATTTTAACTCATTTTCGCAAAAAAATCAAGTGTTTTTGAAAAATAAAAAAGCGGTTTTTTACCGCTTTTCTGTCAATTTTTTGGTTAAATTAGCAGAATTATTGGAAACATGACCTAAAAGCACCTGATCAAGCAACCATTCTCGTGCTTCTCCTATCTCTCTTCCGGTATATAAACCGGTCCGAAGCATCATTTCACCCGTCAATGCAAGATTATTCATCGTTACAAATCCCTCACGGTTTTTTATGGTGCAAAATCGTTCTTTTATATCCTGACGGATTTCTGTCAGTTGTTCCACCGCTTCTTCGCTACTGTCCGCCACAAGTCTTTTTAAAGCATAATCAGTAGACAAATCTTTATTTTTTTGTTCCGTCAGCCATACACAACGGGAAATGGTTTTTTTATCTCGTCGGAAATGTTTTAAAATCTCCCGAACATCATAACTATTCCAAAGAAGTGCCGCCCAACGAACTATTGCATCAAAGGGCAAATCCGCACATCGCTGCCATTCTTCTTTTGTGGCATTAATACGACAATCCGTCACCGTATGGCATCCTGTTTCCCACAAGATTGAAAAACCTTTAATGGGATCTGACATTAAAATTTTTTCCCATTCCTCTCCAATTCGTTCGCGACTGATATACTGTAACAAATCTGCTTTTTCTCTCATGGCAGATTTGGTAGATTCCGACACTTCAAAACCCAGTTGAGCTGAAAAACGAGCACACCGCAAAATCCGAAGGGCATCTTCGGAAAATCGCTTACTTCCCTCTCCTACAGTTCGGATAACCTTTCGTTCCAAATCTTGCTTTCCACCAAAAAAATCCAATATTGTATCGTATCCATCCCAATAAAGAGCATTGATGGTAAAATCACGGCGAGCTGCATCTTCTTCAGGAAGGTCTGTATAAATTACTTCATCGGGACGGCGGCAATCACTGTAAGCTCCTTCCTTCCGAAATGTAGTTACCTCTACAGGCTTGGAATCAATCAATACTGTTACAGTTCCATGCTTCAAACCCGTTGCCACCGTCCTTGAAAACAAGCTCATGATCTGTTGAGGTAACGCAGAAGTAGCTATATCCCAATCCATCGGCTGTCTGCCTAACAGACAATCACGAACACATCCTCCTACCGCATATGCCAAAAAACCTGCATTTTGCAGTGTCCTCAACACTTCTGCTCCCCACGGAGCCGGTTTCATCATGATTGCAAGCTGAGAACAAACTCAGCAAAATCAGTAGCAGCATTTGGTTTTCCCAAATAACCAATCATGGTATTCCCTTGATTTCTTCTCCACGTATTTGCCATAACCTGATAGACCGCCTCGTCTAAGGGCACTGTTTTAGTCACTCGTAAAGCTGCACCGTTATTCACCAAAAATTCGCTATTTCTGTCTTCCTGCCCGGGAATCGGATTAATCAATACCATAAAAAGACCTTTTGCCAAAGCTTCAGAAGAGGTTAAGCCACCCGGTTTTGTTATAATACAATCAGCCGCATCCATCATTTCGGGAACATTATGGACATAGCCGAAATTATAAACTTTTTTCTGAGTGGTCATCCGGTCAATTTTTTGTTTTGCTTTGGTATTATTTCCGCACACACAAAGGACCTGAAAATCAAGAGGAACATTGTCAATTTTTTCAATCAGACCGGACAAATTCCCGTATCCCATACTTCCGCTCATCACAAGAACGGTATCTTTATTTTCAATTCCAAGGCATTGTCTTGCTTCTGCTTTACTCAGTTTTTTTGAAAATTGCTCTCCCACAGGAATTCCAATGGGAACTACTTTTGAAATAGGAACTCCCCTCTTTTCCAACTGTAAATTCATCAGATGAGAAGGAGTAACATAATAATCGATATCCGTATCCTCCCAGAAAGGATGCAAAGTGAAGTCGGTGACGATTCCAACCACTTTTACTCCTTTTAAATATCCCTTTCTCTGTAATACTGTTACCAAATGAGCAGACAATACATGAGTACAAACTATCACATCAGGCTTGTATGTATCCAAGTAATCCGTAAGCTTACGAGAAAGTATTACGTTAAATAATTTTCCCAGTGAAAAAGGACTGGTAAAACTGTTATTTTTCTCTGCCCAGCGGTACATTCTGCCATACTCTTTCGGAGAAACCTTAGTGGAAATTAAATACCCCTTAGAAAGAGAATCGCTATATACCGGACTAATATATTCATACACATCCAAGGTATCGCAAATAACACCTTTACTTTCAAGAGCAGCCACAGCTGCTTTGGCTGCCTGGTGATGACCCTGCCCTGTGGAAACAGACATTAGCAAAACTTTCATCCTTATTCCCCCTTGTCGCAATTCCTACTGTATCCATTATAACTGATTTCCACGAAAAACACAAGACCTCTCTGCACATTTTATTCTATTTTTCATAGTATAACAGTGAAGGTAAGCCGAAGGGAGGTGACGATACATGAATGGAAGCTGCGGTATCTTTGGCGAAAACAGTGAAATCCTGTTTTTCATCCTGGTATTCCTTTTAATTTTCTGTTGCGGTTGCGGATGTAGTTGCAACAACTAAACTGTAATATTTGATTTTGAGAAAGAGGGGTGAAAAAAATGGGATTCTTAGGTCGTATGGGAAATAACGGCTGCGGAAACAATGATACCGTACTGTGGTTCATCATTTTGTTCCTGCTGTTGTTCTGGTGCAACAACAATGACTGTTGCTGTGAAAATTAATGAAAACAAACGGAGGGAAGGTTATGTCAGAAATCAGCACTAACAACTGTGGATGCGGCTTGGATTTTGGTCAAAACAGTTGGATTTGGATTATTATTGCAGTTATCGTCATCTGCTGTCTGTGCGGTGATGGATTCGGTAACAACCGGAGCGGTTGTTGCTGATAAAAAAAGGGTGTAGCACAATCAGTTTGCTACACCCTCAGTCTTTTTATCTGCTTCTATACAATTCTTATTTGTTCTTTCCGCCTTTGCACATTGCCCAGAAAGGACCTGCAATAAATACGGAAGAATAGAAACCTGCAAGCACACCAATGATAATAGGCAGAGTAAATTCTACCAAAGAGGTGATCCCCATCATAGAACCAAATACGCACAACAAAGCAACTGTCAACAAAGTCGTAATGGTAGTATTGATAGAACGACCCATGGTACTCAGAATACTTTCATTAACCAGATGATTCAAAACAGTTTTCTTTGTTGCCAAACGACGACGTTCACGGATTCTGTCAAAGACCATAATGGAAGCATTGATAGAATAACCCAAAATCGTCAGAATCGCCGCAACGAAAGATGAATTCACGGGAATCTGGAACAGAGAGTAAAAACTCAACATAATCAAAATGTCATGAATCAGTGCAACTACTGCAGAAACACCGGACATCAATTCGAAACGAATGGTAATATAAACCAGCATCAGAATAACAGTGATCAAGCACAGCAGGAAAGACTTTTGCAGCATTTCCTTACCAACGGTTGCACTTACGTTACTGATAGAAATTGCATCCGCTTCAATACCGTACTTTTCAATCAAAGCATCTGTCAGCTTTTCGCGATCAGCACTTGCCAATTCCTTGGTTTTGCCCTGATACATAATTTTGATGACAACATCTTCGCCGTTTTCACCGGACTTCTGAACAGAAGAAGGAGTTATGCCGATGGCATCTTTTACCAAAGCTTCAATGTCATTATTTTCAAATTTCTGACCCAAAGCAGCAGTTACATTGATACCGCCCTGGAACTCGATATCCATAGCAAAGCCCTGGATAATCATGGAAGCAATTCCGATTACAATCAAAACAATAGAAATAATAAAGAAGATTTTTTTCTTTTCAACAATATTAATCATTTAACTTCCTCACTTTCGCACCAAATGCACGGGGATTGGATACGCCGATGCCAACCAGTTGTTTCAGCAAAATACGGCTTACTACAACAGCGGTGAACATACTTACAATAATACCCAGACCCAGTGTGATTGCAAATCCTTTTACAGATCCCATACCGAAGAAGTACAGAACAACTGCAGCAATCATGGTAGTAATATTAGCGTCAATAATTGCGGTCAAAGCACGATGGAACCCTGCATCAACAGAAGCACGAACGGTTTTACCGTTGTTCAATTCTTCCTTGATACGTTCATAAATGACTACGTTTGCGTCAACCGCCATACCGATACCCAGAATAATACCTGCAATACCGGACAAGCTCAGGTTTACTTTTGCAATTGCCATCACAATGCCCATCAAAGCCATGTAACCAAGCAAAGCGATATCAGCCGCCAAGCCTGCTACACGATAATAGAGCAGCATGAACAGCATGACCAGTAAGATACCGATTCCACCGGCAATCAAGCTGGTGCTTAACACTCTGTCACCCAGAGTAGGACCAACGCTCTTCAGTTCGATATCCTTCAAACCGAAAGGCAACTGACCTGCCTGAATTACACCTGCCAAATATTTTGCATATTCAGCATCAAATTCACCGGAAATAACACATTCACTGCTGTTAATTTCCTGTGAAACTCTGGGACTGGAGATTTCATCTTCATCCAACATAATAGTGATATAGTTTTTGTTATCCGCACTCTTGGCAGCAGCTGCGGCAGTAGCGGATGCGAACTTAGAAACCGCTTCATCCTTCCAAACCAACTGCACATGGTGCTGACTTACACCGGTATCATCGGTAGGTCCGAAAGCTGCAGTTGCAGATTTCACATCTGAACCTTCCATTACTACATTACCATCAGCATCGGTAAAGGTCAAAACTGCAGTTGCACCCAACTTCTGAACTGCATCTTCAGGATCGGATACAGAAGGGATTTCAACTTCGATACGATTGTCACCCTGTTTTGCAACAGTTGCTTCCGTATACTGCAAAGCATCCAGACGAGCCTTCAACATACTGATTGCAGTTGTCATTTCCTCTGCAGAAGGAGTTACACTCTTTCCATCCTTATCAACCGCTTCAAATACGATTCTGGAACCCCCTACCAGATCTAATCCCTGACGGATTCCGTAAACATCATTGCCTTCGTCCAAAACGCCGGGGACTGTTCCCGGAATTCCGAATGCAGCAAAGGCAGAAAGCGCAAAAATCACTAATGTGGTCAGCGCAAAGATTGCAATGCTTTTTTGCTTCAAAACAATTCCTCCTAACAAATTTTATTTTTATTGTTGAAACTCCCAAGGAATCAAGCCCTGGGTGCCATCGCAATTAAATCCAGTTGGTCATTATCGCCGATATCCGAAATAACCACCTTGTATTGTTCTGCATAAAAAACCCTGTCAAAGGAAGAGACGACATCCATCGCCAAAGGCATCAATTTTTGCTCTGCTCCCCGTCCGAAAAAGGTTTCATGTGCACTTAGCCATACAGTCTTGTCCGACATGGGCACTCCCATCATTCCGGCATTTTCTGCCGACGGTTCAGACTGATAATAAAAATCTCCGGCATCTACAGAACAAAACGGAAATTCCCATCCTGTCCAACCGGAAACGATAATCAGGCATAAAATAAGCCCAAATAGAAACAGTCTTTTTTTCATTTCTCATTTTCCTTTGTATATTAAAATGCTCATACCCATTTATTATACCATACTTTTTTCAAAAGTGCAATGATTTTTATTATGTTTTTGAAATATTTTTTCATAAAAAAACAGGACGGATTCATTCCTTTCCATCCCGCTTTCAATATAGAGCATCCAATCATCTTTTCTTCCCTGTTTTTCTTGCCCGATATCCTAAATTAATTCCGGCAATCCCGCCAATGGCACAAAGCCTAATAAAAGGGCAGGAATCAATTGCGGAGTCAAATATGTACCATCATAGATGATGGCACCTATCAAACGTAATATCAGGGGACACAACACACCGGTAATCCCTCCAATCAGCCAACCGCCGGAGGTGATATGTCGTACCGACCAAAAGCCTGCAAACCATATTCCCAAGAAATTCGCCACTGCTACAAGGGTATCCAAAGCACCTTCTCCCAAGGATGTAAAAACCATGACAAGAGCCAAAAGAAACAACAAGACCAACGTCATTCCATAGCCTGTCAATATCCCGATTCCAATATTTTTTAATTTGATTCGACCCATAAAAACACCCCTTCAAAAAACAGTTATACTTTACTGTATTTCCAAAGGGGAATTTTTATGACTTATTCTTCT
>SVJP01000051.1 GCA_015068925.1 Oscillospiraceae bacterium
CCTTCTCGTTCGGTATATTTCTTGTGAGAAAAATGAGTCCGAATCAGCCGACGGAATTGATTGTATTTTTCTTCTTCATTTTCATATTTCATAATCAAAACAGAAGAAGTACGGATGGTTTCTCCCGGCTTTAAGTAAAATTGGGTATATTTTAACCCTGTTTTTACCAAAATCCCGTCCTCGCATGCGGTAAATTCCGCCTTCCAGCTTCCGGACCATCCAATGGCAACCAGGTATCCCTTTCCGCCTGCAGTCACATCAAAAAAAGGCATCATACCTTCGCTGGAACGTCCTCCCACATTGGAAAAGATTTTGGTTTTATTGGGTGCTTTATCCAGATATTCCAAATTCAGTCCGTATTCGGTGGCAGACACTTTATCATTTTCCCAATAAAACCTCCCCGGAACCATACCGTTCATAGTAATTACACAGGCATTTCCCTTGGTAGGTCGATATCCTGCCTTTGATTGTGAGGGCATAGCAAGAGGAAGCAAAACGTCGCAATCATAAAGGTCGGATATCACTCCGCTGTTTTCCTCTGAAAAATTGGTCAAATGCAACACCCATTCTAAGGCATCAAATTCTTTATACTCTTTTGCTACCGTTGTTACAACAATTCCATGTTCCAACTCATGTACTTCTCCGTTTTTTGCTGAAAAAGTATAGTTCTTTTTTCCATAATTAAAACTGTAATTCGCTTTCATTTTTCTTCCTCCTTTTTATGGTACCATACAAATTAAAATCAAACAAATAATTCCGCCCCACAATCCAATTTGCTGTTTTTTGGATAAGGTTTCATGAAACAGCAAAACGGAACACAAAGAGCTTATTACAATCGCACTGCCGTTAATCAGCGGAAAAAACAACTGACTGGGCAACAATCCCGAAAGCCTTAAATTTAAAAAATTCATTCCGTAGGTACAAAGTCCGCAAACAATCGCATAACACCAATGCTTTTTGGTAAAGCATCCTTTCGTCATCACTTTTTTTGCCCGAATTCCGCTGTAAACAAAAGAACACAAAAAGGCAACAAACAAAAATCCGTTTGACTCTGCTTTGTAAGGAGAAGACTGGTGGACTTTTTGCATCACACCGATACTGCCCTGACAGAGGAATGCTAATAGGCAATAAAGCAACCATTTTCGATTTACCTTTTTTGTTGCTTCACCTTTTTCCAAGGAAAGATAGATAAATCCAATCAAAGCAAACATCAACAAAAGCTGATACAAACGAAACCGTTCTCCAAAAAACAATCCTGACAGAGTGGGAATCATCATAGATGATGTGGTAATCAGCAGAGTAATATGCATGGGCCCCGAAGAAAGAGACCGCATTTTATAAAAATTACTCATCGCCGTTACAACGCCAAACAACAATCCCAATCCCGCCGTATAAAGAGAGAGGGTTTCCCGAAACAAAAACAATCCGAATAAAACAATACAAAACAAATAGGTTGCCGTGTTAAACAAATAAGTATGCTCCTTGGTATGCAACTCTTTTTTACAAAGATTGTTGAACATACAATTTTGAGTCACCATAGAAGCAATGGATATGAAGCAAAGTGCTGTTGTCATTTGTCATCCGTCCTTTCGTGCAATCGGTTGCACTTTTGTCTAAAATTTTTAGATATACTGCTTATAATTGCTTTTTAATACCAGATGAACATTGGTATAAATCTGCCTGGGGCACTTTTCCCCTTGAAGCAGATGTTTCCCCAACATGGTAAATGCACATTGCATCTGATCTGCAACATTTTGAAAAATCGTAGCCGAAATCACATCATTTTCCAAATAAGGAATCATTTCAGAATAAAGATCAAATGCCACAAACGGAAGGCGAAGATTTTGCTGATCCAAATATCTGCATAAAGGTTCTGACAATCCGCTGGTCATATAAATCCCATCTATTTTCTTGCCATATTGTTGAAAAAGCTCGGGAAGAAGCTGTTCCAGATACTCCGCCTGATCCTTCATATCCACACTTTGGATTACCGTAAGCCCTTTTTGATCACATGCCGACATGAATTCCTTTTCTGCACAAAAATGCAAAGTACTGTCCCGATTACCCGTAAACAACAAAATATTTTTTCTGTTTTTATATCGCAAAGCCTGATACAAAAATTCTGCTGCCGTTTGAGAAGCAACCCTCTCATCATGCTTGGAGCCGAACAAATAATTTGCCGTTTCGTTTACTGCCTGAACCTGTACAAGCCTTTGATTCTTTTCATAAAAACGGTTCAATCGTTCGGTATACTCCTCCGAGCTGAAGCCTGCAACAATCACCCCATCATACTCTGCCAATTGCTCAAACAACCTGTCATATTCCTCGGAGGCGGTTTCAAGAGGATTTACCGTCATAACCTGGTATTCCACCTTATAATCCTTTAATTGCTCGTAAGCCTTCTGAATCCCTGTCATCATATTCTCGGTATTCACCGTAAAACGACTGTTAATCAAAATCCCGATACACACCCTTTTCCGCGACAATCTGGATGCCATCTGATTGGGAGAAAACCCGTATTTTTTTGCCGTTTCCAAAACCAGTTCTCTCTTTTCGGGGTTGATTTTCCCCTGAGGATGAAAGGCACGGCTCACCATAGACGGGGTCATATTCAATTCCTTTGCCAGGGTATAAATCGTAACGGGTTCCATTCCTTTCCCTCCTTCGTGCAATCGGTTGCACTTATTATATCACTAATGATTTGTTTTGTCAAGTGATTTATCGTACCTTTTCTAACGAATCAGCTTCTGGATTTTTGGATGGTATAAAGGAAACGGTTTCACCGTCACTTTCGGCAATGATATGCCCGTGAATATCTGTCCTGTAAACCGTAACATCTCCATCCCGCAACCGACTCAACACCGTATCTGACGGATGACCGTAGGAGTTTTTCCCAACGGAAATAACGGCAAATTTTGGCATTACCTCCCGCAAAAACCAATAAGACGTAGAATCAGAAGACCCGTGATGGCTTACCTTCAACACGGTAGAAGACAGGTCACATCCCAGATTGAGCATATCATACTCTGCTTCTCGCTCTGCATCTCCCGTAAATAAAAAAGAGGTAGTACCATAATGAATTTTCAAAACAATGGAAGTGTTATTCCTATCCCCATAATTTTCCCGAACAGGTGCCAACACCTCCACTCGACTTTCACCAAAAGAAAAGCTGTCACCATGTTTCAGATGCTCTATTGTTTTTCCTTGCTGTTGTACCTTTCGTTTAAAATTACGATATGCTTTTGTAAGGCTTTCTGTTTGGGGGGCATACACCCTTCCTACCTTCACTACAGACAAGGCTCCCGATAATCCTCCTACATGATCTTTATCCGCATGGGAACAAACGACATAATCCAAATAATTGATTTTTTGTTTCTTTAGATAAGCCGCAATCAAACTACTGTCATCCGCATTTCCCCCATCAATCAACATCGTTTGATTGTTACAGATAAGAAGTGCTGCATCCGCTTGTCCCACATCCAGATAATGAACGGTCAAGCCATGATTGGATACCGTCTCACCTCGTTGTATGGAGTCGCGGGAATATTCCAAAAGGAATCCGGCACTTTCTTTGGTTTCACTTTCTATACATCCCGAAAAGCAAAGAAAGAAAACCACAATAAAAAGCACTCTGATAACTTTTTTCATTCTCTACTCCTTTCAAAACAAATTATAAAATCCCGGCTGTTGACCATCCCGAAGAGCACGGAGATTTTTCAAAACCGCTTGACAACAAGCTACACCATGCTCCTTATTTTCAAATTGAATAAAGGTTGCAGCTTCAACCAAGGCAACATCCACTTGCTCCACCGCACCATGATCTAATATCATGTCCAATTTGTTGTTTTTTTCCTCCCAATACCTCTGGCTGTTCGAAATCAAACGAAGTGCTTCCTCGTGGTTTTCCCGCAATAATTGTTGCTCCGCTTCTGTTATAAAAATTTCCATATGCTCCGTCACATTACATACATACCACATTCCGCCTCCAATTGTAACAATCAGTATCGTCAATCCGATTAATCCATACCAATATCGGTTCATGTATCCTCCTTTTTGACAAGATAACAATTTTTCTGATCATCCACATTCAATAAAAACACTTGATTTACTGAAGTAACTCCTTGTTTCTTCAGATAATTCATCACCCATTCCTCTGTCACTCCCACCTGCTTCATTGCCTTTTTATCTGCATATCCGTCCAATATGACCGGCCAGGGAAGACTTTTGGTGTTCGATTTTCGAAACACACTTAATTGTCCGTTGGTTTCCAATATGGCAAACTCCACATCCTCAATCCGTTCAATTTGCTGTAATCGAAGTCCTTCAATTAAATCCTCAAGAGTAAACCGTAATTTCCCCAGTATTTTTCTGTTTAGTTTTCCATGGTCAATCAAAATCATGGAGGAACCTGATACCAATTGATGAAATCGTGGACATTTTAGAGTCAAATAAGACATGGCAATTTCCAAAACCAGCAGCGTAATCATAGGAATCAAGCCGGTGATTAAGGGAATATCTGTTGCCTGCATGGGGATGGATGCCAAATCTGCGATCAACAAGGTCACCACAAGCTCCGTCAATTGGAGTTCACCGATTTGTCGTTTGCCCATGATTCGCATAAACACAACCAAAACAAAATATAGTATTACTGTTCGAAAAAATGAAGTAAACAATGTCATTCAACCCCTTTTTTTGTATTTTTGCCTACTTTTTTAAAATTATGCTTGAAAAGGATATGGGGGGTGTGATATAATGATTTCATCAAAGATGAACCATAAGAATTGGTGCATTGATTTTTGCAATTATCGGAATAATGAGTTATCAAAATTAAAAACACTAATTTCCGATATTTGAAAACAAATCATAGATGAGAAAGGAACAATAATACAATGAATTATTTTGAAAAAGCTTTAACGGAATTTATTTCCCAAAAATTATCAAAGGACAAAAAAACAACGCAACTTGCAGAACTGTTTGCGCAAAATGCAGATGCAAAAATAATATGCTATAATGCACCCGTTTCCATGCTTGAGGCATTGCTTGACCAAAAGCCTGCCAGACTTCTGGCAGTTTCCACATGGGAAAGCAGAGAACAAAAAAAGCTTGCTGCAAGCGGAAAACACATGATTTCCTTCGAAGGAAGCCTTGTGGATATTCAGGACAGAATTTTTGATGTTGCAATCATCCGTCCCGAATCTCTGTTAACCGAAGATTTAGAACCATTAATCGGTCAAGCACAGCGATTGCTCTGTAATGGCGGCTCTTTGATTTTCTTGGGAGACTCTCAGGAAAGAATGTATACAAGTCTGGTGAAACACATTTTGACAGAATCCGGATTTGGTCAAGTGCGATTTTTATCTGACGG
Source organism: Oscillospiraceae bacterium (assembly GCA_015068925.1). GTDB lineage: Bacteria > Bacillota > Clostridia > HGM11514 > HGM11514 > SIG438. The sequence goes on from SVJP01000051.1 coordinate 5,366, forward strand.
AGATTACAGCTGTGTAACCTGCGTGAAGGAGGTATTATGAAAAAACGGCTGATGTATTTACTCGGAGCAGGCTTGTTGCTCCGAATCATCTTAGGTCTTTTTGGTCAATGGGGGCATCCTACCGACCAAACCTGTTTTTGGGCTTGGGCAGAAACGATGCGTCAGGTCGGACCCGTCAGTTTTTATGAAACCACATCCTTTTGTGACTATCCCCCCGGCTATCTTTATTTGTTATATCCCATTGGATGGCTATTAAAATTAACAGAAGGGGTCGCGCCCCTTTCATCACTTATTTTGCGACTTCCTGCCATTGCGGCAGACCTGGTCATTGCCTGTCTCCTTTCTAAAATTGCATTGAAGCAAAGAGGAGAAAAGGCAGCTCTGATTACAGCGGCGGTGGCTTTATTCAACCCTTTGATGATTTTAAATTCCGCTGTTTGGGCACAGATTGATTCTGTGTGGTGCCTGTTTTTGATTTTGGCAATTTACATGAAGGATAACCGCATCAAAAGCGCAGCAATGCTTGCTGTTTCCGTATTAATCAAACCTCAGGCGTTATTGTTTTTCCCTATCATGGCTGCATTTTATTTTGATAGGGAACATCCTGTGCGAGAATATGCAAAAGCGCTGATTACAGGAATCGGCATTTTCCTGATTGCAACCTTACCCTTCTGTAAAGGAAATTACCTTTTGATTGTAGACAAATATTTAGGCACCATGACAGAAGGATACCGTTATGCAACCATCAACGCCTTTAATCTCTATGGCTTATTCGGTGCCAATTGGACTCCTCTTGACCAATCCTTCCTCTTTGCAACCTATCAATTCTGGGGAAATGTAATGATTGGGGTCGGAGTTATTTTAGGTTTTCTTTATTACTTCCTATGGAAAAAGGGGCCATGGATTTCCGCGGCAATGATGATGACAACTCTGTTTTTATTTGCTACCATGATGCACGAACGGTATTGGTATCCTGCTATTCTTTTACTTTTGGCAGCCTATGCAGACAGACCGGATGAAAATAAAAAATTGTTGAATGGGTATGTTTTCGCATCTATCGCTAACTTTTTTAACGTGGCAATAGCACTGAAATTTGCATTGATGAACAATGCCGCCATCCCTTACCCGACAATCGTATTTTTCTCTTTTCTGACTCTGTTATCAGGCGGTTATTTATATTACATTCTTCACAAAAAATTATCTTTAAAAAAAGCGGAAGTGATTAAAATGAAAGAACTGGAACCCATCAAGCAATGGAATAAAACAAAAATAGAAATCCTGTTGGTCGCTTTGATTACATTGGTTTATTCCATGGTATCCTTCTTCCGATTGGGAGATGCAAAAGCACCGCAAACCTTTTGGGAAACACAGTCGGGAACTATTCTTCGCGTCGACCTTGGACAAGAGTACGAGTTATCCCGTCTTTGTGTTTATACCGGTATTTCTCATGCCAACTATGAATTTTATATCGCAGACAGTCCCACAGGTGAGCAACAGCAGATTATCCGTTTTGAAGAACCTTACTGCTTTAGTTGGCACCAAGCGGATACCAACTTAACGGGCAGATATTTATTTATCCGCGTATTGGATTTGCCCGGAAGCATTGGAGAAATTGCCGTTTATGATGCAAACGACGTATTGATTTCCATTCCGTCAGATCCTGATTGGGAATTCATTGTTGATGAACAGGAGGTAGCCGTTTACCATCCTACCTATCAAAACAGTACCTATTTTGATGAAATTTATCATGCACGGACAGCCTATGAATTTATTCATGGCATCAGTCCCTACGAAACCACCCATCCCCCTCTGGGGAAAGTTCTGATTTCTATTGGAATTTCTCTGTTTGGTATGACCCCCTTTGGATGGAGATTCATAGGAACCTTATTTGGTTGTATCATGTTGCCAATCTTTTATCTCCTTTGCAAGCAATTGCTCAAGGACGGAAAATTGGCAGTTTTGGGTTGCGGCTTATTTGCTCTTGACTTTATGCATTTTTCTCAAACAAGAATTGCAACCATTGACACCTATGCAATCTTTTTCATCCTGCTTATGACCTTATTTATGGTAAAATATTTGCAAACTCACAGTTATCGTTCCTTAGGACTGTGCGGAATTGCTTTTGGATTGGGTGCTGCATCCAAATGGACTTGTATTTATGCAGGGGCAGGATTGGCAGTGCTGTTCTTTGTAGATTTATGGATGAACCGAAAAGAAAATAACTTTAAATCCATCTTTATCAAACGATGCAGCTTCTGCTTAATTTTCTTTGTGTTGATTCCCCTGATTCTGTATGCACTGTCCTATCTGCCTTGGACAAAATGTGAAGGTCAAAGCTGGCAGACAGTATGGAACAATCAGTTTGATATGTACAATTATCATAGCCAACTGGTAGCAGAACACGGTTATTCCTCTCCCTGGTACGAATGGCTGATTATGGTCAAGCCCATGGTGTTCTATCGTCAAGAAACTCTGACAGGGGGTATCAGTACCATTGCAACCTTTGGAAATCCCATTATTTGGTGGGGCGGATTGGTTGCATTGATTGCAGCTGTTGTTTTGGGAATCCGCAAAAGAGACAAAACCGTTTGGATCATAGTATGCAGCTATCTGGCACAACTGCTGCCTTGGGTCTTGGTGACCAGAATCGTGTTTATCTATCACTATTTTAACTGCACACCCTTCCTGATACTGTCCATTCTGTACATGATTAACCATTTACGGCATCAGAATCCGAAAACAGAAAAACCCCTCATCTGGGGTATTGTAGGTGGAGCAGCCATCCTGTTTCTCGCGTTTTATCCCGTGCTCAGCGGTTTTGAAGCACCGTATGAATATGTGCTAAATTGGCTGTGTTGGTTCCCACAATGGTACTTTGTATAAAATTTGTACAATTTTTTTAAAAATGTCTTGAATTTTTGGAAAAAGTAGGTTATAATAAACATAGGGAGGCATTTTCTATGTTTCCAAAATTCTATATGTACCAAGGAGTGATCTGAATGAAGTGTATTATGGCAGGCAGAAAAATGGAGATTTCGGATGCAGTCCGGGACAAAGCAGAACAAAAGTTGGAAAAACTTAATCGTTTTTTCCCGAATGATGTGATTTGTCACGTCACCATCCGTCCCCACAAAGGAAAATTAGTCATTGTGGAGGCAACCATTTCACACGGTGGCATGATTTTCCGAGGAGAAGCAAGCGGAGAAGAGATTCTTCCCTGTATTGACAGAGTAGAAGAATTATTGGAACGTCAACTTCGCAAAAACAAAACCAGATTGGAAAAGCAATTGCGTACAGGTGCCATTCTTTTGCAGGAGGATTTTTCCGAGGAGGAAGAAGAAAAAGAATTCAATATTGTCCGTACCAAGTCGGTGCAAATTAAGCCTATGAGCGTGGAGGAAGCCATTCTGCAGATGAATTTGTTGGGTCATACCTTCTTCCTGTTTCAGAATGCGCAAACGTTGGAAACTGATTTGGTGTACCGTCGCAAAGACGGTGGCTACGGCTTGATGAATACAAAAAAAGAATAAAAATTTAAAGAACAAGGAGAAAGACCAATGAGCTTGGAACAAACAACATACGGAAGCTGGGGAAATTGTCTGCGGCTTTACAACGACAAGGCAGAACTTTTGATTACGCTGGATTTCGGTCCCCGTGTGATTCGCTTTGGATTTATCGGGGGGCAGAACATTTTCTGCGAAGACACAGCAGTAGAATCCTCTGCATCCGGTGAAGATTTTGATGCAGTTTATGGAAAAGATGCCACCTGGTATATCCGTGGGGGACACAGATTATGGACCAGTCCTGAAGCAAGACCCCGTTCTTACTATCCTGATAACGACCCTGTTGCTTGGGAGGAAATTGAAAACGGCGTTCGCCTGACCCCTCCCCCTCAGAAATGGACTCAGTTACAGGAGCAAACGGAAATCACCATGTGCCCTGAAAGTGCAAAGGTAACCGTAAAGCATAAAATTGTGAATCTGGGTGCGTGGGATATTGAATTTGCCGCATGGGCATTGACCGTTTTGGCAAGAGGTGGTATGGAAATTGTTCCTCAACCGCAAAAGGATACGGTGCTATTGGGAAATCGTTTACTTGCCCTCTGGCCCTATACCCGCATGACAGACAAACGGGTTTACTGGGGAGATCAGTATATTTCCTTGCAGCAGCATCCCGATGCAGACTGTCCCATCAAGTTCGGAATCAACAGCGAACACGGTTTTGCGGCATATTGCTTGAATGGAGATTTGTTCGTGAAAAAGTTCGAACTTCATGAAGGCGCAGAATATCCGGATGGCGGTATGTCTTTTGAAACCTACACCAACAGTCTGATGTTGGAAATGGAATCCATCAGTCCCTTGAAAAAGGTGGCACCCGGCGATTGTATTGAACACACCGAGTATTGGTCTTTATACAGCAATGTAACCGCTCCTGACCCCAAGGACGAGGTGGCAATGGATGCCATTGTAGAAAAATACATCAAATAAAAACGAAAAAGGGGTGCAGCAAATTTTTGTTGCACCCTTTATTTATCAGCAGAAAGGATGAGAAAAAATGGAGCTTTCTATCGGTCTGGATTATTTGAAGAAAACACCCGATTGCATGTTACGAACCACAGAACAGGCAGCAAAAATCTGTAAAGAGGGGGGCATTTCATATGTGGATTATCTTTCCCCCGTAACAGAGGACAACTGGGAAGAGCTGGCGCACAAGGAAGCAGAAATGTTTTCCCGCGTTGGAATCAGAGTTCATCAATCCCATGCTCCCTTTAACCGTTACAGTTATGTAGAGGAAGAGTTATTTCAAACCTATATGCTCCGTTCGGTAGAAGCGGCACGTATTTTGGGTGCTACATATTTAGTCATTCACGGAGATGAATACAACACATTTCCTCGCGACACACAAGACGCCCATGCCTGGAGCAAAAAGTTTTTCTCTCCCATAGCGGATTTAGCAGCAAAGAAAGGCATTACTCTCGCATTTGAAAACGTCTTCGAAGATGACAATCGAGGCAGAAAGCGATATACCTCATCGGTGGAAGATTTGATTGCCCTGACGGATTCGTTGAATTGCGTATGTTGTTGGGATTACGGTCACGGAAGGGTGCAATATAAAGACAAGGACCTGCTTGCATTAAAACAAATTGGCTCCCGCCTTGCCTGCACTCATGTGCATGACAGTTATTACGGTTCTGATTTGCATGTGCCTCCCTTCTTCGGTCAAATTGACTGGAAGTCACATATGGAGCATTTAAAAGAAATTAATTATTCGGGTATGCTCAGCTTTGAACCGGTTTACGGACAAATGCCTGATGAATTGGTGACAGATTATCTCCGATTTATGAAAAAAATCGGAGATGTACTTAAAAACTATGATACTATTTAAATTAAAAATAATAAGGAACTGTTAAAGTGAAAAAAATTTTATTAATCGGAGATTCCATCCGAATGGGATATGACAAATATGTAGAAATGGCATTTGAGAACCGGGCAAAGGTATATTATCCTTCCGAAAATTGCAGATTTACTTCCTACATTATAAGAAATCTCTATGATTGGAAAAACCAGCTTGAATGCGGAGATGATGTAGATTTGGTTCATTGGAATGCAGGCCTTTGGGATGACCTTGTGATGATTGATCAAAAACCGTTAATTTCATTAGATGTCTACAAAGAAAATATTGAAAGAATTTGTACAATAATAAAACTTCTGTTTCCCAAGGCATCTATGATTTTTGCAACTTCAACGCCTGTACAAGAAGAGTTATTTACCTTTCACAAGCGATACAATCGGGATACAGAATGCTATAACGAAGCGGCTTGTGCAATTGTAAAAAATCACGGAGGAGAAATCAACGATTTATATACGCTGATGAAACAGGCACCGACAGAATATCATTCCGATTTAACCCATTACTACACCAAAGAAGGAACTGAGCTCATCACCAATCAAGTAATAAAATGCATTGAAGAAAACCTTGCAATCAAAGGGCGTTCTCTTGATTACGATCAGCTTTTTCACAAAAAGGAAAAAATTTTAGGAATATAAAAAGAGGCTATGGTGCCAAATTGGCACCATAGCCTCTTTGTTTTGATTTAGAACTTATCTCTCTTCACATAAGTGGTATGAAGCAGTTCATGAGATTTATGACCGCAGGGTTCACCGAAATATTCTTCGTACATCTTCTGTACATAAGGATTCTGGTGAGATTTACGCAGGGACAAGGATTTATCTTCTTCATAAATTGCAGCTGCTCTTTCCGCTCTTACGTCGTGAGTCAGCTTATATTTAGCGCTTACGATAGGCTGACCGCCACCGTTTACACAACCTCCGGGGCAAGCCATGATTTCGATAAAGTCAAGCTGTTGTTCACCGTTTTTAATGCTGTCAAGCAATTTTCTTGCGTTACCCAGACCATGAGCAACTGCAGCTCTTAACTTCTTGCCGCCAACTTCAACGGTAGCAAACTTCACGCCTTCCACGCCTCTGACTGCTTCATATTCAATTTCGGAATTATCTTTTCCTGTGAGAATATCAGCAACAGTACGCAAAGCCGCTTCCATAACACCGCCGGTAGCACCGAAGATTGCACCTGCACCGGTTGCTTCATCCCCAAAGGGATTATCAAATACTTCATCAGGCAGATTGACAAAATCCAAACCTGCAGTACGAATCATTTTAGCCAATTCACGAACGGTCAGAACAGCATCTACATCCTGCAGCTTACCGTTTGACAATTCGTCTCTTTGTGCTTCAAATTTCTTTGCAGTACAAGGCATAACAGAAACCACATAAATCTTTTCAGGGTCAATGCCTGCTTTTTCCGCATAGTAAGATTTGATGATTGCACCGTACATTTCATGAGGAGATTTGCAGGAAGACAGATTATCCAAAAATTCAGGATAATTGTGTTCACAGAACTTAACCCAACCGGGGGAGCAAGAGGTAATCAAAGGCAGATTTTCTCCCTTTTCCAACCGATGCAAGAGTTCTGTTCCTTCTTCCATAATGGTAACGTCTGCTGCAGTATTGGTATCAAATACCTTATCAAAGCCCAAACGCTTCATGGCAGCAACCATTTTACCTGTTACACGGGTTCCAACCGGCAACCCGAATTCTTCACCCAAGCCAACACGAACAGCAGGAGCAGGCTGAACAACAACATACTTGTCTTCATCCGCCAAAGCATCCCACACCTGAGTGATGCTGTCTTTTTCTGTTAATGCACCTACGGGACAAGCAGTAATACATTGTCCACAATTTACACAGTTTACATCTGCCAGAGATTTTTCAAAGGCAGGAGAAACGTGAGTTGCAAATCCTCTTTCGATGGCATCAATTGCACCAACTGTCTGCACATTTTTACAAACACCGATACAACGACGGCACAACACACACTTGTTGGAATCGCGAACGATGGAAGCAGACTTGTCATCCTTTTCGTAATGAATGTTTTCTCCTTCAAACCGTTCTGCATCAACACCGAATTCTTCAGCCAGAGCCTGAAGCTCACAGTTTTGATTTCTGACACAGCTCAAACATTTCTTTTCATGATTGGATAGAATTAATTCTAAAGTAATTTTTCTTGCTTCGCGCACCTTAGGAGTATTGGTCAGAACTTCCATACCCTCGCTTACAGGATATACACAAGCTGCCGCTAAACCACGGGCACCCTTTACTTCTACCACACAAATCCGACAGGCACCAATTTTATTGGCATCCTTCAGATAACACAGGGTAGGAATATCGACATTGGCATATTTTGCAGCTTCCA
>SVJP01000052.1 GCA_015068925.1 Oscillospiraceae bacterium
GAGGAATAAGATTCATCAATGGATCATTGACCATAGCTGTGGCATCGTTACCATGCATTCCGCCAAAAGCCAAATTGTAATCCCAGGGAACCACATTCAGTTTTCCCTTGGATTCATACAAATAATAGTTATGCGCCATACTACCACTGAGACTGTCTTCATTCACGGAAAAAGAATGAACTGCCATATAGTTTGCAATGTTTTCCACATCTATATAAGTTTCCAATTCTGTTCCTTCGCTTACGTGCTGCAGCGCCGTTACCACCCTGCGGTGATCTGCATCTGTACTGTCATTGACGGCGCCATTCCAAATGGTAGAATAGCTGTTCAAGGAATCATCAGAATAATTTAAGTTAGCACCGTTGCCCCCTCCCGGACCGCCACCACCCGGAAATCCTTCCGGAAATTCTCCTGATGGCATCCTGCCTTCACCGTCTTGCGGCATTTGAGGCAGTGTCATTTCTTCACCGTCTTGCGGCATTTGGGGCGGTGTCATTTCTTCACCGTCTTGTGGCATTTGAGGCATTTGTCTGCCTCCGAATTTTCCTCTCTCCATAGGATTTGGCATTCCGCCACCTTCTCTGTCACCCATATTCATACCGTCAGGCTTATAAAGATATCCCTTTTCCAATCCATAGTTTCGAACCATAAAGCTGTCTTCCACTGCTTCTAAGGCAAGATACAGTCCCCAATATTCCCCATTTACCATAATTTTTGCATATTGAGAAAGAGAAGCATCTGCATTCATGTAGGCAAACATATCATAAATCAAAGCTTCTTTCATATAGCTTGCATCGGCATAATGATTGTTCAATATCAGCTTATCCAAACCAAGGCAGGTTTGTCCGTCCACAAACTGATCAAATTCCAGTTTGAAGCTATAACGATTGTTATCAGGGTCGGAAGCAATAGAGGCAAGACTTGTGTTTCCCTTAGGACGGATTCCAACACTTTCAAGCTTATTTCCGTTTATGACAACATCGCATTGATAATAGACTTCCGACATGGCATTATCCAGCATTTCCTGCCATTTTTCTTGCTCCATCTGAATATCAATGGTGATGATTTCATCTGCGCAAAATAATGCATCGGCATATTCTGTATGGTAATTCGTTTTTCTCATCATCGGATGAAGTTTGTCCGAATACCCCATTACAAACACACAACCCAACACAACGGCAATTGTCAGCACCAAAGCCAAAACAGCAATGTGTTTATTAGAAATCATAAGATTACTCCTTTTGTTAAGACATATACTCACCGTTATAGGTAATCAAAACTGCATTGGAGACACCGTTAAGTGCAGAAATCCGATTGACAAAATCGGTATTTTCTTCTTTGATACGAACTTCATAGGTCAGTTCAATGCCCATTTTTGTCACACCCTTTGATTTTAATACACTTTTGCTTGCATCAGAGTGAATCAATGCAGCTGCCTCATTTTCCGCTTCTTTATCTGTACAATTGACCACCAAAATATAGGGAATATTTCCAATTTTCCTGGTTGAAAACAGTAAAATCATAATTCCTACCAACACAGAACCGATAACTGCCAAGGGAATCAATCCTGCGCCCAACACAATCCCTACTGCAATTGCCCAGAACAAAAAGGCAATATCCATGGGTTCTTTGATGGCTGTTCTGAATCGAACAATGGATAATGCACCGACCATACCCAAAGACAGTACAACATTGGCAGTTACCGCAATAATCACAAGACTGGTAATCATTGCCATTGCAATTAAGGATACTCCGAAGGAATCAGAATACATTACACCGGAATAGGTCTTTTTGTAAATGATAAAAATAAACAATCCCAATACAAAAGACAATCCCAATGCAATCCCTACATCCAAAAGAGATACTGAGTTAATATTTTCTAAAAAACTTGATTTAAACACATCTTTAAACGTCATCATAAATTTCCTTTCTGATTTAAAATCTTACGGCAGCATATTTGGAAAATGCCGCACTTCTTCTGCTTTTCAACTGTATTGCATCACGAATGAACTGAGGCAGATATTCATCCCATTTCACTTCCAAAATTGCAGTGTGAGATAATCTTAAAAATTGCAATTGGGGATTAAAAAATTCCTGAACCTGATAACTGCCACCAATTTCGGAATCCAATGTAACCCGCACATTTCCTGCCGGATGGACAAAGCATTCTCTTCGGTAAGCCACAATTGCTTTTGGGCGAAGTAATTGATACTGCATCTTAGCATAGAATTCATGCATCAAATTTTCATTGCTTTCTAACAAAAAAGCCAAATCGCCCCTTATGATTTTCTCGCATTGCTCTTTTGTAACAGGCACCCATTCTTTATGACACATGCCGTCTATTTTACTTTTCTTCTCCAAGCGGATAAAAGAGGTATCGGTGTCATAATAGCGAATACGGAATTTTTCACGGCAATTAATACCGTCTAATTTTTCCCGTAATGCTTTGTCACGGTAATTATCAAAGTAAAGACTTTTGATAAAATAGGTTCCGTCGGGGTTACAATGCTCATCGTGCTCCATAACAGCACCAAGCCTGGTTTTTAGTTGTATCACATCAGATAGGTTAATCTGATGCTTATATTCATGACGAAACTTCATAACTCACCTCCTCTACCACATGATATAACGAAAGAAATCATCCATAAGAAATTCTTCCTGCCTTTTTCGTTCTTGCAGGCTAACGGTATAGACCGTTTCGTTGCCCTTAGAATCCACGGCATAAAACGTATAAACTCCGGAGCTTACATGAAATGCTGCCGTTCCTCTTCTATCCAACGAAATATTGATTTCCTCGTTACCGCTTCCAAAATAATCTGTCGTTTGCTCACCGTATGCATAAGAAACAGATACCACGTCCGATTCCCTGTCATAGACCTGTAAAATAAAATAGGAACCGCCAAATCCTCCGGTTGTATATCCTTTTAGCACAGGAGCTGTTCCTGTATACTCTGTCGGTATTTTTTCTTCCCATTCCTCGCTTGTTAACTGATCCGTTGAATAGGACAGAGCATTTGCCAAATTCAACATTCCCCCTGACAGGGTTGTTTCTGACAAACAATCAAGAGGTGTAACCGAAGATAAAAGAATTTCTTTTACCTCTTCCAATGAAATATCACCAAAATGAGACAAAACCATTGCTGCAACCGCTGAAACAAAGAGAGCTGCCATGGAGGTGCCGCTCATATAACTGTAACCGTTATTGACCGTGGTACTTAAAATATATGAACCCGGTGCTGCCAAATCAACCGTTTTTGCCCCGTAATTGGAGCTGTATTGCAGGGTACCGTCATAATTCAAATTGGCAACAGAAATAATATTGTCCAATTCATAGGAAGCAGGGTAGCTTGGCTGCCAATCCGTATTGCTTCTTTCGTTCCCTGCTGATACCACAAACAACATATTGGAATTGGCAATGGTGTGATACAATGCCTGGTCGTTATTGCTTGTGCCAAGGCTTAGGTTACAGATGGTTGCTCCGTTTTGCTCTGCATAGCGGATTGCCTGAATGACAGAGGCGGTAGAACCGCTTCCCGTTGCTCCGCCCAATGCTTTCACACTCATCACCTTGACATTTTCACTTTGATTGATTCCTAAAATGCCCACACCGTTTTCTTTTGCTGCAACAGTACCTGCACCGTGAGTGCCGTGGTCATCTTGCTGACCGACATACACTTGGTTGGAATTATGATAAAAATTCCAACCGTTTACATCATCCGTATAACCGTTCTGATCATCATCAATTCCATTATTTGGGATCTCATCTTCATTGGTCCAGATACGTCCCTGTAAATCCTCGTGAGTAAAATCAACACCTGTATCAACCATAGCAACAATCACTTCCTTGCCGCTGTCATGGTACAAATCGGTTGCTTCTGTAAGATTAATATCTATATTTTCTACTGCCGTAACTGATGGATCATATCCTCCTGTATGCTTTCGGTAACCACCTCCCGGTCGTCCGTAATCATCGGGAGGTTGCCACTTTCCCGGTTGCTTGGCATCGCCAAAGGGTTGATCAAATACAGGAAATTCATTTTGTCTTTCTTCCATGTAAAAGGTACCGTCATTTTCTATTCCCCATTGACGGGATTGATAGGCTTCGGCTTCGCTTTGGTAGGAATAGTTTGGCTGATATAAAATGACATCCTCATTTTCAGCCAACCCTTTTAACTCCTTCTGCAAATCAGATTCAAATGTCATCAATTCTACCCTTCCGTCTTTATACATCACCAAAACCTCATTGTTTTGGTAAAGGGAAAGGTCTTCTGTTACTTCCTCGCTCGTTGCAAATACCGATGAAGGACAAAGAAGCATCATCACCAATAAAAGAGATAGTATTTTTTTCATTGTCATCCCACCTTTCTTGATAATAATGATACAAAATAAAAATTAATAAAATATAAACATAATAAAAATTTCTTGCCTTTTTGTTCAAATAATGGTACAATAATAAAGTTGACAAAACAGAAAGGTGACAAACTATGGATAGACTTTGGATTCTGTTCACGCTGATTTATGCTTTATTAAAAGGCTCCCGTGAAGGAATGAAAAAAGCTGCTCTGAAAAAAAGCAGCGCAAACGAAATTTTATTTTTTTATACGTTAATCGGTTGGATTTTCACATTACCCTACTTAAAATCTGCAATGCAACTGGAATTGAGATTAATTTTTTTGGTGTTTGTCAAATCCGCCGTTGTTTGCACCGCTTGGATTTTTGCATTTCGGGCATTGAAGAAAATGTCAGTCAGTTTGTACGGTATTATGGATTTGTCCAGAATGATTTTTTCCACTCTATTGGGAGTTTTGGTGTTAGGAGAAAGCATGACCCTTCCGAAAACCATGGGGATTATACTGGTGATTGCAGGCTTGCTGTTGGCAAACTTAAAGCGCGATTCTGATACTAAGGGTATGACCTGTTCCGTTCTGATTGCCGCATTACTCAATTGCTTTTTCAATGCTCTTTCCGGCACCATGGATAAGATTTTAATGAGAACAATGCAATCTTCTCAATTGCAATTTTGGTTTATGCTGTTTATGACCATGATATATGGCATTATTTTATTGATTCAAAAAGAAACAATCAGCATCAAAACATTAAAATCCAATATTTGGATTCCGCTGATGAGCATTTCTTTGGTTGTGGGAGATAAATTTTTATTTGAAGCCAACGCTTCTCCCGACAGTCAGGTCACGTTAATGACCGTTATCAAACAATCCTCTGTTCTGATTACCGTCCTTGCCGGTTGGCTTGTTTTTAAAGAAAAACATATTCTCTATAAAATGGCGTGTGCTGCGATTGTCATTTCTGGCATTGTGGTTGCACTTTTATAAAAAAGGATACAGGAAATTCCCCTGCATCCTTTTTCTTTTCTGTTTAAAACTTAATCTTTTCTGCAATAAAGCTTTCTACTTCATCAATCTTAATTCTGAACTGTTCCATGGTGTCACGTTCACGGATGGTCACGCAACCGTCTTCTGCAGAATCAAAGTCATAGGTAATACAAAACGGTGTTCCGATTTCGTCCTGTCTGCGATATCGTTTTCCGATACTTCCCGCATCGTCAAATTCACACATAAAGCTGCTTGCAAGCTTTTGATACACTTCTGTTGCCTGTTCAGACAATTTCTTAGACAAGGGCAATACCGCTGCTTTGATGGGAGCCAAAGCAGGATGCAAATGCAGAACCACGCGGGTATCCTTTTCATCCAACTGTTCTTCATCATAAGCATCAATCAAAAATGCCAAAGTCACACGGTCAGCACCTAAAGAGGGCTCTACGCAATAAGGAATATACCGTTCGTTGGTAACAGGGTCGATATAATCTAAGGATTCTCCCGAATGTTCGGTATGCTGTTTTAAGTCAAAATCGGTTCTGTCAGCAATCCCCCACAGCTCGCCCCAACCGAAGGGGAACAAAAATTCAAAGTCTGTGGTTGCATTGGAATAGTGAGACAATTCTTCAGGTGCATGGTCACGAAGCTTCAGATTTTCTTCTCTGATTCCCAAAGAAAGCAACCAGTTTTTGCAGAATTCTTTCCAGTAAGCAAACCATTTCAAATCTTCACCGGGTGCACAGAAAAATTCCAGTTCCATCTGTTCAAACTCACGGGTACGGAAGGTAAAGTTACCGGGAGTGATTTCATTACGGAAGGATTTACCAATCTGAGCGATTCCGAAAGGAACCTTTTTTCTGGAGGTTCTCTGAACATTTTTAAAGTTTACAAAGATTCCCTGTGCCGTTTCGGGACGCATATAAATTTCAGACTTAGAATCCTCGGTTACGCCCTGGAAGGTTTTGAACATCATGTTAAATTTACGGATATCGGTAAAATCATGCTTTCCGCACTTAGGGCATTTCAAGCCCTTTTCTTCAATATAAGCGGTCAGCTGTTCATTGGTCCAACCGTCTGTTCCGATTCCATCCACTTCTTCAATCAACTGGTCAGCACGGTAACGAGCCTTACAGGACTTACAGTCCATCAACGGGTCATTAAAGGAGGAAAGATGACCGGATGCCACCCATGTTTGAGGGTTCATCAAAATTGCAGCATCCAACCCTACGTTATAAGGAGATTCCTGCACGAACTTTTTCCACCATGCCCGTTTTACATTATTTTTCAGCTCTACGCCCAGGGGACCGTAATCCCAGGAGTTTGCCAAACCGCCGTAGATTTCACTACCCGGATACACAAATCCTCTGCCTTTGCAAAGAGCCACAATTTTATCCATTGTTTTTTCGGTATTTTGCATTCTAACTTACTCCACTTCTGCCTTTTGGCTTTTTTCATATATATATATAATATCATATAAAATTCTTGCCGTTTTGTCAAGGGTTTTTTGAAAATTACCTCACTTTTCCCCGCAGAAAAAAAGGGAGCACCGAGAAGTGCTCCGCAATTTTGTTTATTCCCACTCGCCCTGTTCGTTCTTTGTCAGTTCCATGGGAGAACAAAGGGGGTTGATAAACAGTAATTGATTTGTTTTTCCTGTCGCAAAATCTGTTGCGGAAAAGGTTTCTCCCCACAAAAAGACTTTGATTCTGTTTGTACCTTCGGGGATAGTTTCAGAATAGGTTTGTTCCGTTTCGTTTTTAGTCCAATGACGCCTTTGCTCCAAACAAAGATTATCTTGATAAAAAGCAATATAAAACATACCGATAGTTGGATTATATTGGACGATATCTACGCTCACTTCATTTCCTTCCACCTTCATTGCATCAAATCCGATGAATTTTGACGGTTTAATCGTTTCGGTAAAAGTTCTGGAGATAAAGGAACGGTTGGCACTGTCTGTCATCTTAATTTGAAAACTGTAACTGCCGTTGGTTCCGCCGTTGGGGTCATCTGCTGTTGCGGCAACGGCAGGGATGTATTCCTCATTTAAGAGCTCCCATTCGTAGCCTTCGTAATATTCATTTTTGTAAAACTCATTCAGGTATTTCGCTACATTTTGCTGCAATGTTTCAAGGCTTGCCATTTCGGGAATCTTTTCATACATAACGCTGCCATCGTTAATAGTATATCTTGCATTTAAAAATCGTCCATAACCCGGGTTAAGAGGTTTTTTCTCTATGGGACGAATTTTCAAATGCAACTGTTCAAAAATATCAGCTAAATCCGGACGAGGCATAAACAGGTCTAATTCGATGATAATCATATCTTCGTGATACACGAAATAAACATACTCGTTTCCATAAACATGGTCGTTATATAGATAATCATCGATACAATGTAAATAAGAAACCGTTTCTCCGCTTCCTATTGTGACTGTATTTTCTTCTTGGCTATTGCCAATTTTTGCATTTTTTTCGCAATATGCCAGTAATCCTTCCGTTTCCAGCAACGTCTTATCCTGCTCATTAATAGGTACAGCATGAATGTAAAAGTTGTGATACTCCGCAGGAGCACTTCTGGTTTTTAACGGAAAAACAAATCTGTAGCTGATAAACGGTTCCGAGAAGTCATTGCCTAAAACATAATCATTCCGGTAAAACGAAGATTCCTCAGGAAAATAACAGTCTACAATATGACCCCGTTCCCGATAAAAAGGAAGGGTTGTTCTGTGCCCGGGTCTTACTTTTGTATTTTTGGGATCTTCTGAATCTTCATACATCCAGGAAAGATAAGTTTCTCCGTCTTCTGTTTCAATAAATTCTACAAATTCTTCTATGGTTTCTGCATTTAATGACAAAGGTAAGCCCCAGATTTCTTCGGCAAAACAAACGGTCAATGAAAAAACAGAGAATAAGAATGATAAAATTGCAATCTTGGTAATCAATCGTTTCATAATGAGTCCTCCTTTAATAGTCATAAGCTTGTAAACAAGCTAAAATTTCATTTTTGCATTCCTGACAAAATACAAGACTGTGAACCGTTGGGTTTCCGTTTGCTGCTTTTTGACCGGAGTTCATAATGCAATAGGGAGTTCGTTTTTCTTCGTCAGAACCGCAAGTGCTGCAAATGGGATAATTGACACAGCGTCCATCTTCATCTTCTGTTTGTTCAGCATGATAATGGTCAATTGCTCCATATTGATGTCCTAATTCATGTGCCAGTAGCAAAGTGACAAATTCATCAGTTTGATTGTTGGAAATGCTTTGGTTAAGCTTCTTTTGAAAATTATATTCTTGCATTAAAATATTTCTGCCCCAACTAAAGCTTCTGTTTGTAGCGTCATAATCCACAAAACTATGAAGAGAATATCCTATCCAAAAAGCATTAGTGTGGTATTGATTTTGTGAGTAATTTTCCAATGCCCAATCTCTTGTAGCCTCAAACTCAGAACAACGAGGATTATGCGTTTGATTTAAACATATTCCATCAATTGGTTGTGTATTATCATGAATACTGTCACATTGTGCCGGAATAGAAGAAAAATAAGATATATTATTTTCTAAATAAAGACCAAGTTCATTAAGCATTATCGATTTTACGGCATCTGTGAAATGACTTTGTATAAAATATTCTGCGTCATGCCCTTGTTGTTTGTTTGACCTTGTTAAAAATCCACTATCATAATAATGATTGACAGTTGCATAATACCCTCTTTTTATATGAAGCCTATATCTTTTTACTGTTCCGTCTTCTGCAACAACCTTCAAAACATATGTATTTAAGCCATGCTTCAAATCCGGCAAAAAGAATTGAGTTCCGTCATCATCAACTTCAGGAGGATCATAACTATAATAAACAGTTGCATTTTCGTCTGTTGTAGCGACATTGATTCTGATTGTTCTGGCACCACTACCTTCTGCAGGGACTCTTACCGAATATTCTGTAATATCCGGATCAAAAGCCGGAGATAATACTTCTGTGTTATTCGGAAGAGTGATAGATGACAACGTAGCATCCGAAGAAGGTGTTATATCCATAGTTTCCATGCGAGTATACCATGCAGCGGTTTTATTGGCTCTGAACCCGATTGCTCCGGCGGTTAAAATAGGAGAGCTGTCCGTTACATTGATTTTCAGTTCATCATTAATATAGACTTTGATATTTGCTCCCAAGGCTTCAACGGTGACCTTATAATATTCATTTTTATTTACTGTTAAGGAAACGGTTTTTACACCCGTCCAGTTATTGTTCAGCCGTCCTAACCACAGCTTATCTTGAGAAGCATCCATCCCTACATAATAACCGGTTAAAGCATTTGTGCCGGAGCCGATATTACTTGCACGGAAAATCACACCGGCATCAGACGCAACATCATCACGACCGATTTTCATATAGGTGGAAAATTTCACATCCCCAAAGCTTTGACCGCTTAATACTGCTTTGTCATCAGCACCTTGTGTTGCAGAATAGGTAGGAATAGTTGCATTGTCATCGCTCCATGTTCCGTAGGTGGGCGACAAGGTGTAGTTTGTAAAAGTCTCGGGAACCATAAAAGGATTTTCATTTACTTCAACCAATTGATAAATGGCAGAGGTTTGATTTGCCCGAAGACCAACAGCACCGGAGGTTAAAATAGGATTGTTCAAATCTACCATGTCAATCAGCAAAACATCGTCCAAATAAACCTGAATTCGATTTCCCAAGGCTTTGACTTGCAGTTTATACCATTGGTTGGCATTGATTGACAGATTAACGGAACGCAACCCTGTCCAACCGTTATTTACCCGACCCAACAGCAACCAATCCTTATTTGCATTTAAGCCTACATAATAACCGGTAAAAGCGTTGGTTCCTGCTCCCATATTACTTGCGCGGAAAAACAATCCTGCATCGGAAGAAGCATCATCACGACCGATTTTTACATAGGAAGTAAAATCCAAATCATCATAGCTGTGACCGGTAAAGGACACCTTATCATCTGCCCCTTGCGTAACACTGTAGGCAACAGGGGAATATGCTGTTGACCATGAACCGCTTGTTACACTTAAGGGATAAATGGTGCGGTAACTAATGTTTTTATAATCTGCTCCGGTATTGCTTGCTCTGAGACCGATTGCTCCTGCTGTCAGAATAGGAGAGGAATCGGTTACATTTGCTTTTAACACACCGTTTACATAAATTTTAAGATTGTTTCCAACAGCCAAAACAGATAGTTTATAATACGTATTGGCATTAATGGTCATGGAAACGGTGGCAAGATTTGTCCAGTCGTTGTTCACTCTGCCAAATACAATCTTATCACGGTAGGCATCCAAGCCTACATAATAACCGGTAAAAGCATTTTGACCGGTTGTTGCATTTGTTGTACGGAAGATAAGACCGGCATCGGATTTTTCATCGTTTTTAAATACTTTTACACTTGCGGTGAACTCTACGTCAGCATAATTTTTACCAATGATTGTCGCTTTGTTATCGTCTAACTGCGGAGTAGTAATTACCTTGGTATCGGAAATAAGCCAATCGCCTTCTACTTCTGTCAGCTCGATTTCCTGTTCTTCATCAGGCTCATCATCAGTTGCTGTGGTGCTTGTAGTATCATACAATAAAGCATTTTGCGAACCATACATATGGTCTGTTACAGTATGCTCTGCAATGATAGGACGTGTAATACCATACATGTTTTCTGTTACAATTGTTCCCAAAGGTGTTGCATTTACCCCGCCGAAGGCTATCACCCCCAACAGAATCACAGTCAGCAATACTGCACATCGCTTTTTACCCATTGTCTTTCCTCCTCGTAATATAATTTTGGATATATTATCCAATTAAATTGTATCATAATTTATGCAAAAAGTCAATAAAAATAAATTTTTCCTAACATTTTCATTTTTGAAAATTACCTCACTTTTCCCCGCAGAAAAAAGGGAGCACCGAGAAGGCCAAGACCAGATAAGGAAGTAATTTTGAAAAATATGAAAATTTAGCTGAATTGGCATAGCAAAGGCAAAAGTTAAAGCTGAAAACTCAGTAAAATGGGTTTTCAGCTTTTCTTTTTTATCCGCACATTCGTCAAATTAAATTCCTTCTGATAAAATGAAGATACCAAATTTAAAGGAGGCGTTCACGCTATGAAAGAAAAATTTATTGAAAACGGAATTGAGTATGTGAGAAACGGCGATTATTACATCCCAAACCTAACTGTACCTGATGACAAGGTGTATAATATCGGCAGGTATGGACGGATGCACTCAATATTTATTAAAGAAAACCAACCTTGCATTTACTCGATGAAAATGCTCAACGGAACTTGGCTTGCATATCTTGAAAGAATTGACACAACTGCAAAAGAAATGATTGATAAGCTCATAAAAGATATGGCAGTCAAGCAAGGCATCTCGGAAGAACTCAAAGCAAAAGACCAAATGGCGTGGGTGGGTGCTATGAACAACATTCGCCACTCGGCAGAAGAATTTGTGTTGCGAGATTTTATCTATTCGATGGAGGTGCGAAAATGAGCTTTCTTGATGAATTATATTATGGAAACATCAATCCAAATGAAAGTCGAAACAGAAAAAAGTTACCATACGAAAAAGCTTTAAAAACATTTTCTGACATTGAAAGCAAACTGACAAAAGAATTAAACGGAGAAAACTTGAAACTCTTTTATGAGCTTGTAAATGCAAGTGATGAAATAAGTGCTACAAGCGGTGTTGAGAATTTTAAAATAGGATTCAGACTTGGTGTTCTCATGATGTGCGATAGTTTGTTTTCTGATAATAGCATCATAATGAAAGATTAGATTATAATGGAGGTATTTTATAATGAAAAAATCAATCATATCCATCGTATCAATCGTATCAATTTTAATAAGTTCTTTTTCTGTAAGTGCAGCAGAGGTGCCGAGAGAGTCGGCACCCTGCAATGCCACAAATGAAGGAATAATTATTGTTGAGAGTTTTATTGGTGAAATTTTAACCGAAGTACAAAATGGTTTGGGATATGCCTATGCAAGAGCGAAATCAAATCGCATATTCTTTAATGCTTGGCTTAACGGTCAGACAAATAGTTACAGCTATGGCGAGCTTGTGGATATAGCCAACAATGCAATATGGCAATATCGGGATATGTATCTGCGACCTGATTTTTATGCAAATAATCTTGAAAAAGTTAGAGTAATAATCGCTCCTGTAATTGAGGATTATAAATCAGGCAAAATCACATATAACATACAGTAGAGAATACATTTTTATGATTTATTGTATCATAATCATATTTTCTTTGCCAAATGGCACCCCGGCGAATTTTGTGTAAATAGAATTTCCTTTCAGACATAGTACGAATATTTAATGGTGGTTTTATGCCCGAAAACGGGCTGATACATTTGCCTGTAATTATCCCTTGTCCGAAAACTCGGAAGGTATGCGCAGATTTTTCTGCGAATGCCGCACCGGGTTTTCGGACATACTATTTTCAGGGCAAATTTATGCCGTTCTGTCTTCAAACATGACCTTGAGATAGTTTAAAACAACATCCCAATTTCGACATCTTTGTGTCCAGCGTTTTACAATGTTTTTCGACGCAAGATACAACATTTTGCGTAACGATTCATCATTCGTAAA
>SVJP01000053.1 GCA_015068925.1 Oscillospiraceae bacterium
GGTAAGATGAAGAGATATATTGCAGAAAACAATATTTCTCTGTATACTATTGATGCAATCGGTATTGCAAGAAATTTGGGATTGGGCAATAAGACCTCTATCGTTCTGCAGTCTGCATTCTTCAAGATTGCTGATGTAATTCCTTTTGAAGATGCAAAAGAATACATGAAGGCAGCAGTTGTAAAATCCTTCGGCGCTAAGGGTGAAAAGATTGTTAGCATGAACCATGAAGCAATCACCGAAGGGGAAGCAAACATTAAGAAGATTGAAATTCCTGCTGATTGGGCTACCGCTGCAGATGCTGATGTTGCAGAAGCAAATGTTCCTGATTATGTAAAGAATATTCTGAACCCCTGCAACAAGCAGGTTGGTGATAAACTGCCTGTTTCTACCTTTATGGATATGGTAGACGGTCACCTGCCTCAGGGTATGGCAGCTTATGAAAAACGCGGTATTGCAGTTGACGTTCCTCAGTGGATTCCTGAAAACTGTATCCAATGTAACCAGTGTTCTCTGGTATGTCCTCATGCTGCAATTCGTCCTGTAGTTTTAGATAAGGCTCAGGCTGAAGCTGCTCCTGAAAACATGAAGACTAAGAAGATGATTGGTAAGGGTATGGACGAATATGTATTCGGTATCGTTGTTACTCCTTTGGATTGTAGCGGATGCGGAAACTGTGCTAAGGTTTGTCCTGCAAAAGAATCTGCACTTGTTATGCAGCCCATTGATTCTCAAATGGATCAGCAGGCATGCTTTGATTATGCAGTTACCATTCCTCCCAAAGCTGATGTGTTGGCAGGACCTATGAATGTGAAGAATTCTCAGTTCCGTCAACCCTTGTTGGAATTCTCCGGCGCTTGTGCAGGTTGTGGCGAAACTCCTTATGCAAAACTGATTACTCAGATTTGCGGAGACAGAACCTATATCTCCAACGCTACCGGTTGTTCCTCTATCTGGGGCGGTTCTGCACCTTCCACTCCTTATACCACCAACCACGAAGGAAGAGGTCCCGCTTGGGCAAACTCCCTGTTCGAAGATAATGCTGAACATGGTTTGGGTATGGCAGTAGCTGCAAAGCAGTTGAGAGAAAGATTAGCAAATCAGATTGCTGAACTGGATAATCCTGCTGTTGTTGAAGCTGCTAAGGCTTGGAAAGAAACCTATAACAGCGGCGCTGACAATGATCAACCTACCCGCGATTTGATTGCAGCTTTGGAAGCTTGCGGTTGCGATAAGGCAAAAGAAATTCTGGATTATAAAGAATATCTGTCCAAGAAGAGCGTATGGATCTTCGGTGGTGACGGATGGGCTTATGATATCGGTTTTGGCGGTCTGGACCATGTTCTGGCTTCCGGTGAAGATGTGAACATCATGGTATTCGATACCGAAGTTTACTCCAACACAGGCGGACAGGCTTCTAAGTCCACTCCTACCGGTGCGGTTGCACAGTTTGCTGCAGGTGGTAAACCGTTGAAGAAGAAGAATTTGGCTGAAATTGCTATGTCCTATGGCTATGTATATGTAGCTCAGGTTGCTTTGGGTTATGATATGAATCAGACTGTTAAGGCAATCAAGGAAGCAGAAGCTTACCACGGTCCTTCGCTGATTATCGGTTATGCTCCTTGTATCAACCACGGTATCAAGGGCGGAATGACCAATACTCAGCAGATTATTAAGAATGCTGTTTTGGCAGGCTACTGGCATACCTTCCGTTTTGATCCTGCTCTGGCTGCAGAAGGAAAGAATCCCTTCCAGTTGGATTCCAAGGCTCCTGATGCTGATAAGATTACCTATCGTGACTTTATCATGAATGAAGTTCGTTACAGCTCTTTGATGCGTAAATTCCCTGAAAAAGCTGAAGAATTGTTTGTGGAAGCAGAAGCACAGGCTATGGAAAAATATGAACATTGGACCAAATATGGTAAATTGTTTGAATAATTTTGAAATGCCGTCCGAAAGGGCGGCATTTTTCTTATAATTTTTTGTGCTTTTTTGTCAAAAAAGCTTGAAAAAGAGACTGGCTTGTGATATAATTAAAGAGTACGTGCGAAAAAACAATAAGGAGTTTTGCAAATGGAAGAGAAATTATCTATCAAAAAAAGAACATTCAGAAACAGATACTTTTTTTTACTGGATTTTTTGTGCTCTTTTATTGCATATTTTGTTTCTTATGGCATGGCAGAACATTTTTCAACTGCAGATAAATTTATGTTTTCCCATTTATTCCAGGTTGTCGGGACCGGAATTCTGTTTTGTTTGATTTTGTATTATTCACGAATTTATTTTATCATGTGGATGTATAGTGGTACAAAGGATTATATCAGGTTGATTTTTTGTTGTATTACCGCTTCTATGCTGAGTTTGATATTGCATCTTGCCTTCTATCATGGAAGTGTTTTGAAAATTTCGATATTGGCAGTGATTTTAATTTCCGTTTGGGTCGTTGGCTCTCGCATGAGTCTTCGGGCATGGCATCGCATTGATAGAGATCGAAATCTTTTGTCTGAAGAATATCCTAAAAAACGGTTACTGATTGTAGGGGCCGGTGAGTCGGCTGCAATGGTATTGCGTGATATGGAATGGAATGGTAAATTGAATTATGATGTCGTCGGTTTTGTTGATGACGATCCCGAGAAGAGACATGCAAGAGTTCACGGATTTGATGTCTTGGGTGACCGTGATTCTATTCCAAGAATCTGCCGTTTAAGTAAAGTTCAAGAAATTCTGATTGCTATTCCTTCCGCATCTGCTGCAGACAGAAAGGAAATTATTGAAATTTGTAATGAAACAAATTGTAAGGTGAAAATTTTGCCGAGCATCGGGCAGATGCTTGACCATTCTCTTGAGACGGTAGGAAAAGCACGTGATGTTCAGATAGAGGATTTATTGGCAAGAGAACCAATCCAATTAGAAAACGAAGAAATTTCAGAATATATTTACAATCAAGTTGTGATTGTAACAGGAGGTGGGGGTTCTATTGGTTCGGAACTGTGCCGCCAGATTATGAAATTCTCGCCAAAAAAATTGGTAGTTTTGGATATTTATGAAAATAATGCATATGAGTTGCAAATGGAATTAAATCAGACATATCCAAATAACAACATTGATATTATCATTGCTTCAGTTCGAGATATGCAGCGGTTAGAAGTGATTTTTGCTGAATACCGTCCCAATATTGTTTTTCATGCAGCTGCTCATAAGCATGTTCCGCTGATGGAATACAGTCCCGGTGAAGCGATTAAAAATAATGTATTTGGTACTTTAAATGTTGCGAAATGTGCTGATAAATTTGGCGTTCGTCGCTTTGTATTAATTTCCACGGATAAAGCTGTAAATCCAACCAACATTATGGGAGCTACAAAACGCATCTGTGAAATGTTAGTTCAATGTATGCAACAAAGCAGTGATACTCAATTTGTAATGGTTCGTTTCGGAAATGTATTGGGTTCAAACGGAAGTGTCATTCCGCTGTTTAAAAAACAAATCCAAGCCGGTGGACCGGTGACGGTTACGGATAAACGAATTACAAGATTTTTTATGACGATTCCTGAAGCTGCACAATTGGTTTTGCAAGCTGCCGCATATGCAAAGGGTGGAGAAATTTTTGTTTTGGACATGGGTGAACCTGTCAGAATTTATGATTTGGCTAAGAATTTGATTAAACTTTCAGGTTACCAACCGGAAGTGGATATTAAAATTGAATTTTGCGGTTTGCGTCCGGGAGAAAAATTATATGAAGAATTATTAATGGACGAAGAAGGTTTGACAAATACCAATCATCAAAAAATCTTTATTGGAAAACCGTTTGATATTGAT
Source organism: Oscillospiraceae bacterium (assembly GCA_015068925.1). Lineage (GTDB taxonomy): Bacteria > Bacillota > Clostridia > HGM11514 > HGM11514 > SIG438. The sequence goes on from SVJP01000053.1 coordinate 3,817, forward strand.
TCAAATCAATTGAATACTATGCTGAACGAATTAGAAAAGGCTTCGGAGAGTGATGATCCTGAATATATCAAAGATGTAGTTGGAAAATTTGTTCCTACATATGTTCGGAATTCGAATTAAGTTACCAAGAAAAATACGATTTAAACAGTAAGATTTCGAAAAAGCAGGATGGTGAAATATCCTGCTTTTTTAAATAAACAACTTGTATTATTATCATGTTTGTGATATAATATTTTTAATGAAATTGAAAGGGGATTGAAACGGATGACACCGTTGGAACGTATTGCTTATTTGCAAGAAATTATACAGTATCATAATGAAAAATATTATAATCAAGATGCACCTGAAATTTCTGATTTTGAATACGATGCATTACTTCGTGAATTGGAAAATTTAGAAGCGAAGCATCCGGAAGCAGATACCAAAAATTCCCCTACAAAGAAAGTCGGAGGAGTGGCGGACAGTGCTTTTGCACCTGTGGAACATAAGGTGCCTATGCAGAGTCTGGCTGATGTTTTTTCCTTTGATGAATTGAAAGAGTTTTTATCACGTGTTGAAAAGGAATTGGGAGTCGGTGTGATGTATTCTGTGGAACCGAAAATTGACGGTTTGTCAGTTTCTTTGGAATACAAAAATGGAATATTGGTTCGCGGTTCTACTCGAGGAAATGGTGTAACAGGAGAGGACATTACCGAAAATTTAAAGATGATTGATGATATTCCGAAAAATATTCTCCATGCCCCTGAACTGTTAGAGGTCAGGGGCGAGGTGTATATGCCTACCCAAAGCTTTTTACGTTTAAATGAGCAACGAGAGGATATGGAGCTGCCTTTGTTTGCCAATCCGAGAAATGCAGCAGCAGGGTCTTTGCGTCAGTTGGATGCTTCCATTACTGCGGAACGGGGACTTAGTATTTTTGTATTTAACATTCAGCAATCAAGCGAAGAATTTACGTCACATACTCACAGTATGAATCAATTGGAGGAATGGGGTTTTCCTGTTGTTCCCAATCGTAAATGTTGTTCTGATGTGGAAGAAATTTGCGAATTCATTTCTGCTATCGGGGAAAATCGCGAACAATATAAATATGAAATTGACGGTGCGGTAATTAAGGTGGATGACATACTTTTGCGGCAGAGAATGGGTTCGACTTCCAAAACACCTCGTTGGGCAGCAGCATATAAATTCCCTGCCGAAGAGAAAGAAACCTTATTGGAGGATATTTTTGTTCAAGTGGGAAGAACAGGGGTTTTAACGCCAAACGCCAAGTTGACTCCTGTTCGATTGGCAGGTACAACAGTCAGTCGTGCAACCCTGCATAATATTGACAATATTCGTCAAAAGGATATTCGGATAGGCGATAAAGTCATGGTTAGAAAAGCAGGAGATATCATCCCTGAAGTAGTTAGGTCATTGCCTGAAAAAAGAACTTCGGAGTTACCGGCTTGGAATATGCCTGTAATCTGCCCTGAATGTGGTAGTCCGACCATCAGAATAGAAGGCGAGGCGGCAGTTCGTTGCAGCGGTGCGGCATGTCCTGCTCAGCAAACAAGAAAAATCATTCATTTTGCTTCCAAAAGTGCAATGGATATCGAAGGTTTGGGACCTGCCGTTGTTTCAAAATTATTGGAACAAAAATTGATCAAAACATCTGCAGATTTATATCAGTTAACCCCGATAGAACTTATGGCATTGGATAAGTTTGGTGAAAAGTCAGCTTCTAATTTATTGGATGCATTGGAACAATCAAAATCCAGGGGATTGGAGCGTGTGCTTTGTGCATTGGGGATTCCTTTTGTAGGAGAACGTACTGCAGCGCAGTTGGCAGCACGGTTTGGTAATATAGATGCGATGATCAATGCAGAACCAACAGAATTGGCAGCGGTAGAAGATGTAGGTGATAAAATTGCTGTTTCCATCACGGAATTTTTTAAATCTGCTTCAAACCGCGAATTGATAAAAAAGCTTTCCGATGCAGGAGTCAGTATGGCAGCAACGCAAAAGGAAATCACCGATGAACGTTTTGCAGGAAAAACATTTGTATTGACGGGTACATTGCCCGATTACCGACGGGAAGATGCGGCAAAAATCATTCGTTCATTCGGCGGAAAAGTGTCAGGGAGCGTTTCTAAGAAGACGGATTTTGTGCTTGCAGGAGAAGAAGCGGGAAGTAAATTGGAGAAAGCACAACAATTGGGTGTTACCATTATTAATCAAGATGAATTTATACAAATGATTCAGTAGGAGAAAGTATGAGAATAGGGACAAATTCTGAAAGTAATGAACAAGTCAGCTTGTTTGAATGGTGTGAATACAGTTCTGGAAAATATCCTGAATTGCAATTATTGTTTCATGTGCCCAATGGAGGATATCGTTCCAAAGCTACTGCGGGAAGAATGAAGGCAGAAGGTGTGAAAGCAGGAGTTCCTGATTTATTTTTGCCTGTTGCAAAACAAGGATATCACGGGTTGTTTATTGAAATGAAGGCAGGAAAAAATAAACCAACTGCACATCAGATGCAGTGGCTTGAACATTTATCCCAACAAGGTTATCTTGCAGTAGTTTGCTATGGTTGGGAAGACGCTGCAAAAGCATTAACAGAATATTTGGATGAGGTACCAATGAAATGATAAAAAAATTCTTTTTTGATTCTGCGTTTTGGAAGGTAACATTACGGTTGGCACTACCGATTGCGATTCAAAATATGTTGACAAGCTCTTATGTTTTGGTTGACACATTAATGGTTGGTCAATTAGGGGATGTAGCGTTGTCATCAGTCGGCATGGCAGGTCAGTTAAATTGGTTGATGAATATGTTGATTTTTGGTGTTTGTTCTGCAGCATCAGTCTTTTTTGCACAATATTGGGGCGTGGATGACAATAAAGGAATTCGGAAAATTTACGGAATCAGCCTAAATACATCGATTATAGTGAGTTTATTGTTTTTGTTACTTGGTTTTTTTGCGACAGCACCAGTCATTAGAATTTTTAATCAGGACATTTCTGTGATTGCAACAGGTTCAGCTTACTTGAAAATTGCTTGTTTTTCTTATCCTGCTGCTGCGATTAATATGTTGTTTTGTACCTTGCTTCGTTCTACTGAAGAAGTCAAACTCCCTATGTATGTTTCTGTTTTCACAACCTTGATGAATGCAATCATGGACTATGCTTTGATTTTTGGTGCATTTGGCTTGCCTAAAATGGGAATTGAAGGAGCTGCATTGGCAACTGTTATTTCTGCATGGAGCGGACCAATATTATTGTTTATCGTTTCTTTCTTCCGAAAGAATATGTTGGTTGCACCTTTAAAGGAATTGCTTGGCTTTTCAATTTCTGATATCAAAGAATTTTTCTTAAGAGCCACTCCTGTTATCTTGAATGAAGGAATGTGGGGATTGGGAACCATTCTTTATAATATCATTTTTTCCAACATGGGATATGAATACTTTGCGGCAGTAACCATTTTGCGAACCTTTGAAAATATTGCATTTGTGTTCTTTGTCGGTTTGTGCAACGCTTGCTCTGTTATGATTGGAAAATCCATTGGTGCAGGAAAAATTAGACGTGGCGTTTCAGATGCAAGAAGATTTTGTGTCATTATTCCCGTTATTTCATTTGTGTTAGGAATGGTTATTGTTTTGTTCAGAGAACAATTGGTCGGAATCTTTAACTTGAATGATAATATTACGCAAAAAACAATCGAAGCAGCGACGATGATCTTAGTACTGTACGGATGTCACATTGCTGTAAGAAATATTCCTTATGTGACGATAGTAGGAATTTTTCGCTCAGGAGGGGATACTTCAAAAGGAGTGAAATATGATCTGATTTGCTTGTGGCTCATTTCTCTCCCTGTAACCTTTTTCGGTGCATATTTTCTTGAATTGCCCTTTGTGGTTGTCTATGCGCTGATGTATATTTGTGAGGATTATATAAAATCCTATTTGTGTTTGAGACATTTAAAATCATTGAACTGGATCAAGCCTGTCACAATAGAGGGAACCGAAGGAATAGCTCTTTATCGAAAACAAAAACACAGATTTTTTGAAACAGAATAAGTGAATTGCCAACTGCAAAAATATACTGTAGTTGGCAGTTTTTTATTTACAAAAATGTAATATTAAAATTTTTCTAAATCTCTTGACAAAAATAGGGAATTACTGTATATTGTAATTGAGTTTCTTGAAATTTTGAAAGGGGAATAAAAGATGCGATATTTAGATGATAAAGCAAGAACCGTTGCAGCACAATTGAATCAATTGTGCAGAAAAAATGTGCTTCCATTGGAACAATTTTATATTAAATTTTGTGATTATAAATCAGATAATGTGATTCCTGATGTTGATGAAACATGGGAAAAATTGAATTCTTATATGCTTTTGGAGGGAAAGGATCTTCATTGTTGGATTCGCGGTTCCTTTCGTACACCAAAGGCTGTACAAGGAGAATATTATGCCCTTGAATTTGAGCAGATGAATCAATCTTCACGGATTCAGGTTTTGCTGTATTTGAACGGTGAAATGGTGCAAGGATTAGATGTGAATCATACTCGTACCTTCTTAGAGCCTGATACGGAATATGATGCTGCTTTTTATTGCTATTTTGATTTTATTTCTCCCTTTTCGGGGTTGACTCCAAAATTGTTAACCATATGTGAGGAAACAGAACAATTGTATTTTGATTTTTATGTCCCTTTTGATGCAATGAATTGCCTAGAAGAATCTTCTGACGATTACCGTGTGATTTTGCATCATCTGGAATTGGCTGCCAATCTGATAGATTTCAGAAAACCATATTCGCCCGAATACTATGACAGTATTCGTCGTGCAAAGGAATATTTAAAGACGGAATTTTACGAAAAAGAATGCGGAAAGAATACAGATGTTACAATCAATTGTATCGGTCATTCTCATATTGACGTTGCCTGGAGATGGGAAGTAAAGCAGACCATTGAAAAAGTTCAGAGAAGTTATTCTACAGTGCTGCACTTAATGGAACGCTATCCGGAATATCTGTTTATGATGACTACCCCTCAGACCTATCTTTATGTGAAGGAACAGGCTCCAAAACTTTATGAACGGATTAAACAAGCAATTCGTGAGAAACGTTGGGAAGTGGATGGTGCCATGTGGCTTGAGGCGGACGGAAACCTTCCTTCCGGAGAAAGCTTTGTTCGTCAATTAATCTTTGGAAAACGTTTCTTCCAAGAGGAATTTGGTGTAAACAGCAGAACCTTGTGGATTCCGGATGTATTCGGTTATTCTGCTGCATTACCTCAGATTTTGAAGAAAGCAGGGGTAGACCGTTTTGTAACAGGAAAAATCAGTTGGAATGATACCAATATGATGCCCAATGATACCTTCTATTGGAAGGGAATTGACGGAACAGAGATTTTTACACAATTTTTAACAACGAAAGACTTTTTCTTCGTTGATCATGATCGTGAATTTGTGATGATTAACGGCGCCATGGATGCCAGAGAAGTAAAAAGCAGTTGGGATATGTATCGGAATAAAGAATATAACAATCAAGCATTGCATACCTTTGGCTTTGGTGATGGTGGCGGTGGTCCCACTTATCAGATGTTGGAATTCCAACGTCGTTTTGCAAAGGGGATTCCGGGAATTCCCGTGACCAAAATGAATACTTTGGATGATTATTTGAATCAGTCGGAGGAAAATTTCAAATCAGCTTGCGAAAAGTATAAACGAGTTCCCAAATGGTCAGGAGAACTCTATTTGGAATATCACAGAGGTACTTACACCTCCATGGCAAAAACGAAAAAGCTGAACCGTGATGCAGAATTTTCCATGGCTGAAGCGGAAGGCCTTTGTTCATTGGATGTTATTATCAACGGACAAACTTACCCGAGGGAACAGTTTGATTCGCTTTGGAAATTGGTTCTTTTGAATCAATTTCATGATATTATTCCCGGTAGCTCCATTAAACCCGTCTATGAATTGTCTGATATACAATATGAACAGGTTTTGAATGAAAGTAAAAAGTATGCTCGTATGGCACGAAAACATATTGCAGACCGGATTTCCACCAAGGATGGATATCTTGTCTTTAATCCTCATTCCTATGAATGTTCTGATGTGGTGGAAATTGATGGAAGCTTTGGCTTTGCACCTTCCGTTCCAGCATACGGGTATTGTTCTTTTGAAGAACTATCTTTTACAAACAATGCAACGATTCGTTCCAATTCTATTGAAAATCGGTATTTTTATATTGAACTGGACGAAAAGGGAAGAATTATTTCTCTGATTGATAAAAGAGCAGACCGGGAGCTTATCAGCGGAGTCGGAAATGATATTGCTATTTATGAAGACAAACCCATGCGCTGGGATGCATGGGAATTAACCCATTATTATAAGCAAAAGAGATATGAAATTTCAGAGCCTGTTACAATTACCCCGTATCAGAACGGTGCAAAGGCTGGCTTAACCATAACGACTCATTTTATGGATTCTGTGATAAAACAACATATTGTTGTTTATGATGAAATTCCGAGAGTGGATTTTGAAACAGAAATTGATTGGAAGGAAAAGGATTTAATTGTAAAAGCCTTGTTCCCTATGAATGTATTTTCCAATAAGGTAACAGCAGAAATTCAGTTTGGTCATGTAGAACGTGCGAATCACACCAATACAAGCTGGGATGAAGCAAAATTTGAAATGTGTATGCATAAGTGGGTGGATATTTCTGACAACGGATACGGTGTCAGCCTTTTGAATGATTGTAAATACGGTTTTTCAGCGGATGAAAATGTGATAGGCTTGACCTTGCTGAAGTGTTCTACCGAGCCAAATCCCGATGCGGATAAATGCTTACATCATTTGACTTATTCGTTGTATCCTCACGAAAACCAACCTGCTTTCGGCGGTACTGTTCAACAGGCTTATAATTTGAATCAGAAAATGACTGCATTAAAGACTAAAGAAAAAGCAGGAAATTTACCCTCTGAATTTTCATTTATCAACTGTGATAAAGAAAATATTATGATTGAAACCTTGAAACAAAGTGAAGATCAATCCGGGTTTGTTGTCAGATGTTACGATGCTTATAACATGGTAAGTAAGCCTGCCATTTCCTTTGGTTTCCCGGTGAAAAACGTCTTCATCTGTAATTTACTGGAACAAAATCGAGAGAAATTGGAAGTTGTGAATAACAGTGTAACCATTCCTGTCAAGAATTTCGAAATTATCACTCTTTATATTGAAATTTAAAAATACATCATTTAAGGTGGTATAAATATGCTTGAAAGAGTAAAATGCAGGATGTTACCTGATGTGAAATTTAAAAGTGAATTTGTCGCTTTTATGTATTTATTTGCATCCTTTCAAGGTGCTTTGGTGTTTTCTTCTCTGTTTATTAATTTGTTTTTATTAAACGGTTCGGATATGTCCCGTATTTGTATTTATAATGGGACAATCTGGGCAGTACAACCGTTTGCCTATTTTTTGTGCGGTTATCTGTCTAAAAAGACCAATATGCCTTCGCAGATCAGAGTGAGTCTGATTTCCATCAGCTTGGTTTATTTATCTCTGATTTTGTTACGGGAAAAGGCATCGGATTATGCATTTCTGTTAGGTGTTTTTACGGGAATTTCCTATGGGTTTTATTATTTGCCCCACAGTTATTTAATGAACGAATTAAACGACCGAACAACAGTAGACGCAGGGTTGAACAGTATCAGTCTGATTGGATCTGTGGAAGGAATATTAATTCCCCTGATTTCGGGAGCGATTGTTACAGCAATGCCCGGAATTAGCGGTTATTTGACGGTGTTTGGTTTTTCCTTCATTCTGATGCTGACCGCTTTTGTTCTCAGTTTCCGTTTGCCAAAAAACAAACATCAATCAAGTTATCAGATTTTACCTGCATTGCATCAATATGTCCATGAAAAAAGTTGGCGAATTATGTTGATAGTTGATTTTCTGCGAGCTTTCAGAGAAGGCGGCTTAGCTTTTATTATCAGTATTTTAATGTTTGTTTGTGTGCCAAACGAGCTATTTGTCAGTATGAATTCAACCATATGTTCCATTGCTACCATTTTCGCCATTTTTGTTGCATTGAAACGATTGAATGCACAGAACCGTCTGAATTATTATTTCTATTGTTCCTTTGCGGTTTTTTTGGCATCCTGCATTTTGTTTTTTCACCAGGGATTTGTTGTTTTGTTTTTGTTTAGTCTGGTCAATGCTGTTTGCGGAAATATTACTGCTAATACATCGACTGCTATGGAATTTGATGTTCTTAATCAATGGTATTTGATTGGTGAATATCGTTCTGAAACCTTTGCATTGCGGGAAGTTGTGGTATGTTATTCCAGAGTTGTGATGATGATTTTGTTGTTTTTGATTGAACAGCAAGGGTTGAAAAGCGTTTTTGTGATTGCATTGTATATTGCAGGAATTTGTCTTGTTCAATTTTTCCTCACTTTTTTATTAAAACTTTTGCAAAAGGAAATGGATATAGAATAATTTGATTTAAGAATACGGATACTATCCTACAGAAAGGATGGGATTCTGTGGAGCAGGAAAAGCAAACAGAAATCAAATATCTGAATATCATCGGGCAAATTGAGGGACATATGGTCCTTCCTTCGCAACATAAAACAACGAAATATGAACAAGTGATTCCGTATTTGATTGATTTGGAGCAAGATGAAATCTGTCAAGGTTTATTGGTGATTTTAAATACTTCAGGTGGTGATGTAGAAGCAGGTCTTGCAATTGCTGAAATGATTGCAAGTATGAAAAAACCGGTCGTATCCTTAGTGCTGGGCGGTGGTCACAGTATCGGCGTACCCTTAGCGGTATCGGCAGATTGTTCCTTTATTGCTCCATCC
>SVJP01000054.1 GCA_015068925.1 Oscillospiraceae bacterium
AATTTTTGTATGTTGTATGCCAGACATAGGATAAGAATTTCCGTTCGCACATTGTTTGTTCCTCTTGTTAGAAATCTTCGGAATCTCATATCCTCTTTCAATACTCCAAGGGCACCTTCAAATATATCCACTTGATGTTTTGGATTTCCTTATACCGACATTAACAAGCTTGTTTCCATAATGACAAGTGTATGTGTCTGTATTTTCATCATATTTCATATTTTCAGCTCTGCCAATGTCATTTCTGTAATTGGAATATCCGTGCATACTGTGAACGTGTACACTCAACACGCGCCAACCATCGTATAGATAGCCCGCAAATGCACATGCCAAAAACATTATGCAAAGAATTTAAGCTTTTAGGTGAATTGAACGGAGAAAAACAAGAACTTTTGCATATTTTAGAAAATCGCAAACGATCATATCATTTAAATGTAGATAAAATGTTAGATAAACTTATTCTAATTCCGGTCAATAACTGGGGCAATGATAAAAGAATAGCAATAATTTTTTTTGATTTTAATTAGCCACTTCATAAAATTGAATTTAGAGTTTTTATATGTACATCTCAATCATTCGGCTTATGGCGAGTGACATTGTGCTTCGCAGAGTTAATGACAAATATAGTATTACTGAAACCAAAGGTTTTAATATCACTTTTTCTATGCAAAATATCACTCCAACAGAGTTGGAATATTACTAAAAACACTTGCATCTATTATATACGTGAAAGCCAAAAATCGACAAGGATCTTTCTGAATCTTGTCGATTTTATTTTACTACTTCATTTTACAGATGATAACTATCGAGTCATTCTTTTTCACGATAGTCCATGAATGATCAAATCAGAACAGTTCGCTTTAGATAAATTGAAACGGGCGGATTTTTTAATATAAACAGGAGAATTTTTTAATATCTCTTGACAATTGTTAAAAAAAAATATATAATTATAAGAAATATATCTTTATGAAAGGGGAGTACCCAGTTGATTAAAATTACATTAAAAGACGGTTCAACCATAGAAGTTGAATTGGGAAGCAGTGTGTACGATACTGCCAGACAAATCAGTGAAGGACTTGCGCGGGCGGCAGTTGCCGGTGTGGTGGATGGAGAGGTTGTAGATCTGACTACTAAGCTGGAACAGGATTGCACACTGGAAATTCTGACCTTCGACGATGAACGGGGGAAGAAAACCTTCTGGCATACTAGCTCCCATATTCTGGCACAGGCTGTTAAAAATTTATTTCCTGATACTAAGCTTGCAATCGGTCCGGCAATTGAAAATGGATTTTACTATGATTTTGATATGGAGCATACGTTGACCAATGAAGATTTGCGTGCCATTGAAGCGGAAATGAAAAAAATTGTAAAAAGCGGTTCTCGTCTTGAACGGTTTGTTTTGCCGAAAAACGAAGCCTTGGAGTTGATGAAAGAGGAACCTTATAAAGTGGAATTGATTGAAGAATTGCCCGAAGGGGAAGAAATTTCTTTTTATCGCCAAGATGGGTTTACCGATTTATGCGCAGGACCTCATCTGTTTGATGTAAGAAATGTAAAAGCGATTGCACTTCTTTCTGCAACCGGTGCTTACTGGAGAGGAAATGAAAAAAATAAAATGCTTCAGCGTGTGTATGGCGTTTCGTTTCCGAAAAAGACCATGCTGGATGAGCATTTAGAACAATTGGAAGAAGCAAAGAAAAGAGACCATAATCGTTTGGGTCGTGAACTGGAACTGTTTACTACTTCGGATTTAATCGGTCAGGGGTTGCCTATCTTACTTCCTAAGGGTGCAAGAATTATTCAGTTGTTGCAACGCTTTGTGGAAGATGAAGAACAAAAGAGAGGTTGGCAGTTAACCAAAACACCTTTGATGGCAAAGAGTGATTTGTATAAAGTATCCGGTCACTGGGATCATTATCAGGACGGGATGTTTGTTATGGGTGATGAAGAAGTGGACAAGGAGGTGTTTGCTCTTCGTCCCATGACCTGTCCCTTCCAATATCAGGCATATCTGAATCGCGCCCGTTCCTATCGTGATTTGCCTATTCGTTACAATGAAACTTCTACCTTGTTCCGTAACGAAGCATCTGGTGAAATGCACGGGTTGATTCGTGTTCGTCAGTTTACCATTTCGGAAGGACATTTGATGTGTACCCCTGAACAATTGGAAGGCGAATTTAAAAGTTGTCTGGAACTGACCATGTTTATGTTAAAAACCTTGGGACTGTATGAAGATGTAAGTTATCGTTTCTCACAGTGGGATCCCGATAACCGAGAAAAATATATTGGCACAGAAGAACAATGGGATGAAGCGCAGTCTACCATGAAAAAAATCCTGGATGCATTGGAAATTCCCTATGTAATCGGAATTGGAGAAGCAGCATTTTATGGTCCGAAGCTGGATATTCAGATTAAGAATGTTCACGGAAAAGAAGATACCTTGATTACCATTCAGATTGACCAGATGTTGGCAGAAAAATTTGGTATGGAATATGTGGATTCTGACGGTTCCAAGAAAAATCCCTATATTATTCACAGAACATCCATTGGTTGTTACGAACGTACGCTTGCTTTGTTGATTGAAAAATATGCAGGTGCATTCCCCGCATGGCTGGCACCTGTTCAGGTCAAGGTGTTGCCTATTTCTCAGAATTATTTTGAATATACACAAAAGATTACAGAGAAACTGGAAGCTGTGGGAATCCGTGTGGAACATGACACCAGAAGCGAAAAGATTGGTTATAAGATTCGTGAAGCACAGTTGGAAAAAGTGCCTTATATGCTGATTGCAGGCGAACAGGAAGCGGAAGCGGGGACGGTTTCTGTGCGTTCCCGTAAAAACGGTGATATGGGCAGTATGTCCATTGATGATTTTATCAAAGAACTGTTGGTTGAGGTTCAGACCAAAGCAAGATAAAAAATGTGCATAAAAAATACCTCTTTTATATACACTAAGCATATAAAGGAGGTATTTTTATGAAAAAAAGGCTGTTATTGATAGGATTAATTTTTACTATTATATTGACGGTGATGATTATTCCTGAATTTGAGTCAACCCAAACTCTTTCAAGGTACGGGTCCCAAGGAAATGAAGTAGTCAGTATTCAAACAAAACTGAAAAATCTTGGTTATTACAAAGGAGAAATTGACGGTATTTTCGGTCCGTTAACCCAAAGTGCATTAATTCAGTATCAGACTAATTTTGGTTTGAAGGCAGATGGTGTAGCAGGTCCGAAAACATTACAATCCTTAGGACTTTCTACAGGCGGATACAGTAATTCTGACTTGGAATTGCTTGCCAGATGTGTCAGTGCAGAGGCAAGAGGGGAGCCTTATCAAGGTCAGGTTGCTGTTGCAGCTGTTATTTTAAATCGTGTCAATTCTGCATCTTTTCCTGGAAGTATAGCAGGTGTGGTATATCAACCCGGAGCATTTTCTTCTGTTAATGACGGACAAATTAACATGGAACCTACTGCATCGGCAAGAAATGCTGCCCAGGAAGCATTAAGTGGTGTGGATCCCTCATATGGAAGTATTTATTTTTATAACCCTGCAAAATCAACCAGTAAATGGATTTTTTCAAGACCTACAGTAGTAACAATAGGTTCTCACATATTTGCAAAATGAAAGGATGAAATTACAAATGAAAATTGTATTACAAAGAGTATTACAGGCAGATGTTAAGATTGAAGAGAAAATAGTTGGAGAAATTGGAAAAGGGTATCTTGCATTGCTTGGAATTGAAGAAACGGATAACGAAGAAATTGCTGAAAAAATGGCGGACAAACTGCAAAAACTTCGTGTTTTTGAGGATGAAAACGGAAAGACGAATTTGAGTGCTGAACAAGTGAACGGAGAAATTTTGGTAGTCTCCCAATTTACGTTGTGTGCTGATTGCAGAAAGGGAAACCGTCCTTCTTTTATCGGTGCGGCAAGACCGGAGCAAGCCATCCCACTTTATGAATATTTTCTTTCTTTGTGCGCAGAACGGTTTTGCAAAATAGCACATGGAACATTTGGGGCAGATATGAAGGTTTCTCTTGTAAACGATGGTCCGTTTACCATTTTGTTGGATAGTAAAGAAATAATTGTTTCAAAATAATCAAGCCCAGATGAATCATGGATTTTTCATTTAATATCAAACAAGAGAAAAACCGTCAGAGAAATAAAAAAATTTCTGACGGTTGTAAATTTTATACTAAAATGAACACTTGTCGTACTCACGTAATGTCTACGATTTATTCTGACTAATTTCGTGGTCTGTCGGCGATTAATAGGTTTTTATCCACACGCTAAAACGATGCTACCAAAATTTGGCAGCATCGTTTTTTAATTTTTCTGTAAAAGGATTTCTCCTTTGTCCGGAATCGCATTGATTTGAACATATAATTTTCCGTTTTCAGATTTTACAATATCCGATTTACCGAACAGAGATCCTTGAGAATAGCTTACTCCGTCTACCCAATGAGACGGAACGTGAACAAGAATGGACAACGGTTGAATAAATCTATCATTCGGCAATGTATCTGTCAAAGATAATGTCATAGTTGTGTCATTTGCAGAAATTATGGTAACCGTTGCACTTTCCCGCTCTTTAATGTAGGCGGTAACTTCGTTGAAAGATCCCATCCAAAGTTGATCTTTTTTGGTGTTCAGATAAGCCATATGTTCAGAAAAAATATCTTTGGCAATGGTAAGTCCGTTGGGTGTTGTTCCGTCAATGCAATTGTGTAGTAATTCAATTGCCCACCCTTTGTTATTGATTGCTTGGTCAGCCCAGCCGTTCATTGCTTTTGTATCGTGACCATTATAAACAAAAGCATTTAATTTGAACCAATCATCGCCTTGTGGATTGTTGTTTTGCAATCCGCCACCGGCTTTTCTGTTTGCATAATGGTTCTTTTTCATTTCTGTAATAACAGTATTTGTTGTTTGTCCCCAGGGAGAAGCAAAGGTTAAAATGGATTGCTCAGGGAAATATTTTTTTAAATTATCGTATGACCCACTAATATCAGCTTGGATTTGTTCCGATGTTAAAGTGGCTGCATCGGTACTGTATTTCAATTGGTGAGATGCAGAATGATTTCCGACATCAACCAATCCTTTTTCTAACAAGGTTTTCCAATTATCAATTCCTGTCAGTCGGTTTGTAATTAAAAATGCAGTTCCGTGAAAACCGTATTTTGCAAATTCAGAATCGTAAAATACGGCAGAGTTATAATCGCCATCGTCAAACGTTACAGAAACAGCACCTGTTTTGTTTTCATAGAAAGTTGTAATAATGGGGGTTTCTAAATTTTTTATAATATTGGATATTCTTTTTTGCAGAATTACTTGTTTTCCGCTGATAAGATTTTCCAATAAAACATATTGCTTGTTATTTTCTCTTTTAAAACCACATACAATACCGCCATAAGTTCCTTGACGATAGGTTGCACCTGTATCCCAAGAATCTGGAACATGAACAGTCAGACATATTGGCTGATTGGTAAGTGAGACAGGCGTAAAAGCAATTGTGTGTTCATTTGCCCATTCAACAGTAACAGATACATTATCGTCCGTAGAAGATGGGGTATCTAATACACAAGTGCTTTTTCCGATAATTGCAGAGGTTGCATAAGGTGTTAGTGTATTTGGATGAATGAAAAAAGCTTTTAATGTGGTACCCTTGTTTTCAATTGTCATATAATGATCTAATTCAATCGGCACTTTGTTGTTAGTCTTCCAACCGGAAACGATTGTATTTTGAAGAGAAACCATTTTCCCTTCATCATCATAGACCGCTATTTTTATTTCATGTTCATTTGGTATGGATTGTTGATTATCAAATATAAATTCAAGATAATCACCCGATAAATCCGTATGCTCATTTGAAGAAATATCTGCTGCCATGACCATGACAGGACAGAGCAGAAGAATAAAAGTCATAAAAAATGCTATGTATCGCATATTGATTCTCCTTTAACGTTTCGGATTAATAATATCTCTCCAACTGAAATCGCCCCTGGCAAGACCTTGAATCAATACTTCGGCAGTCGCCAGATTGGTTGCATAGGGAATAGCATGAATGTCACATAATTTCAGCATATCATCTACTTCCGGTAGAATTTCGGATGAAGGGTCGCGCAAAAACAACAGAAAATCAATTTCGTTGTAAGAAACTCGAGCGGAAATCTGTTGAAATCCACCGGAAGGATCTGATAACGTTTGAATTTCCATATCAGTTGATTCGCTCACCAATCTGCCGGTTGTAGCGGTAGCCAATAACGTATGATTCTCTAAAATTCCCTTGTAAGCAATGCAAAATTGAACCATCAGTTCTTTCTTAGTGTCTTGTGCAATCAATGCGATATTCAATGTAATTCCTCCTTTGATTTTTTGTATATTTAAGTCCCGATTTCGGGAATTAAAATTCAATTTATTTGCGTGTGATTTTTAGTCGATTCAACAAAGGCTTTGTTTTAAAAACGGTCAAGGGAACTTCTTTTCCCAAGAGACGTTTTGCGATATTTTCATAGCACTTTGCGCTTTTAGAATCAGAAAATTGAAAAACAGATTTTCCGCTGTTAACAGATTTTGTAATAGCAATGTCTTCCGGAATAATACCAATTAAGGGAAGTTTCACCGCATCAATCATTTGTTCAATGCTCAGTACAATTCCTTCTTGAACCAGGGACGGTTGAAACCGATTAATCATCAAATAAATTTGATTGCATCCCTGCTCTGAAAGGAAATGTGCAATTTTATCTCCGTCTCGAACCGAAGTAATTTCTCCTTGTACCAAAACAAGAGCTTTTTCTGCACCGCACACGGCATGAGAAAATCCATATTCTGCACCGGTCGGACTATCGATTAAAACAAAATCAAATTGCGATGCGAGACGTTGATAGAAAGATTTCATTTCTTCATTTGTATAATTCTGATGCGATTCCCATTGCGGAGCGGATAGAATATGCAAGAGCGGATAGTTAGGGTGGGTGACTAACGCATTCTCAAGAGAACATTTTTTTCGAATCACATCGCCCCAGTGGTTTACCGTTCGATCAGAAATTCCACTTACCAAGTCAAGATTACGAAGCCCAATGTCAAGATCAACGATAAGGGTTTTTTGATCTAATAAAGAAAGGGCAACTCCTAAAGCTGCAACAGAGGTGGTTTTTCCTACGCCTCCTTTTCCGGAGGTAATCACAATAATTTCTCCCACAGTATTCCTCCTAAAATGTCAAAATTTTAGTTGAAATTAAGCATATAAATACATTTTTTAATCACACTTATGTCTATTATACCACAAAAAATGCAATTCGTCTACTTTTTTTTAACATTTTTTCTAATTTTTTTATAATTGCAGTTCAGCTAGTCTCCATATCATTAAAGCAAATAACAAAACAGATAGCAAAACAAGCATCCATACTCTTTTATTCATCATAAATGATTTTCCTTTATTATACTCATAATCCGACTGACTGGCAAGCCAACTACGTTGTAATAGTCTCCGGAAATTTTTTCAATCAATAAGCAACCCTTTCCTTGAATTCCGTATGCACCTGCTTTGTCAAAGGGTTCTCCTGTTCTTAAATATTCTGTAATGGTATCATCTGATAAGAAACGAAAGGTTACTTTGGTTTCTTCTGCATCGACAATACAAGTTTCGCCTTTTAAAATACAAAATCCGGTAAATACACTATGCTCGCGACCGGATAAAATTTTCAGCATCTTTGCAGCATCTGACCAATCCTTTGGTTTTCCTAAGATTTGATCGTCTATTGTTACTACAGTATCCGCCGCAATAATCAATTCCTGATTGGTTCGTGAAACCGCCTGTGCTTTTTGTGTTGCTAAAAGCTTGACAATATCTTTTGGGTTAGTACATTCCCCAATTTCTTCTTTTGCATGACTGGGACGAATGATTACATCAATGTCCAGCATTTCTAAAATTTCTTTTCTTCTGGGCGATGCGGATGCTAAAATAATTTGATTCATGATTCCGTTCTCCTTATTTCCAATGATTACACACCTCGATGATAATGACCTCTTGTTTTATTGTTTGTGTCAAATACCCCCTCCATAATTTCCCGGGCAATAGTTTCGCATTCGGATGGCGATTCTACCGTAAATTCCATTCTGCCGTAAGCAATGCAGCTGTGTTTCAATTGAGCCAATTGATCTCCCATATACAAGGGAGTGCTGTTGTATAAAATATGTTCCCCGTTTACACAACGGGTAGGGAAGGTTGCACCTGTTCGATCTGTTAACTGACAGTTACCATTACAGTTACCTCTTGCATTTTGAACAAAACAATGTCTTGTTCGCATTAAAGGTAATCTGCCGTAAATATATGCTTCACAGGGGACATTGCATTGCAGTTGTTTGATTTGACCAATATTTAGTTCAGGAGATAAACATAACGAGGAAGGATTTTGGCTTGATAAAGTTTGTGCTGTTGTACTGTTATACAACCATAATGTGATATCGCCTTTTCTTTCCCAATTTTTAAAATAATAAAAATCACCTAAACAACCACACATCAGATGTGAAAAGCCCATGGAATACAAGACCGCCAGTTGCTGTTTGATATTATTATGCTTCGTTTCGTGAGAAACGGCAGGTAAACGGATAATGATATTGTTATCCATTTCTTCTCTGTGTTTCCACACAACAGACAGAGGAATACTGACCCAGGCAAAGGGTAAGTGACAAATTGCTTGATATTGTTCATAGGTGTTGACAGAAGCCGTCCATTGCAACTCCTGATACATTGAACCTTTGGGTAATGGAATAGAATCAACTGCTTTCGGTACCGGATGTTTGAATGTTTTTAGTCGGACCTCGGTCAATTCTTCACATGCTTGTCGTTTGACTCGTGCCAGTTCTCCCAATGGAATCATAAGTCCGGGATCTAAGGTTACAGAACAGTCGTTTAGTTTGTATGGAGTATTACCAAGCTTGTTTAATCTTTCTTTGATAATATTTTCATCCAAAGGGCGATTTTGTGCAGCAAAGGCAATGGTGTCTCCTTGAGCAGTTCCTTGATTACCAAGTGAATCGGTTACTGTGAGTTGAAACACCTGATTTTTCTTTAATAAAGCATGCATTGAAACAGGAAGTTGTTTTGGTATGATCGGAGGCATTTGTTGTACACGATAAGGTGTTTGCGGTTTTGTATATGCAAACATATTGTGATTCTTTTTTGGCAGATAATATTCATCTGTGTATCCGCCACGGTCAAACACTTTTTTTAATTGCTCCAGTTCGTCACGGTTGATTGTTTCACCATCAAGAGCTCGGCGGTAAAAGGAAGTGACAAGACCTACGTACTCGGGACCTTTCATACGACCTTCAATTTTTAAAGATGAAACACCAATCTTAGACAGAGAGTGCAGATGGGGCAGCAACAGATTATCTTTTAAGTTCATTAATAGGGAAGGTTTATTGTTATCAATAGAATAAGGAAGACGGCATGGTTGAGCGCATTTTCCGCGGTTTCCGCTTCTTCGTCCGATCAGACTGCTCATCAGGCAGAAACCGGAATAACAAGCACAAAGTGCACCGTGAACAAAAACTTCAATTTCGATATCTTCTTTACAAAGTTGTTCCAGTTCGTTCATTGATAATTCCCGTGCAGCAACAGCGCGAGTACAGCCTAACTTTTTTACGGCATTCAGTCCGGCGGTATTACATACTCCTGCCTGTGTACTTGCATGCAGAGGGAGATTGGGTAAATACCGATGTAAGAAATCCATCACACCCGCTTCTTGCACAATTACTCCATCAGCACCGTTTTCATACAAAAAAGAGGCATACGAATACAATCCTTCCATTTCTTTGTCAGAAAGCAAGGTGTTTACCGTAACATATGCCTTAACATTTCTACTATGGCAAAAATCAAATGCCTCTACCAATGTTTTTTTTGTAAAATTTTCTGCATTCATTCTGGCATTGGCAAAATCGCTGCATCCTAAATAGACTGCATCTGCACCATATAAAACTGCAGCGTGTAATGAATCAGGTGAACCGGCAGGTGCCAGAAGTTCCGGGCTTTTGTAATTCATAATCAAGTTAAGTCGTCAAAGGTAATATTGTTATTCTGTAATCCGAGTTCAAAACTTTTTAGAGCATCTTCAAGCTCCGTTTCTTTTTTTGCATACCGAATTTGCAATGCCTGATATTTGTTTTGCAATTCGGTTATTTGCTGTTCTAATTCTTCAATTTTTTTATTTGCCAGATACAAAGTTTCGTCTTTGGTTACAGTTTCTTCCTTTAAACGACTTGTTTCCTCCCGTCCTTTTAAAAATTCATCACCGATATTCAATGATGTAAGAACAGCAGCCATAGAAATACTGAGTCTTGGATTGGCTTGTTCTACTTCTCGCATTTTTTGGTCAACATAAAAAGCAACTCTATGAATATATTCCGGTGATTCTTCGCTGACCAAAGTATAGTCTCTTCCGCATATTCTTACTTCTAACTTTTGTTTTTCATTCATCTTTTACATTCCTTTCCCTGAATCCCTTTTTTCTATTATACTACAAAAATCGAAAATAGACAACCTTATTTTATAAAAATAATTGCTTTTTTTCGATTTTCATGTTACAATAAAAAGAAAAAGGAGTGAAGTAATATGGCACATATGACAATTACAAGAAAATCAGGAGCATTGGGACGAGAAACACAATTGCATATTCTTGCTCCGAATGGAACGGTAGAAACACCTTTGAAGGTATTGTATTTGTTGCATGGTTTAAGTGATGATTCCACTTGTTGGACACGTTTTACCTCCCTTGAATCGATTTTGCGGGATGCGGAATGTGTTGTTGTTATGCCGGAGGGTGGCAGGAGCTTTTACAATGATACCCCTTACAGGGAGTGTTATTTTACTTATCTTACACAAGAATTACCAAAGTGGATTCAATTTATGTTTCCTATCAGCAAAAAGAGGGAAGACACTTTCATCGCAGGTCAAAGCATGGGTGGTTATGGTTCTTTGAAAGCAGCTTTGACTTATCCGGAGCAATATGGTGGTGTTGCTGTCCTTTCTTCTGTATGTGATGTCAGACGTCACTTTGAGGATGAGTCATTACCTGTTAAGGTGGCGTTTGGAGAAAAACCGGATTGGTCATCGTTGGATTTGTATACATTAGCTGAGAAAGCGAATTTTGCGCCTGAAAAACCTAAAATTTATCAATGGTGCGGAATGTCTGATTTTTTGTATGAAGATAATAAAAAATTCCAAACTCATATGGAAAGTTTATCCTTTGATTACCATTTTTGTGAAGGAGAAGGAGATCATATGTGGAAATATTGGGATAAAGAGGTAGTAAAAGCTCTTTCTTTTTTGGATTTAACAAAAAAGCAATAGAATTGTAATATTACAGTACTTTACACCGTTCGACTTTTTTGGTATACTGTATAAAGAGGAGAAGTTTATACAATGAGGTGACTTGTATGAAAAAAAGATGGATTACAATTTTGCTTTGTTTGTTCATAGCTTGGGGGTGGACAGTTCCTATCTTTGCAGAAACACCGGATACAGAACAAACCGAAATTGTTGATGAAAAAAAAGACAAGGAAAAAGAAGAAAAAAAGGAAAAAAAGAAAAAGCCGAAGGATTTTTCTTCTATTGTGGCACCGTATGCCATTGTTATGGATTTGGAATCGGGGTATATTCTTTTTGAAAAGGAAAGTACTGTACAAGCTGTACCGGGAGATTTAGTAAAAATGATGACTGCTCTTCTGGTGGTTGAAAATTGTGATATGAATGATATTATTACAGTTTCTCAGACGGTATTAGATAGTGTTGATGTTTACAATGATACGACAATTGAATTAGAAGTAGGGGAGCAGGTCGCTGTTCAGGATATGTTATATGCAATGCTCCTTCCTTCTGCGGATGATGCTGCCATTGCATTGGCAGAGCATGTTTCGGGTGATGAAGCAACCTTTGTGGAACAAATGAATCATAAAGCACAGGAACTTGGAATGACCCGAACTGTGTTTACCAATGCAACGGGAATTGCTGAGGAAGGTCAATATTCTACTGCCAAGGATATGGCTATTCTTGCCAGAGCGGTTATGAATAATGATTTACTTGCAAAGGCTGTTGGTGCAGAACTTTTTGAATTTTCTGCTACCAATACCAGACCTGATCCTACAACGTATTTTAATAATAACTATTTAGTCAGTGCATATACAACACCCCATTATTTTTACGATAATGCGCTTGGGATTAAAAACGGATATACCGATGAAGGACGATACACTCTTGCAGCAGCTGCAAGCAATGGGTCAGGAGAGGTTATAGCTGTTGTGATGGGTAACGAACGTGATGAAGATTCTGACGAAATTACAAGCTATAATGATTGTATCACGATTTTTGATTATGTATTCCAAAATTAT
This sequence comes from Oscillospiraceae bacterium, assembly GCA_015068925.1. Lineage (GTDB taxonomy): Bacteria > Bacillota > Clostridia > HGM11514 > HGM11514 > SIG438. The sequence goes on from SVJP01000054.1 coordinate 12,394, forward strand.
TCTTATACCACGATAATTAATACCAATCAAATTATTGCTGAATATGATGTTCCCAATGCAAAGGGGGATGGACATGTATTATTGCTTTGTCCTACAACAAAGGAGTCCTTCTTGCCAAATACCTTTTCTATGGAAGATATTACTTTTAACGTTAATCTCAATCGCGAGTTGACTGCTCCAATCGAAAAAGGTGAAGTGTTAGGAACAGCTGA
>SVJP01000055.1 GCA_015068925.1 Oscillospiraceae bacterium
GGAAAAGCTTTCATAGAACCAATCCATCAGGAATTTATCTTCAAATTTATTAAATTCAAAATCATGATTGTGATACAGCATCTGGATGCCGTTTTCTTTCAATGCTTTGGCAACCTTTGTAATATCAGCGATTGCCTGCTCGAATCCTTCATTTCCCTTATGGTTTTCCAGACCCATCCAGGGAATTGCACAGTATTTGGCACCAAGAACCTTCAGATAATCAATCATTTCCTGTTCTTGTTCCAAAAAAGGAGCATATACCTGATGAACAGAAACACATTCCAAGCCTACTTCATCCAGCATTGCCTTTACTTCTTCTGCGGTATGATCAAAATATCCTGCAAATTCAACACAGTCATACCCCATTTCCTTTACCTTTTTCAAGGTACCGAGCATATCTTCCGCCATATCGTCACGAACGGAATACAGCTGCAAACCCACTTTAAATTGCTTCATTTTTTCTTCCTTCTTTCTTTTTTATTTACTATCACCAAACAGTGATATAGAAATCAAATTAACATCTGTCAGACTATCGTTTTCAAAAACAAACTCTGCATACATTTCTCCCTGTGCACTATAGCCTACAAAATATCCTTCTTCCTTTTCGGGCTTACCCAAAAGTTCTTCTGCTTCCGCTTTTGAAATGCCTTTGTATTCCACTAAAAAGTCAGGCAACATCAGTTCCCGTTTGGGTGCATAATTTTGCCATTTCTCCGGCGAAAAGGTCTGACAATATTGATCAAGCTTTGCAGTAACGGGATTCAACACATTCCATAAAGGCATGGTTACAATTCCCAATCCTACATAAATCGCCAAAACAATTCCAATGGTTTTCCATGTTTTCTTCGGCGTCTGACGAATCTTTTTTCTCACCAGTGCAAACCGAACCAATGCCGTCATTAAGAAGGTTGTAACCAAAAACAACAGAAAAAACAAATCCATTGTCTCATAAGAACCTACTTCATAATCTGCTAAAAATCCGTCTTGTCGATAATCTCCCAAAAGATTCACAAGAGAAATTATTTTATAACCAATAAAGGCAACCATCTGTGAAATAAAAGAAAATTTCATGGCATCCCAGGAGGTCAGTCTCCATGCCAACACCACCAAAATAACCAAATAGGCAATCATCATTGCCATGGATACCGTTGACCCTTCTGCCGCATCTGAAAAAATCCAAAGAGACAGCAAAAACAACACTCCTGTGGCACAGGAAATCAGATAATCTTTCAGTTTCATGTTTCTTCCTCCAAAAGCTCGGGGCGTTTCATTTTCGTTCGTAGCAAAGACTGTTCCTTACGCCAACTTTCAATGTTTGCATGATGACCGGATAATAACACCTCGGGTACCCGTTTTCCTTCAAATACTTCAGGACGGGTGTATTGCGGGTATTCCAATAATTTCCCATCATACAAGGATTCCTCCCGAAAGGATTCCTCCTGACCGCCCAGAACACCGGGAATCATACGGCTGACCGCATCGATCACTGCCATGGCAGGAATTTCTCCCCCGGTGAGAACATAATCACCGATGGATAATTCAAAATCCACAATTTCTTCCAAGGCGCGTTCGTCAATTCCCTCATAGTGACCGCAAAGCAATACAACGTGAGAAAAATCTTTCGCAATTCTTCGTGCCGTTTCCTGACGGAACACCTGTCCCTGAGGGGTCATATAAATACAAACGGGGCGATAATCCAAATCAGCTGTAATGGCACGAAATGCACGCACCACGGGCTCTGCCTGCATGAGCATCCCTGCCCCTCCCCCGTAAGGGTAATCATCCACTCTTCCGTGTTTATCCGTAGTATAATCACGGATGTTGATAAAATTCAGCTCCAACAAGCCTTTTGCCTGAGCACGGCCAATAATGCTGTCCGACAAAACGGGTGGAAACATTCCCGGAAACAGAGTTAACACATCAAATCTCACTGTTCCTCCATCCCTTCCATTAAGTGAACGTAAATGCCTTGTTCCAAATCAATTCTTTCCACAACCTCATCAATCACGGGGAGCAACAATTCCTTTCCGCTTGTTGTGGCAACAATATAAACGTCGTTGGCGCCTGTCTGAAGCACATCCTTCAGTTTTCCCAGCACACGACCGTCTTCATAAACGGGCAGACCGATAAGATCGGAAATCAGATATCTTCCTTCTTCCAATTGGTCTGTGACCTCGCGTTTTTCTGCCCAAATCATTTTCTGTTTCAGCCCTTCTGCCTGTTCAATGGCATCAATTCCTTTGAATTTCAGAAGCAACCCACCCTTTTGGTAGCGCACCTGTTCTAATTCGAATTCCCGATGATCAATCCAAACACGGGAAAACCCTTCGAAAAATTCAGGATAATCACACCAACTGATTGCTTTCATTTCGCCTCGCAGGCCGTGGGTATTATTAATTTTTCCAACTTCAATCTTTTCCATCATTCGCTTCCTTTCAATACAAGCATAGGGACGACTTTATTTGCCGTCCCGTATCCAGTATTGCAGCACATCGGTCCAAGCGCCGATTTCGCCATTACACAATATCCACTGACACCATTTTGTTTTCACGAATGGCGGCAGCTTTCACCACCGAGCGGATTGCTTTGGCAATTCTGCCCTGCTTGCCGATGACCTTACCCATATCGCTTTCTGCAACACGAAGTTCCAAAACGATACTGCCATCCTCTTTGTCAATTTGTGTGACATTCACATCCTGAGGACAGTCTACTAAGGCTTTTGCAATGGTTTCCAGTAATTCTTTCATCACCAGATCCCCTTTCCTGTTGACAAATTTTTAGCCAATAATCCCCTGCTTCTTCATCAGAGATTTTACAGTATCGGTAGGCTGTGCACCCTTCTTCATCCATTCGGTTGCTTTTTCAGCATCAATCTTTACTTCTGCAGGATCGCACAAGGGATTGTAAGTACCGATTTCTTCGATGAATCTGCCATCACGAGGATAACGGGAATCAGCAACGACTACTCTGTAAAAAGGAGCTTTCTTTGCACCCATTCTCTTTAATCTGATTTTTACCATTTGTATTTCACCTCCTTACAGGATTTCTTATTTCAAATATCAAAGATATTTTCAAACATTACATAGGAAACGGAAATCTCATTTTGCCCCGTTTCATTTTCTTGGGATTGGTAAATTGCTTCATCATTTTGCACATCTGGTCAAACTGCTTCAAAAGCGCATTGACATCGCTGACCTTTGTGCCGCTACCGTTTGCGATTCTTTGCTTACGGCTTGAGTTAATGATAGACGGATTTTCCCGTTCCTCCATGGTCATAGACTGAATCATAGCACCCAAACGGGCAAACTGCTTTTCATCTACCGTTACCCCTTTCAGCTTCGCTTTATCCATACCGGGAATCATATCCAGCAAGGAAGAAAGAGGTCCCATATTTTTCATTTGTTCCATTTGATCCAGAAAATCATTCAGCGTAAACCGTTCGTTGCGCATTTTCTGTTCCAGTTCAATTGCTTTTTTCTCGTCAAACGCCTGTTCTGCTTTTTCAATCAGAGTCAGAACATCGCCCATTCCCAAAATACGGGAAGCCATTCTTTCGGGATGAAATACTTCTAAATCAGAAAGCTTTTCCCCCATACCTGCATATTTAATCGGTTTACCCGTTACTGCACGGACAGAAAGAGCCGCGCCACCTCGAGTATCCCCATCAAGCTTGGTTAATATCACGCCGTCAACAGACAGCTGCTCATGAAAGCTTTGCGCTACATTCACTGCATCCTGACCGGTCATGGCATCCACCGTCAATAAAATTTCCTGAGGATTGACCGCCGCTTTAATATCACAAAGCTCACCCATCAGGGTTTCATCAATATGAAGACGACCTGCCGTATCAATCAACACAACATCATTCAGATTGCTTCTTGCATGACGCAATGCACGCTCCGAAATTCCAACAGGGTCTTTACAATCTTCCTCCGCATACACCGGAATATCCAACTGCTTTCCGACCACCTGCAACTGCTTAATTGCCGCCGGACGGTATACGTCACAGGCAACTAAAAGAGGACGTTTTCCATCCTTTCTGAGTAACCCTGCAAGTTTTGCGCAAGTGGTGGTCTTTCCTGCCCCCTGCAACCCAACCAGCATATACACACTGGGAGGATTGGGCGAATAGGTCAATTTTTCTGCCGCTCCACCCATAAGTGCGGTCAACTCTTCGTTTACAATTTTAATCACATGCTGACCGGGAGTTAAACTTTCCAACACTTCCGCTCCTACAGCACGCTCTGATACATTTGAAATAAAATCTTTGACTATCTTGAAGCTGACATCCGCCTCTAAAAGGGCAAGCTTGACTTCCCTCATGGCAACCTTGATATCGCTTTCGGTCAGCTTTCCTTTCCCCCTTAATTTGGCAAAGGTCTGAGAAAGCTTATCTGCTAAATTTTCAAATGCCATTTACTCTTCACTCCATTTGCTCTGCCAACGAAAGAATTTCATCGACACATTTTTCAGGAAGCTGCACTATTGTTTTCCGCAACTGTTCCAACAATTCACGATTGCGGGTTTTCTTTTTCAACAACCCCAACCGTTCTTCATAATAATATAATTGTTTCTCTCCCCGACGGATTAAATCAAGCACCGCCTGACGAGTAATGGTATAATGCTCGGTAATTTCTGTCAGGGACAAATCTTCTTCGTAATACAGCGCAAGCACATCAGCCTGACGAGGCGTAATCAGATTTTGATAACAATCCAAAAGCAGTCCGATTTCTGCGTTTTTCTGCATTTTTCCGACCTCCCTGTTTCCAACTGTAAAGGGATTCTCCTTTACACCTCTATTATTATACTCGTTTTTCTTCTGTTTGTCAAGCCTTTTTTTCTTTTTTTCGTACAAATTTTAAAATCCCAAGCACCAGCATCAGGGGAAAGATGGTTGCTGCTAAAATTCCAATCTGAAAACGGTCACCAAAAGCATTGGAAACCACTCCTGCCAATCCCGGTCCTAAGGAGCAGCCTGCATCCCCTGCCAAAGCAAGATATGCAAACATTCCCGTTCCGCCGCTTGGCAGTTTTTTCGCAGCAAGACTATACGTTCCGGGCCACATAATTCCAACGGAAAAACCACACAGGGCGCAACCAATCAAACCAACAACCGCAACAGGCGCCAATCCAATCATCAGATAACTGATGACGCACAAAATACCACAGGTAAAAATCATGGTTGAAAGAGGAACGGTTTCGCTCAGCCTTGCATACAACACACGGGAAATTCCCATGGTAACCGCAAAAGACATGGGGCCTGCCAAATCACCGATGGTTTTGCTCACGCCTAAGGCATCCTCCACCAGAGCAGATGCCCATTGGGAAACGGTAAGCTCACTTGCTCCCGAACACATCATCAACAACAAAAACAACCAATAAACAGGTATGCCAAACAATTGTTTCAAGGGCATAGGCTTGGTATTATCCTCTAAAGTACGAATGGGTACAAGACAATAAAGCACCGCATTCACCGCAGGAATCAATGCTAATAAAACAGCCATCACACGCCAATGCTCAATTCCTGCAGTTGCAAAAAAGAGAGTGGATAACGCCACCACACCTACCTGACCCCAACAATAGAAGGAATGGAGCAGGCTCATGGTAGCTTCCTTTTTCTCAGTAGGACAGGCTTCCACAATAGGGCTAACCAACACTTCAATCAAGCCACCGCCAATGGCATAGAACACAACCGCAAGCAACAACCCGTAATATTCATTGGAAAACATGGTAGGAAACACTGCCAATCCAACCAATCCCACTGCCGCGCTGATATGAGCAAATACAATACAGGTTCGATAACCGATTTTACTTGCAAATTTAGAAGAAAGAAAATCCACCATTAACTGAACAGCAAAATTAAAGGTTGCAATGAATGCAATTTGCTCTACGGACAATCCCCAGGTTTCCCGAAACAACAAAAACAACAGGGGCGCAAAATTATTCACAACAGCCTGTACAATATATCCTACCATACTGACTGCAATGGTTTTGTTATAATTCATCATACAACTCCTTACATAAGGAGAACCGATACAATATACTCTGCATCGGTTCCGTTTGTTTATTATTGAGTAAAGGAATAGTTGGGAGCTTCCTTGGTAATCTGAATATCATGAGGATGATTTTCACGCAAGCTGTTGCTGCTGATTCTCACAAATTTTCCTTCCTTCTTCAATGTGGGAATATCCTTCGTTCCGCAATATCCCATACCTGAGCGCAAGCCACCAAGCAATTGATATACGGTATCTGCCAGAGGTCCTTTATAAGGAACACGGCCTTCTACCCCTTCGGGCACCAGTTTCTTGGCACCTGTCTGAAAATAACGGTCTTTACTGCCGTCTGCCATAGCAGCCAGGGAACCCATACCACGATATACTTTATAATTTCTTCCCTGATACACTTCAATTTCTCCGGGACTTTCTTCGCAACCTGCAAACAGACTACCAATCATAATCACATCTGCACCTGCAGCGATTGCCTTAGGCAGGTCTCCTGAGAATTTAATACCACCGTCTGCAATAACAGGAACACCATGTTGCTGAGCAATCTTTGCCACCTCACGAATGGCAGTAATCTGCGGAACACCGATACCGGCTACCACACGGGTAGTACAGATGGAACCGGGACCCATTCCAACCTTCAATGCATCAGCACCTGCTTCAATCAAATCCTTCGCCGCATCCCCTGTTGCAATATTCCCAACAATTACCTGAAGTTCAGGATAGGTCATTTTCAGCTTTGCAACGGAATTTACAATACGAACAGAATGACCGTGAGCAGAGTCAAATACAACAACATCCACTCCCGCCTTCATTAATGCTTCTACTCGATCATACAAATCAGGAGTGTCGCCGATTGCGGCACCTACCAACAAACGACCGGAAGCATCTCTGGCAGAATTGGGATACCGTACCGCTTTTTCAATATCCTTAATGGTAATCAAGCCCTTTAAATAGCCTTCTGCATCAACAATGGGAAGCTTTTCCACTTTATGCCCTTGCAGAATTTGTTCTGCCTGCTCCAATGTGGTTCCTACAGGTGCGGTAATCAGATGATCACAGGTCATGGCTTCCTTGATTTTCTTGGAAAAATCTTTTTCAAACCGCAAATCACGATTGGTCAGAATACCAACCAACTTACCCGATTGATCGGTAATCGGAACACCGGAAATTTTAAATTTACCCATCAAAGCATCAGCCTCTGCCAACGTGTTATCAGGATGAAGATAAAAGGGATTCACAATAACACCGTTTTCCGAACGCTTTACCTTATCCACCTCTGTTGCCTGTTCTTCAATAGACATATTCTTATGAATAATTCCAATGCCGCCTTCTCTGGCAATGGCAATGGCAAACTTCGCTTCTGTTACTGTGTCCATCGCAGCGCTCATCAGTGGAATATTCAGCTTAATTTTCTTTGTCAGATATGTGGAAAGATCAATTTCCTTGGGCAGCACTTCAGACCGTTGCGGAACCAAAAGCACGTCATCAAAGGTAATACCTTCCATAATAATCTTTTCATCAGTCATATCGCGATTACTCCCTTCTCATAAATAAATTTATATTATTACAATTATAGCAATTCTTTTGCGAATTGTCAAGAAAAACAAGTAAAATTTAAGATTTTTTCTTTTTTTACTACGAAAAACAACATTTTTTTCAACATTTCGTCAAAAATTTGTTGCCTTTTATTAAAGAATATGATATAATATAGTAACACATTTTTAATGTTTTATGAGAAATTGGGGTAACAAATTATGATATTTTCCAGTACATTGTTTTTATTCTATTTTTTGCCTGCTGTTTTACTGGTTTATTTTCTTGTTCCGGAAAAGGCAAAAAACGTTGTATTATTTTTATTCAGCCTGTTGTTCTATGCATGGGGTGAGCCTGTTTATATTTTATTAATGTTATTTTCCATTTTATTTAACTACACCTGCGGTCTTGCATTAGGAAGGTATCAACAATACAAAAAACAAATTCTGACTGGATCGGTTGTAGTCAATTTAGGACTTTTGTTTTTCTATAAATATATCGACTTTTTTATTGGAAGTATTATCAATCCTTTGATTCCGGGAAATTTGCCTCTGCTTCATTTGGCACTTCCTATCGGTATTTCCTTTTATACCTTCCAGGCAATGTCTTATGTGATAGATGTATATCGCGGTAAGGCACAACCCCAAAAAAATGTCATTTCCTTTGGTACCTATGTTGCTCTCTTCCCCCAATTGATTGCAGGACCGATTGTACGGTACACAACAATTGAAGAACAGTTAAAGAAACGAACCATTTCAGCAAAAGGAATATATAGCGGCATTCTCTGTTTTGTCATCGGTTTATCTAAAAAAGTATTAATTGCTAACAACATCGGAATGCTCTGGGATACCATGCATACAGCGGAATATTTGTCAGTAGTATCAGCTTGGTTGGGTATTTTGGCATTTACGTTCCAAATTTATTTTGATTTTTCAGGATACTCAGATATGGCAATTGGTCTGGGACAGATGTTCGGTTTTGAATTTGAAAAAAACTTCAATTATCCTTATACCTCCCAATCCATTACTGATTTTTGGAGAAGATGGCATATCAGCTTAAGCAGTTGGTTCAAAGAATATGTATATATTCCCCTGGGCGGAAACCGTGTTTCTTCCTCCAGAATGAGATTGAATCTTTTTATTGTGTGGGGATTAACGGGATTTTGGCACGGTGCAAGCTTTAACTTCATTATGTGGGGACTGTATTATGCAGTTCTCCTGATTATCGAAAAAGAATTTCTCAAAAAGTATTTAGAAAAGCTTCCCGGCTTGTTACAATCGATGTACTCTCTCTTTTTCGTCGTAATTGGCTGGGTCTTTTTTGCTGCAACGGATTTAGGAGATGCATTCCGATATTTAGGTGCAATGTTTGGTTTTACGGGTAACAAATTGATGGATTCTACGGCTCAATATTCCCTTAGATCCTACCTGATTATCTTAATCATCGCTGCCGTTGCTTCTCATCCCTATGTAAAAAATCAATGTACTAAATTAGTGAATAAGAATCCTTGGTATGCATTTGTACCGATTCTGGCATTGTTCTTCCTTTGCCTGATTTATCTGGCAGGTGCATCCTATAACCCATTCTTATACTTTAGATTTTAAAGGAGAACCGTATGAAACAGTTATGGAGCAAGCTCAAAACACTATCTTCTTTTCAAATATTCAACATCGCAACCATAAGCTTGTTTGTGGTTTTGGTGCTGTGTAATCTTCTGATGCCAAAAAAAGAATATTCTGCATTAGAAAACAGATATTTGCAGAAATTCCCCATCCCTTCCCTCGTTACGTTAAAGGACGGCACTTACATGCAGCAATTTGAAAATTTTGTAAACGATCAGTTGTTTGGCAGAAGTTTCTTGGTAAGGCAACGTGCCAATGCCGAAAGAATCATGGGCAAAAAAGAAAACAACGGTGTTTTTTTTGCAAAAGACGGATATCTGATAGAAAAACCTGCTCAATTTGATTCTGAAATTATTTTGAAGAACATTCAAGCAATCAAACTGTTGGATTCTTTAAATCGCTTTCATATTACAGTCTCCGTTGTACCGCCTTCCTATGAAATTTTAAGAGATAAGCTTCCCTCTTACGTTTATCAACCTGTCATTTTAAATTTGAATCATCTGATTCAGAAGGAATTTGAAAATACCAATATTCAAAATGCCGATCCTTCCGGTTATCTTTGGGAGCATCGGGATGAATATATCTATTATAAAACTGACCACCATCAAACCAGCCGCGGAAGTCAGCTGTCTTATGAATTTTTAGCCGGATATTTGGGATATGAACCCTTTGGTGATGACCAATTCCGAAAAACAGATATGTCAGACAGCTTCCTGGGTACAACCTACTCCAAAGGATTGGTTCAGGTAACCCCCGATGCCATTACCGCATACGAAACCGATCGGGAAGTAACCGTTTCTTTTCCCGAAGAAGAAATCCAAACAAATTCCATGTATTTTCACAATCGTTTAGAAGAAAAGGATCAATATTCTTTTTTCTTAGATGGAAATCACGGTCTTACCGTAGTGCAAGGGGCAGAAAAAAACGGACGTCATCTGGCAATTTTTAAAGATTCCTATGCACACAGCCTGACTCCTTTTCTGTCCAATCATTTTGAAAGCATTCATTTGATTGATTTACGATATTTCCAAGGGGATATTCTCCAATATCTCCATGAAAATCAGTTGAAAGACATTTTGTTCTATTACAGCGCTTCTTCCATGATGACTAAGGGAACCTTGGAAAAAGTAACTGTAAGTGTGGAAACTTCGCCTTATGCCCACTTCCAGCCTTACGGTCGCGTAGATGAAAGTGAGCCTGTTGATATCAGCTATTTCAGTGATGCAACCTTTGTAGGTGATTCCTTGACAGTGGGATTCCAGATGAGCACCGATTTGGTTAACAGTAATTTTTTATGCAGTACCGCTTTATCTGTTACCGGATTAGGAAGTGTAGAAGCTTCCGACGGTGGCGGAACAATTTTAGATCGTATCAATAATGACAGTTATAAAAAGATTTATATTTTATTGGGAATTAACGAATTGATTGACCCCTCTAACAAAGATGCTTTCATAGAAAAATACAGTGGCCTGATTGATACGGTAAAACAAAGCCATCCTGATGCTTTTGTTTACATCCAGTCCATCTTCCCTGTTTCTGCGGAGGAACATGCAAAAGGACGGATTCGAAACGACTATATCGCTGAATTCAATGCTGCTTTAGAACAATTGGCAATGAACAAGGGAACATATTACCTGGATGTAGCTTCTGCTTTAGCAGATGAAAACGGCTGTCTGCCTGAAGAAAGCACCTTTGACGGCATTCACTTACATCAGGAATATTATTTGAAGTGGTTGGAATATTTAAAAACTCACTCTGTATATGATCCGGAGGCCGCTGTTCCTGCCGCAGCGGAAGTACAACCTGAAGAACCGATTGTCAGCGATTATGATGTAATCAGCATTGCAACCAACTTAAAGGATGCGATTGCATTTTCAGATAACATGGGTGAAATCGGCAGTGCAATGCTTTATAAAACCCACGGTCTTGATCCTGAAATCATGGCAAACGCTGCAGGTTTTATCGGTGGCGGTGCAACTGCAGAAGAAATTGCAATCTTTGAAGTGAAAGAAAAGCGTGACGCGGTTCCTGTCAAACAACTTTTGGAGGAATATGTTCAAACCAGAAAGGCAAGCTTTGAAACCTATTTACCTACAGAAGTACCGAAATTGGAACATCCTTTCCTGTTCCAAAAAGGAAAATTGATTGTCTTGGTCATTGCAGACGATTATTCACAGGCAGAAGAAATTATCCGTAATACAATAAAATGATAAAAGGCGGTGTACACGATTTCGCGTACACCGCCTTTCTTGTATAGGAAGATACTGATTATTTTTCTTCTGAACAGTTGGTTTTTCCGCATTGCTTGCTGTTAGGACAACCAATACAGGCCTGACCGTTCTTCTTTTCCTTATAAATATAGAATAAGGCACTTCCTACCGCGATTAAAATAATTGCAATCAAAATGATATTTTCCATAAGTCAGACCTCAACTTTCTCCTTCTTTTGATTTTCTTTCATTGCATAGTCTGCCTTCAGCTTCTTGTCAGAATTTATCATCAGAAAAAGGATAATGCCAACCATAACTGCTACGGCAATCAAACCGGGTAAAAAGCCGGAACCCGTTCTTCCTTCTGTAATCAAAGTTCCAATCTGATAGACCAGATACGCCACAATATATCCTGTTGCAAATTGTAAGCAAACACCGCCTAACATCCATTTCTTGTCCTTAATTTCTGAATTCATGGCACCAATAGCAGCAAAACAAGGAGGCGTAAAGAGATTAAACATCAGACAGGCAAGGGCTGCCGCTTTTGTAATGCCGAATACTGCCGCAACTTCATTTGCACCACCCATCAATGCCAACTCTTCCGTATCAATAAAGTTGGTTACCCCATAACAAACAGCCAAGGTTCCGACCACGTTTTCTTTTGCAATAAAACCACTCACAGCCGCTGCCGCCATCTGCCATACACCAAATCCCAAAGGAATCAGTAAAAATGCAAAAGGTGTTGCGATAGAAGCTAAAATAGAAGTATGCGCCATCCCCTCTTCTACCAATTCTAACCGCCAGTTAAATGCCTGCATAATCTGAACCAAGGTGTTACATACAAGGATAATGGTTCCTGCCTTTACTATGTAAGCCCACCCACGAGAGCACATGGAAAAAAATGCACGCTTCAAAGATGGAAGCTTGTATTCAGGTAATTCGATAATAAAAAAGGATTTCCGATTTTTATGACCGGCTATTTTGTTCACAATCAAAGCACCTATGAAAATCAATACAATTCCTGCAAAATACATCAAAGTACCAACCCAGGAAGCATCTGCAAAGAATACTCCTGCAAACAAGGCAATCACAGGAAGCTTTGCACCACAAGGCATAAAAGGTGCCAGCATTGCAGTGGCTCTCCGTTCTCTTTCGTTCCGAATGGTACGACACGCCATAACACCGGGGATT
>SVJP01000056.1 GCA_015068925.1 Oscillospiraceae bacterium
ATACGGATTCCGTTTTTTGCAATCAATTGTTTCATTGTTTTCACGCCTTTCATTAAGTAAACATTTCAGTGCCGCAGAAAATACGCTGTCTGCAAATCTGATAATCCCAAAGAGTTTCTCCCGAAAAATGGGTCATTACCAATTCGGGATTTAAATTTTCCGGTGTGCCTGCCGCAAGTCGCAATGTGAGAACCCCATCCTCATAATGGTATTCGTGAATCATGGGCATAATGTCCACGTCCTTCAAACCCCTTTTGCTCTTTTTGGGAACAACCAGTTCCTTTTGTGAAAAAAACTGATGGATGTTTTCTTCATCGGGAAGGGTGCCCCGAAAGGTAACGGTATATTCCGCCTCGGTAATATCAGCACTCTTATGAACAGGAGCTGCAGCAGAGGTCACCTGAAAACCGGGAGGCAATGCTGCATCTAACCGTTTTGCCACTTCTTCATAGGGAATTTCTTCCGCAAAGCCGATATCCACCATTTCGCAATTGCTGGTGAACCCCAAGGAAAGAGGCATCAAAAAGGAAATGATAGGATGGGGATTAAAGCCTTGGGAATAGGCAATGGGCAGCTTTGCCCGTCGGAGTGCTCTGATAAAAGCACGGAGTGTGTCTAAATGAGCAATGTATTTCAATTCATCTTTCTTTGTATATTGTAACCGAATGACAGCCATATTATCCCTCCTTGTATTTCATGCAGATTCCTGCCTCGAAGCAATCCGCACCGCATTTGTTGCAAGCGGTAAGACAGGGCTTTGTGGTTTTGGCTTCCTTTGCCCGTTTGCTTTCGCGAATCAAAAATTCCTTTGTCACCCCTACATCAATGTGATCCCAGGGGAACACTTCCTCATAAGAACGGGTTCTTGCGGTGTAAAAATCAGGGTCGATGTGACAATCTTCGAAGGCTTCCAGCCAGGTGTCGTATTTGAAAAATTCTGTCCATCCGTCCATTTTACAACCCTTTTTCCAGGCCGTATACAACACTTCCGAAAGTCTTCTGTCTCCACGGGCAAAAATTCCTTCTAAACGACTTGTTTTGGAATCGTGGTAATTATATTTGATGGTTTTGGAATGAATGTTTTCTCCCAATACCTTTTGCTTTTGTTGAATGGTTTCGATGCTGTCTTGTGCTTCCCAGCTAAAAGGAGTGAAGGGCTTGGGAATAAAGGAAGAGGAGCTGACCGTAATTCTCGGGTTAGCAGGTCGGTTTCCCCGTTCCAAGGTATAATACTGATCCAATGCCAGATGAGCAAGCTCACCGATGGCGGCCACATCTTCCTCCGTTTCGGTGGGCAGACCAATCATAAAGTACAGCTTAATGCCGCTCCAACCGTTTTCAAACGCCAGCTTCACAGAGGAAAGCAAATCCTCCTCGGTAATGTTTTTGTTAATCACATCTCTCATTCTTTGGGTTCCTGCTTCGGGGGCAAAGGTAAAGCTTGATTTTCTCTGCTTCTGAATCCGATTGATTAAATCAAGATTAAAGGAATCCAGTCGGAGGGAGGGGAGAGCAATGTTGGTGCGGTTTTGCTCTGCGTGTTCTAACAAGGTATCGGTCAAATCCGCAAAATGAGAATAATCCCCTGTACTCAACGAGGTGAGGGACAGTTCTTCATAGCCTGTATTGTTCATCAGACAATCTGCACAATCAGTAAGCACCTCGGGGCTTTTTTCCCGGACAGGACGGTAAATCATCCCTGCCTGACAAAAACGGCATCCTCTGGTACAACCGCGAAATACCTCCAGCATAATGCGGTCGTGAACAATATCGGAAAAAGGCACCACCAAATTGTCAGGATAATACACCTTGTCCAAATCGCGGATGATTCTCTTTTTAATCGTAGCAGGAACACCCTCCTGATTGGGCTTGATTTCCTTTACGGTGTTGTCCTCATGATAAGTTACAGTATAAAATTGGGGAACATAAATCCCTTCAATTTTAGCAATCTTCAGCAAAAAGTCTGTTCTGGTACCACCGGAACGTTTCCATTCGGAGTAGGCATCCATGACTTCTAAATTGACCTCTTCTCCTTCCCCTAAAATGAAGAAGTCCACAAAGGGAGCCAAAGGTTCTGCGTGGTAAGCGCAAGGCCCTCCTGCACAAACAAAGGGGTCTCCTTCCTTACGGTCTTCTGTTTTTACGGGGATATGCCCCAAATCCAACATATTTAATACATTGGTATAGCACATTTCATATTGTAAGGTAAAGCCCACAAAATCAAAGTCACAGATGGGGTCACCGCTTTCCAAAGCATACAAGGGTTTGTTGTGCTGACGAAGCAATGTTTCAAAATCATCCCAGGGAGCAAAAACACGTTCGCACCAGATGTTTTCTCTTGTGTTCATTAAATGATAAAGGATTTTCATTCCCAGATGGGACATTCCCACTTCATAGACATCCGGAAAGCAAAAAGCAAACCGAATATCAATGGCGGAAAGGTCCTTTTTGATACTGCCCCATTCTCCTCCCGTGTATCGGGAAGGCTTTTGTACTTGCTTGAGTAGTTGATCCATAAATGTTTTCTCCTGTAATTGTGCCCCCTTCCGAAATCAGAGCATCTGCAATCTCCTGTTCGGTCAGGGTGGTTTTTAATTTCATTTCATTGTCCACAATGTGTACCACACAGTATCGGGCGGAAGAAAAATATTTTAACAGCCGCCGCAAGGGTACGGTATGGTTGACGGTTAAGGTTCTGGTTTTATAAATTCCGTCCGGTCTTTTCTTATGTCGGTAGTCAAAGGCGTTTTGGGTCATGGTTACCCGTTCGTAGCCTCCCTCCGCCCACATTTTATAACCAAAAAAGCAGGCAATCATCAAGAGGGAAGGATTCCAGCGGGTGGTATATAAAATGAAGGCACCGAAAGCCGCCATGAGACACACCGAGGCTCGGGACAAAAAAATAACCCTATGATATCCTATTATACTCCCAAATGCGTCAGAAAGCAAGTAAAAAAGTATTCTTCCCCCGTCAAAAGTTAAAATTGGCAGTAAATTGAACAATCCCAAAGCAAAATTTCCGCAAAAGAGAAAGAAAAATTGTTTCTGCGACAGGTATTTTTGAAAAAGGAAGATCAATCCTGCACCGCAAAAGCTTGCCAAAGGACCTGCTGCCGCCACCCAAATCCGTTCTTTTATAGGACGGGTTTGTTCCTCTTTTAAACGAATGGCAACGCCAAAGGGGAGAATCCCTAAGTAGGAAACTCCCATGTGAAGTATGACAGCTGTGATCAAATGACCCAATTCATGAAGGAACAGGCACAAATACATTCCAAGCATAGAGGACAGGGTGTGGGTAACCGTTCCTAATAAAAACAGGAAAGGTAATAAAGGTGAAATTCTCAGCTTCATACAAAGGATAAAAAGTCGGCAGGATTTAAATATTGTGTGCCGTCTATGATTTCAAAATGAAGATGGGGCCCTGTGCTTCTGCCTGTACTGCCTACTGCGGCAATGGTGTCTCCTGCAACAACCTGTTGCCCTTGAGCAACAAACAATTCGCTGCAATGACCGTACAGAGTCACCAATCCGTCTGGATGGCAAATTTTAACTGCAAGCCCATATCCGCCCAATTCTCCTGCATAGATGACTTCACCGCAGGCGGAAGCTTGAATGGGAGTTCCTGTGTTTGCAGCAATATCAAGTCCTGTGTGCCAGGCAGCAGATTCGTTTAAGGGGTCGGTGCGTTCTCCAAATTGAGAAGTGATGATACCTTGAAGAGGAACAGAAAACACCGTTTGAGCCGAAACCTGTACCGCTTCAGGTGTTGGTTGGGGGTCATTCTTAATTTCATACTGTCTGGTACTGTCTTCCAAGGATTGTGCACCTACTTCCAAGGAGGTTGGATTCAGCAAGGTTTCGCAATAGTTCAGCGCCTCCTCTGTTTTCATTCGTACCGTTTGGGGATTGGTGTGGGTATGAATCAGCTGCTTTAAGCGAAGGGTCTGGGTTTGGAATGCCCCCACCTTTCCTGCACAAAAACAAAGAGCGAACAAGGCACCGCTGATGATCAGCCGTTCCCCAAAACGGGGATAATGATAAAAAACGGGTTCCGGTTCCGCTTTTCTTGAAATTGGTCTTCTGGTAGGGATTTCTGACATTTTGGCATCAACACCTTTCTAAAAATTTTTTTTAAAATATTGGTAACACTACCAATATACAATACTTTGTGGTATTTTATGCATAATATACAAGATATAAAAAAAGAGGAATTTCGGAATTTTAAGAGAATATTACAAATAGACACATTTTATGGGGTCAGATTACTGAAATATTACAAGATATTGTGGTTTGAAATATTTTGGTAAAAATAAATTAAATTTTTTTTAAAAAAACTCTTGCAAAATGAACAAAAATAGGGTATAATTTAATAGAGGTGGGAAAAAGTGGTGAATTGTGGGGCTAAGTGGTAGCTCTGTGGTGAACCATCCATCAATATTAAATGGAGTGGCACTGACTATGTTGTTCAGAGGAGAGTTCGCTTGCAGTTTGGATGATAAAAGCAGACTCACAGTACCTTCCGGATATCGGGAGGGACTGGGAGAGGTTTTTTATATCACAAAAGGGCTGGACAAGTGTTTGTTTGTATTCCCTGAAGACAAATGGGAAGAGTTTGAAGCCACCATCAATGCATTGCCCCTTTCAGGGGGAAGAAAGACCCAACGCTTTTTTATCTCCGGTGCAAAAAAATGTACACCGGACAAGCAGGGGAGGGTCGTTTTGGATCAGAGCTTGAAGAAATATGCAGAAATTACCGAACGGGATGTTGTGGTAATCGGTGTTTCTGACCGCTTGGAAATCTGGTCCAAAGAAAAATGGGAATCTTATTCTGATATTGATCCGGATGAAATTGCCCAAATCATGGAAGAAATGAACGTGTAAGGAGAGGTAAAAATGGGAGAATTTTCTCATGTGTCCGTTCTTCTTCACGAAACGGTGGATTCGCTGAACGTTCACCCGGGCGGAATTTATGTTGACGGAACTCTGGGTGGCGGCGGTCATTCCGCTTATCTTCTTGAAAAAATGGGCACGAAAGGAACCTTAATCGGAATTGATCAAGATTCTCAAGCAATTTTAGCAGCAAAAAAAAGGATTTCCGAGGATTATGACGTATATTATATAAATAGGAATTTTTCTGACATTAAGGAAATCTTAAAAGAATGTCAATTTGACGGTATCGACGGAGCTATGTTGGATTTAGGCGTTTCCTCTCATCAGCTGGATGAGGCGGAACGGGGCTTTTCCTATCGGTTTGATGCTCCCTTGGATATGCGGATGAATCGCGAGGCAGCCCTTTCTGCCTACGATGTGGTCAATACCTATTCCGAAGAAGAATTGGCAAATGTGATTTTTACATACGGAGAAGAGCGGTTTGCGCGGAAAATTGCCCGTTTGATTGTGAAGCAACGGGAGAAAAAGCCCATTGAAACCACCTTCGAGCTGACGGATGTGATTCGTAGTGCAATGGGAAATTTTTCGGCAGACAAGCATCCGGCAAAAAGAACCTTTCAGGCCATCCGAATTGAAGTGAATCGGGAGCTGGAAGTGTTGGAACAAGCATTGACAGATTTTTTCGACTGTCTAAAGCCCGGCGGAAGGCTTGCGGTGATTACCTTTCATTCTTTGGAGGATCGAATGGTAAAGCAGAGTTTCCGCGAAAAGTGTACAGGCTGTACTTGTCCGCGTGAGTTTCCTGTTTGTGTTTGCGGCAAACAGCCGAGAGGGAAAATGATATTAAAAAAGGCGTTGCAGGCATCTCCGGAAGAGCTTGCACGAAACCCGAGAGCAAAGAGTGCGAAGTTACGAGTGATTGAAAAGCGATAAGAGTGATAAAAAAGGAGTACATACTATGGCGAGACGAGCAAATACCTCTTCTGCCTATCGTTTATATGATAATGAGCCGAGCGGCATCGTTCGACAGGCGGAAAAACGAAGAGATAGAAATCAATTAGTTGAACATAGAAAAGAAACATCCATGGTCAAGCAGCATGAGGGATTGAAAAAAATTTCCGGTCGTTTGATTGGGAATCTGTTGTTAATTTGCGTATTTGCATTTTTAATTTTATTCCGTTATTCTGCTATTGTGGAACGAGACCACGAGTTATCTGTTCTGAAACAGGAACGGGATGCTATCACAGATGAAAACAAACGCCTTCAGGTAGAAATTGACAGTGCGTTAAATCTGGACAATGTGGAACGGGTTGCCATGAATGAGCTGGGTATGGGAAAACCTGAAAAATATCAGACTATTTATGTCAACATTCAGGGTGACGACTATGTAGAGGTGGCAGAAGAGGTAGAAGAAAGCACTGCGGAAGGAAAGCAGTTCTATGCTACCATTATCCAGACTTTGGGGAACGTTTTGGAATATTTGTATTAATCGGATTCATATATTGTGATAGATTGCGTATTTAACATCCCCGAACAATGTCAGGGGAGATCATGAACATAGAAGTGCCAAGGCAATCTTTGAGGTTGCCTTGGCTTTTTCAGAGATATGGATTATGGAACGGAAGGAGTTGGACCTCTCAATGGCATCAAATAAACAGATGAACAAACGAATGATTGCAACATTCGGCATTGTGATGGTGATTCTTTTGGGGTTGGCTCTGAGAACCGGATATCTTCAAATTGTCAGAGGCGAAGAACTGCAAAAAGGTGCTTTGGAGCAACAAACGCAGGATCGGCAAATCAGCGCCAAGCGAGGAGCAATTTTAGACAGAAACGGAAAAACCTTGGCAGTGAGCGCAAGCGTGGAACAGGTTTCTGTATCCCCCAATGTGATTAAGGAGCAGGGCAACGCAGATGAAGTTGTAGCTGCTCTTTCGGATATTTTAGATTTAGATCCGGAGGATGTACGGGAAAAGGTCACGGCAGAAAGTTATTATATTTCTATCGCCCGTCGGGTGGAAAAAGAAACGGCAGATCGGATTCGCGAAAAGAATTTAAAGGGCGTCAATTTGGATGCAGATACCAAACGGTATTATCCCTATGGCGCATTCGCTTCCCACGTGATTGGATTTACAGGGAATGACAATCAGGGATTGGACGGCTTGGAAAAACAGTATGACAGCGTGTTAAGCGGTACGCCGGGTCGTGTGGTTTCTGCCAGTAATGCAAAGGGGACGGATGTTCCGTATAAATTCGAACAGTATATTGACCCCATAGACGGACAGAATCTGGTGTTGACCATTGATGAAACCATTCAGCATTTTGTTGAAAAATATTTAGAAAAGGCATATATTGAAAATGATTTGGGCGCAGGAGCGGCAGCTATAGTGATGAATCCTCAAACAGCAGAAATTTATGCCATGTGTTCCTTGCCTGATTTTGATTTGAACCAGCCAAGAACATTGACCGAAGAGGCAGAGGCAGAGCTGGAAGAAAAGCTGGAAGAAGAGGGTATTGAAAAGGATGATTTGTCTGATACCGAGTTGAGTGAACGGGAAACCGAAATGCTCTTTAAAATGTGGAGAAACAAAGCGGTAACAGATAGTTATGAACCAGGTTCTACGTTCAAGCTTGCTACAGGTGCAGCGGCGTTGGAGCAGGATGTTTGTAAATTGGATGATATTTTTGATTGCGGCGGTTCTTATCAGGTTGCGGATAAAACAATCAACTGTCACCATACGGCAGGCCATGGTCCCCAGACCTTTGTAAAAGCCATTTGTAATTCTTGTAACCCTGCTTTGATGCAGATTGCAGAACGAATTGGCAACAATGATTTTTTCCGTTTTGTGGAAGCCTTTGGTTTTCGTGATTTAACGGGAATCGACCTTCCGGGGGAAGCCAACGGTGTGTTTTTCACAGCGGAAAACTTTAATGAGGTGCAGCTGGCTACGACTTCCTTTGGTCAGGGCTTGCAGGTAACACCCTTGCAGGTGGCAAGTTTTGTGTCTGCTATTTGTAATGGGGGAACCTTGTATAAGCCTCATTTGGTAAAGCAGATGACCGATCAGGAAGGCAACGTGATAAAAACAGTTGAGCCGGAACCCATTCGGCAGATTATGTCCTCCGAAACTGCGGCAACCATGCGAAATATTATGGAGCAGGTTGTGTTGGATGGTGCAGCCTCCAATGCATATATCAAGGGATACCGTGTGGGTGCAAAAACCGGTACATCGGAAAAATTGCCCCGTGGAAACGAAAAATATATTGCTTCTTGTGTGGGGATGGCTCCGGTGGATAATCCTCAGGTGGTTGTTCTGGTTATATTAGATGAACCTGTAGGTGTCTATTACGGCGGTACCATTGCAGCTCCCGTGGTTCGTTCGATTTTGGAAGATACCTTGCAGTATATGGGCCTGGAGCCCCAGTATACGGAAGAAGAAACTGCAGAAGAGACAGTCAATGTACCCAATGTTGTGGATATGTCGGTGAATGAAGCTGCAAACACTTTGACTGCAGCGGGCCTCAATTATCAGATTATGGGTGACGGTGAAACCGTATTGTCTCAGATTCCCGTCGGAAGTGTTGCAATGGAAGTGAATTCAACGATTATTTTATATACGCAAGAGCAAGACGAAAGCGAAACGGTTGAAGTGCCTGATGTGACGGGACTGACTCCTGCAGAAGCAAGACAGCGCCTGTCGGAATATGGTCTCAATTGTCGGTTTACCGATGTGGCACCCAATCAGGAAAACAGTGTAACCGCTTATTCTCAAACACCTGCGGCAGGAGAAGAGGTTGCAGGCGGAAGTACTGTTTTGGTTGAATTCCGTGCATTGATGAGCGAATTTTAATCGCGAGACAGGAAGGGGAAAATCATATGAAACTTTTACAGCTAATGGGAGATTATCAGGGCTTACAGAGTATGGTGCCTGATGTGGAAATCAAAGATATTTGTTATGATTCCCGAAAGGTAACGGACGGTTCCTTGTTTGTTTGTGTCACAGGTTTTGTCACAGACGGTCACCGTTATGCAGATGCTGCGGTGAAGAACGGAGCTGCGGTTTTGATTTGCGAGCACGAGGTGGAGGCAGATGTTCCGCAAGTGTTGGTGGATGACAGCCGCAAAGCATTGGCTTATCTGGCTGACCGTTATTACGATCACCCTTCCGGAAAAATGAAATTAATCGGGATTACCGGAACCAACGGCAAAACTACCACCACTTATCTTGTAAAACAGATTTTGGAGCATGCCGGATACCGTGTGGGTTTAATCGGAACCAATCAGAATATGATTGGGGATACGGTGTTGCCTGCAGACCGTACCACTCCGGAATCTTTGGAGTTGCAGGAACTGTTTTTCAAAATGGCGGAAAGCGGTGTGGATTATGTGGTGATGGAAATTTCTTCTCATTCTCTTGAATTATCCCGTGTGGCTTATTGCGAAATCGACGTTGGTGCATTTACCAATTTAACCCGGGATCATCTGGATTTCCATCAGGATATGGAGCATTATTTCCAAGCCAAAGCAAAATTATTTCATTTGTGTAAAACCGGAGTTGTGAATATTGATGACGATGCAGGAATCCGTATTTTAGAGCAATGCAGCTGTGTTCCTCTTTCTTACGGGGTAGATAATGCGGCAGATATTTATGCTCACAACATGGAGTTTGGAAATGCAGGCTCTGTCTTTACAGGAAATATTTTGGGCAAGGAAATGAAAATTACGTTAAATACCCCGGGAAAATTCTCTGTTTATAATGGGCTTTGTGCCATCGGAATTTGTACCGTTTGCGGCATTTCAGAAGAAGTTATTGCAAAAGGACTTTGTCAAATGCAGGGAGTCAGCGGCAGAGCCGAGGTCATGCCTTTGGGAAAACCATATACGGTGATGATTGACTATGCGCATACCCCTGACGGTTTGGAAAATATTATCAAAAGTGTTCGCGGCTTTGCCAAAGGCAGAGTGGTAACACTGTTTGGCTGCGGTGGTGACCGTGACCGTACCAAACGCCCAGTGATGGGTCGGATTGCAGGAGAATTGTCTGATTTTTGTATTGTCACTTCTGATAATCCCAGAACAGAAGATCCCGAATCTATTATCCGAGAAATTGAAGAAGGAATTTCTCAAACGGATTGTGAATATGTTGTCATTGTCAGCCGTCGGAATGCCATCGGATATGCGCTGAAAAATGCCAAGGAAGATGATGTGATTATTCTGGCAGGAAAAGGCCACGAAACCTACCAGATTTTAAAAGAAGGTACCATTCATTTTGACGAACGAGAAGTGGTCATGGAATGGTTAAAGGAGTTAGAACAGTAAGATGAAGCCAACAACAATCAAAAAGTTGATAGAGTGGAGCGATGCGGTATCCTTTGGAGCAGAAGAAACTGCTTTGATTACCGATATTTGCACCGACAGCAGAAAGATAACACCGGGTTGTTTGTTTGTTGCCCTGAAGGGCGAACGGTTTGACGGCCATGCATTTTTGCAACAAGCATTGGATCAGGGAGCCAAAGCGGTGATGGGGGAAATCCCCTTTGAAGGCGGTCCTTATCTGCAGGTGAAGGATACGTCACAGGCTTTGCTTGATTTAGCATCAGGATATCGTAAGCAATTTTCCATTCCTGTAGTGGGGATTACGGGAAGTGTGGGAAAAACCACTACCAAGGAAATGGTGGCAGGGGTTTTGTCTCAAGCATATTGTTGTTTGAAAACAGAAGGGAATTTTAATAATGAAATCGGAGTTCCTCTCACCCTGTTTCGCTTAGAGGATTGCCATGAAATCGCCGTGATTGAAATGGGAATGAACCATTTTGGAGAATTGTCCCGCCTGTCCCGTTGTGCTTGTCCCGATGCGGTGATTATTAATAACATCGGAATGTCTCATATCGAAAATTTGGGCTCAAGAGAAGGCATTTTAAAAGCAAAGCTGGAAATTTTAGATGGATTAAAAGAAAAAGGAACTGCTCTGTTTAACGGTGATGATGACTATTTGAATCAGGCAAATCCTGATGTGAAAATCATTCGTTACGGCAGTAGTGAAACCTGCGCGATTCGGGCAGAGGAAATTGTGTCAGAACAGCAATTGTTTTCCTTTGTTTGCAAGGAATTGCCTGAACGGGTTACCATTCCCGTCCCGGGAAGACATAATATCAGCAATGCCATGGCGGCAGTTGCTGCAGGAGTGCTGTTTGATGTGCCGGGTGCATTGATAAAACAAGGGATTGAACAATCCCAAAGTGTGGGCATGAGAATGAGAACAGAGGAAAAGGACGGAATTCGTGTGATTTTGGATTGTTATAATGCCAATCCTGATTCCATGCGTGCCGGAATTTCTGTGTTGAAGGAATCTGCAGGAACAAGAAAGATTGCTTTGCTGGGTGATATGTTGGAGCTGGGAGATTATAGCGACCAAGCTCATTTTGAAATCGGGCAGTTTGCGTCCGAATTAGATGCGGTATTTACGGTAGGAAAAGCATCGGAGCAGATTTGCAAGGGTGCCCAGGTTTCAATCAAGCAACATTTTGCAACAAATGATGAACTTAGCCGATTTTTGAAAACCTTCCTTCAGGAAGGGGATGCGGTGTTGATTAAAGGCTCCCGTGGTATGAAGATGGAAGAAATCTGGAATCGGATCAATGAGGGGTGGAAAAATTGAGTTTGTTAGGATTTTTAGTGGCTTTTTGGGTAACAGTAATTACAGGACCTTTTATCATCCGCTGGCTGATTAGCTTAAAATTTGGTCAGAGTATTTTGGAAATCGGTCCTAACTGGCATAAAAATAAACAGGGAACACCGACAATGGGTGGTATTATGTTTATTTTGGGCATTCTGATTGCTGCTGTAATTTTTGTTCGTGACAGTATGGGATGGATTGCTTTGGGAACCGCTCTTTGCTTTGGTGCCATTGGATTTTATGATGATTATATTAAGGTGGCAAAAAAGAGAAATCTCGGTCTTACTTCAAAACAGAAATTTTTGTTGCAGCTGATTATCGCCATTGCATTAACAGTTGGAGCGATATGGAAAAACGGAACCACTATTCTGATTCCCTTTACCGCAAAAGAACTGGATTTGGGTTGGTTTTATGTTCCCTTTATTTTGTTTGTGATATTAGGAACGGAAAACAGTGTGAATTTGACTGACGGAATTGATGGTCTGGCTGCAAGTATTACTGTAATTGTCATGCTTTTTATTTCAGGAATGGCTTGGCAGTATACCCAGGATGGCTTAATGAAGTTGGCGATTATGGCTGTAGCAGGCTGTTTGGGATTTTTGGTTTATAACCATCATCCTGCAAAAGTGTTTATGGGAGATACAGGCTCTCTCTTTTTGGGAGGTTTGGTGAGTGCCACCGCGGTGCTTCTCCGTCAACCATTACTGCTTTTGCTGATTGGATTTGTTTATTTTATGGAAACTCTGTCCGTTATTTTGCAGGTCGCTTCTTTTAAGCTGACAAAAAAGCGGATTTTCAAAATGTCACCCATTCATCATCATTTCGAAATGTGTGGC
>SVJP01000057.1 GCA_015068925.1 Oscillospiraceae bacterium
CGGGTTAAGAATCTGGAAGAGAAACCGCCGCCTCTGAAATAGCCAAGGTCAGCCATGTTCCAGGTGGTAGCAGCCATAACAGCATCCTGATCAGCTTCAGTCATTTCATACCAGGGCTTCATAACGGCATTGCCGTTTTCATCCTTCACTTCACCGCAAGCATCCAGGCAGCAAGCACCGGAGTTGATTAAGTGAATGAAGCCGTCAGCTTCTTTTGCTTTGCCTTCGATTTCATAACCGGTTGCTCTCTTCACTGCATCGCCGCTCCAGTAGGTTCTAACGTCAGCAAACATCTGAGCTCTGTTGGTTAAGAGTTTACTAAACAACATGCCAAAGCCGTTGAGAACGTCATTTTCTGTTGCTAAAATATAGGGCTCTCTTGCACCGTTCCAGTCAAAAGAAGTGTTGAGCATTGCTTCAGGGAAGTCACAGTTGGGATAGAAGTCTGTCCACTGTCTTTGACCCTGGAAGCCTGCAACAATAGCATTGTGACCAACTCTTTCTTCTTCACAACCTTCAGGCAGATTTTCGTTACCGTTCATCAAATCCTTGATGATACAAGCCATTTTTACAACAAATGCAAACTGTTCTTCTTTTTCAGCATCGGATTTCTGCATATCAACAGGGTTTTTATCAAAGCCCATATTGCATTTTTCTTTTGCCCAAGCAAGTGCCTTTTGATATTCTGCTTCGTCGTAAATTCCTTCTGTCATTCTTCTGATGACTTCTACCTCGTCAACAGACTCTACTCTCATGCCGAAGTATTCTTCAATCATAGCAGTATCAATGATAGAACCACCGATCCCCATGCAGATGGAACCGATCTGTAAGTAAGATTTTCCTCTCATGGTTGCAGCAGCAACAGCCGCACGGCCGAACCGCAACAGTTTTTCTTCAACGTCAGCGGGAATTTTGTCAGACTCGTCCATATTCTGTACGTCATGTCCGTAAATACCGAAAGCGGGCAATCCTTTTTGTGCATGAGATGCTAAAACTGCTGCTAAATATACAGCACCGGGGCGTTCTGTTCCATTAAAGCCCCAAACAGCCTTAATGGTATTCTTGTCCATATCCATGGTTTCAGAACCATAGCACCAGCAAGGAGTAACGGTCAGAGTGATATCTACCCCTTCTTTTTTGAATTTGTCAGCACAAGCGGCAGCTTCTGCAACACGACCGATGGTTGTGTCTGCAATGACAACCTTTACAGGTTCGCCGTTAGAATATTTCAGATTTTCCTCAAACAGTTTTGCGGCAGCTTTTGCCATGTTCATTGTTTGATCCTCTAAGGATTCTCTTACCTTAAGAGGACCTCTTCTTCCGTCAATGGTAGGACGGATTCCGATTACCGGATAATCTCCGATTAATCTGCTCTTTGCCATTTTTATTTCCTCCTTATTGATAAAAATTTTCAGAAAAAACTCTGTATAATATCATTATATACTTGACTTTTATGGAATACTTGGAGTATAATAGTAAAAAAGTATAATTATATTCACTTTTTGGAGGAAAGTATGAAGATTACGGGAAATTATGAAGATATCATTCGGGGAACGCCCGAATTTCCCCTTGGTTTTTACCGTGTGGACAATACCCATCCCAACTATCATATGCAGCTTCACTGGCATGTGGAGTATGAGATGATTCACATTTGTACCGGAAGTCTTACTTTATTTTTGGATGAAGAAACGGTGCAATGCCGCGGTGGGGATTGCATTTTGGTAGCGGGCAGCGTGCTCCATGGTGCCACACCGAAAAAATGCGTGTACGAATGTGCGGTATTTGACAGTCGCGCCTTGTTTTTTGGTGCTTGTCAATCTGCCCTGAGCGGAATGAACGGATTTTTCCGAATGGAAGCGGAAAGCGAAGAAAACGCTGCCGGAATAGCCTTTTTTGAGGCGCTGAAAAGCACTGATGCAGGAAAAGAATTTATCATTTTAAGTGCTTTATACCGCTGTATCGGATTGTTACAGAAAAAGTATCCTGTTGGAAGTAAGAGTGTACAGAGCAGTAAAAAGATTCAGCATTTGAAGCAGGCATTGGAATTGATTGAAACCAATTATTCTTCTACCATTACCTTGCCTCAATTGGCTCGGGTTTGCGGTATGTCTCCAAAATATTTTTGTCGTTTTTTTAAAGAAATGACGCACAAAACCCCCATTGATTATCTGAACAATTATCGAGTGAAAATCGCTTGTGAAATGCTAAGACAAAATCAGGAATCCATAACAGAAATTGCCTTAAGCTGCGGATTTAATGATTTGAGTTATTTTATTAAGACCTTTAAACGATACAAAGGTGTTTCGCCCAAGGGGTATCAGAAACAGATGGAAAATTGAGGAAAGGAGTTTTCATTTTGATGAAGCAAATTGTAGTATTGGATGCCGGAACCTTAGGAGAGGACATTGATTTGTATTTATTGGATTCCTTGGGGTCGGTTACCACATATTTTTCTACCTCTCCCGAACAAACGGAGGAGCGAATCCGTGATTGCCATGTAGCCATTTTAAATAAAGTCAAATTAACCAAAGAAAATTTGCCTTCGGCAAACAATCTGAAGCTGATTTGTGTGACCGCCACAGGGTATGATAACATTGATTTGGAATACTGCCGTGAACACGGAATAGCAGTTTGTAATGTAAAGGGGTATTCTACTTATTCTGTAGCACAGGTCACGGTGACTACGGTGTTGTCTTTATTACATCATCTGCCTCAATATCATGAATATGTGACTTCGGGGCAGTACACAAAAAGCGGAATTCAGAATTGTCTTACCCCCGTATTTCACGAGCTTTACGGAAAAACCTGGGGGATTCTGGGATATGGCAATATTGGAAAACAAGTGGCACGGATTGCCCAAAGCTTTGGGTGCCGTGTACTTGTTCACAAGCAAACACCTGTGGATGATGCAGAATGTGTTTCCTTGGAAACCCTTTGCAAAGCATCGGATATTTTGACCTTACATACCCCCCTCACACCCAAAACAAAGGAAATCATTGGAGAAAGGGAATTGAACCTGATGAAACCAACCGTGGTTTTAGTAAACGCTGCTCGTGGTGCAGTGTGGGAGGAAAAAGCGGTGGCACAAGCATTAAAAGAAGGAAGAATCGGCGGATTGGGCTGCGATGTCTATTCCGTAGAACCCATGCAACTACATCATCCTTTTCAGGAAATTCTGCATCTTCCCAATTTATGCCTGACCCCTCATATGGCATGGGGTGCTTATGAAGCACGGGTGCGGTGCATGGAGGAAGTGAAAGAAAATATTTTGGCGTTTTTCAAAGGAGAAGTTCGCAATCGCGTAGAAGGAGTGTAGACAAATGAAATTAGTAAAAGAATCCTATTTTTACAAAAGCTTTTTTTCTTTATTGGTGGTACTGGCGTTGCAAAATCTGATTACCTTCGGTGTCAATCTTGCAGACAACCTGATGATTGGTGCATTCAGCGAAGCATCTCTTTCGGGAGTGGCTTTGGTCAACCAAATTCAATTTTTTATTCAAATGGTGGTGCTGGGCATCGGAGAAGGATTTATTGTGTTGGCTTCCCGTTGCTGGGGGGAGAAAAATCCTGCTGCCATCAAAAAACTGGTGTCCTGTGCCTTGCTGCCGGCGGCGCTCTTTGGGTTTTTCATGTGGGCAATCGGATTTTTTGCATCCGAACCTCTCCTTTCTTTATTCACCAATGATCAGGCAGTCTTGGCAGAAGGCGTGGCATACTTAAAAATTGTTTGCTTTACTTATTTGATTTTTGGGATTACCAATGTCCTTTTGGCGGTGCTTCGCAGTGTGGAAACAGTGCGGATTGCTTTTTTGGTTTCCTGCTCCACTTTACTCCTCAATATTTGTTTTAATTCTCTGTTGATTTACGGAAGAGGAGGATTCCCCTCTTTGGGCGTTCGGGGTGCTGCCATTGCTACTCTGATTTCAAGATTTATTGAATTAATAATTGTAATTTGTTATCTTGCTTTTTGCGATAAAAAAATTCACCTGAAAGCAAAAAATGTTCTCTCCTTTTCCGGAGACCTGTTTCGACAATATGCAAAAATTGCAATGCCTGTCATTGCAGGAAACGCCCTTTGGGGACTGGCGATGGGCATTCAGACTGCCATTTTGGGACGATTGGGTTCCGAAGCCATTGCGGCAAACAGTATTGCAACCACTCTGTTTCAAATTG
This sequence comes from Oscillospiraceae bacterium, assembly GCA_015068925.1. Classification (GTDB taxonomy): domain Bacteria; phylum Bacillota; class Clostridia; order HGM11514; family HGM11514; genus SIG438. Next base: position 4,174 of record SVJP01000057.1, read on the forward strand.
TTTCGGTGGTGATTTATGCTTCTGCCTCAGCCTCCGGTGTGTTAATCGGAAAAACCATTGGAGAACATCGGTTTGAAGCAGTCAAGCAATATGTCCATACCTTACAAATCATCTACCTTGTTTTCGGTGTGCTCACAGGTGCGATTCTGTTTGCGCTCAGGGATATCATGCTGTCTTTTTACACCGTTTCACCCGAAAGCAAGGAATTGGCATCCTTGTTTATTACGGTATTGTCTGTTACTGTCATTGGTACAGCCTATCAGATGCCTTGTCTGACAGGCATTGTCCGTGCTTGCGGAGATACGAGCTTTGTCTTTCGGAATGATTTGATTTTTATGTGGGGACTGGTGTTGCCGTCTGCCGCAATTTCTGCCTTTTTATTGGATGCTTCGCCATTGATTGTCTTTTGTTGTCTGAAAGCAGACCAGATTTTAAAATGCTTTGTGGCGGTATTCAAGGTGAAAAAGACCATTTCTCACGAGGATGGGTTTAACAAATTGATTACAATGTAAAAATTAGTTTACAAAGAAATTGCATCAGATTTACAAAAGAGAGTTATCCACATTTTTTATCCACTTTTCCACGATTTTTCCACATGAAAAAGATAGGAAACATCGGTTATTCACAAAGTTATCCACAGTATCCACATTTTTAGTTATTCTGCCTTTGTGGATAACAAAATCTGCTTTTTTTCGACAGATTGGAAAAGATTCTCATAAAAATGGAAGATACCTCTTGCAATCTCAAGGAAAATGCACTATAATAGTAAGTATGAATTGGAAAGGAAGTTTGAAAGAATGAATATTTTTACATTAAAACAAATGAGTCCGGAAGAGAAACGCAAAATCATGCGTCGAGCAGAAACGGATATCAGCGAATATATGCAGACCGCTCGCGAAATTTCTCTGGATGTAAAAGAAAACGGAGACAAAGCGGTACTTTTTTATACCAAAAAATTTGATAAAGTGCAATTGACAAACGGCATGAGAGTATCTGCGGAAGAAATTGAAGCAGGCTATGGTCGGTTGGATGCAGAAACCAGAGCGGCAATTGAGTATGCCGCAGGCAACATCAGAACCTTCCATGAAGAACAAATGCCCGAAGAGATTTGGTTTACCAATGTAAACGACGGCATTATGGCAGGAGAAAAGGTAACACCTATTACCGATGTTTGCTTGTATGTTCCCAGAGGAAAGGGAAGCTTTCCTTCTGTTTTGCTGATGTTGGGAATTCCTGCATTGGTGGCAGGGGTACCTAAAATTGTGGTGGTAACTCCTCCCAACGAACAGGGAACCTTGGACGATGCTATGCTGGCAGCAGCAAAAATCATTGGAATTGATGAAATTTATATGGTCGGTGGGATTCAGGCAGTAGCCTCTGTTGCATATGGCACGGAAACCATTCCGAAATGCAGTAAGATTATCGGTCCCGGAAACGCTTATGCTACTGCGGCAAAAAGAGTGCTGGCAAATGAAATTGACACAGGTCTTCCCGCAGGCCCCAGCGAATCCATTATTTTGGCTGATGAATTTGCAGACCCTCACAAGGTAGCCCTTGACTGGATGATTGAAGCAGAGCACGGTCCCGATTCTGCAGCATTGCTTGTGACCCACGATAAAACCTTACCCGAAAAGGTGTTGCCCATTGTGGAAGAGCAGTTGAAAAAAATCTCGGAAAAGAGACGAAACTTTGTCACCACCAATTTTTCCACTTACGGCGGTATCATTTTAACCGATTCTCTGGAAGAATCCATTGCTTTTGTCAATGACTATGCTCCCGAGCATATGGAAGTGATGACACAGGATCCTTTTGCCGTTCTTCCCAAAATCAAAAATGCAGGAGAAATACTCCTTGGTGATTATACTCCCATTACCATGTGTAACTTTGTCATGGGGCCCAATGCCATTTTACCCACAGGAGGATTTGCAAAAACCTGTTCTTCTGTTTCAGTCAATGATTTCTTAAAAAGAAGCTCTGTGGGATATGTGACAAAGGAAGGCTTTGAAAAAGCAAGAGAGCATGCCTATCGTTTTGCAACGGCAGAAGGCTTTGATACCCATGCTTTGGCTGTGAAGGATAGAAAATAAGGAGAGGTTATCATGTTGAAAGTAACAAGAAAAACCAATGAATCAAAGATTGAAGTTGTTTTGGATAAAAAGGGCTTGCAGCCTGATTATAAAAAGAATTTAGTAACCCCCAGCATGATGCTCAGCCATATGTTGGAGCATATTGCATACCGCAGCGGAATCGGCATGACGGTAAAATGTGAGTATGATGGATTTGTGCTGGATCATGTGTTGTTTGAAGATTTGGGAATCACCGTTGGCCGTGCTTTTACAGAGCTTTTGGACCGTTCTGTGGACGAAGGATGTTACGGCTTTGGTGATGCGGTAGGAATGATTGACGAAGCCTTTGTTCAAGCTGGCATCAGCTTTGAATCTCGTTCTCTCTTTGTGTTGGACGATGCACAAATTACCATGCCTGCTGCCTGCGAGGATACCAAGAGTGAAGATTTGGCAACCTTTTTGGACGGATTTTGCCAGGGAGCACGTTGTACCCTTCATGTCACCATCAAACGGGGCAAAAATGCGCACCATATCTGGGAAGCGGTGTACCGTGCAGTAGGGTCCTGTTTGGAAAAAGCCCTGTCTCCCAACCCTCAACGAGCAGGAAAAACCTCGGGTGTTGCAGGAAAAATTCAGTTTACGGTAGAGGAACTATAAGAAAAGCTTATCTCCCGAACAGTGAAACTTAAGCTGCAAGCACAAGGGAAAAACCGAAGAAACCGTAGGTTTCTGTTTTGAGCTTAGCGGAGCTGCTTAAGTGAGCGACCGTGAGGGAGTGGATGCTGGACAGAGAAAAGCTTATCTCCCGAACAGTGAAACTTAAGCTGCAGTAGGGCATGCCGACTGAGGCACAACCTTTCATGAACGAAAAACGTTCAAAGAACATAACACCCGTAGAAGAGGAATAAAACTCAAAGCTAAAAAACGGTTTCCAAGGAAGTTAAAACAAAATACAGAAAAAAAGGAAGGTGTAGCAAAATGGGATTGCTACACCTTTTGTTTTATTTTGAGCTTTTCTACACAGTTTTGACAAACGGACTTTTTCTCATACTCAATCATGTTTTCTCCATTGCCGCAGAAAATACAGCAAGGGGTTACTTTTTTCAGCATCAAGGTATCACCGTTGTCAAGAAAAACAATTTGATCCCCACTTTGTATCTGAAATTTCCGCCTGAATTGAACGGGAATCACAACCCGTCCCAATGAGTCCATTTTGTTGTGTATCTGAACATTCCTCCAATAAAAAATGTGCCAACCGAAGCCGGCACATAAAAATGCTAGCCCTAAGTTGTTACCACACAAACTTTACTGAAGCAGGAAATCCTATTGCACATTCAGTATGGGCTTTGCATTTTTGACAAATGCAACAACCAAATGTGCAAAAGGATATAGTACACCCATGAAAAGGATTTTCCAAACCATTTAATATGTAAAGTTTATGTGGTATTCTCATTATATCACAAAAGAAAATATTTGTAAATAGGAAAAAAGAAAATAAATGGAAAAATTTTACATTTCCCCACTATTTTTCAAAATAACTGGATTTTTTTCCTTTCTTATGGTATAATGAAAGAAACGAAAGGAGAATTTGCTATGAATCTAACGTTATCTACTCCAAAACTGGCATTACGGCTTTGGCAATCCCATCTTTTGATGATAGTACTTGGTTTTATTGCCTTTGACACCAATGATTTTATTGAGACAAATAAGGTGATTACAGGAATTGCCACCGTGTTTTTCTTAGGAATTTATTTTATTTTGTGTTATAACGAAGCAAACCGTTGCGCCAAAAATGATGTGAATCACAAATGCGATGGCGGTTGCAAGAAGGGCTTGGTTGCAGGTCTTTTGGCAACGGTGCCCGCACTTTTGATTTTGCTTTTGAGCAAAGTCATTCCCATCCCTGAATTTTTAAGCTTTTTCCCCACCTTTCCCGAGGATTGGTATCGGCTTTACATGGCAATATATGAAGGCTTACTTTCTTTTACGGGTGACGGTCTTTTGATGAAGCTTTTGATTATGTTGCCTCTTCCTTTGGTCAGCACACTTGGGTACTGTACGGGACGGAAGAAGAAAAATCTGATGGAAGATTTGGAAGGCGGTCTCCATAAGCTGGTTTACGAAAAGAAACAATAACATAATTCCCCCTGTATTTGCATAAAGTGAAAGCAGGGGGTGAAGATATGTTTATCACAATCAGACGGTCAAGTATTCTGATGGTAGCATTGATTTTATGCATATCGATAGGAATTTACGGATTGTATCGAACGGATGGAGAACAGGTATTTCAAGTTTCTGACCAATTGACAGTGGTTATTGATGCAGGTCACGGCGGAATGGACGGCGGTGCGGTAGGCACAACGGGGACATTGGAAAAGGTGCTCAACCTTGAGGTTGCCAAAAAATTGCAGAAGTTGGTAACAGACGGAGGCGGAACAGCACTCATGACCCGTGAAGAAGATGTGTCGCTACATACAGAATCAGATACCACCGTTCGGGAACAAAAGCGAAGCGATTTGCATTTTCGCCGTTCCTTTGCATCAGATAGCGGTGCAGATGCTTTTATCAGCATCCATATGAATAAATTTGAACAAAGCCAATATCGTGGTGCTCAAATTTTTTACGCCAAAGATGAAAACAGTAAGCGATTGGCAGAATTGATTCGAAAACAAGTGGTGCCCATCAGCAAAAAAAGCGAAGGCAGAGCAATCAAAGAGGCTTATGACACTATGTTTTTGTTACAGGAAAATAAAATCCCTTCCGTGATTGTGGAATGTGGATTTTTATCAAACCCCGAGGAAGAAGCCCTTCTCATGACAGAGGACTATCAACAGCAATTGGCAGAAGCCGTTTATCGGGGATTATGTGAATTTTTACAGGAGAAAACCAAACAATGAAAGCAAAAACCAAATTTGTATGCAATGAATGTGGATATGAAACAGTGAAATGGATGGGAAAATGCCCCGAGTGCGGCAGCTGGAATTCTTTATCCGAATTTGTGGAGCATCCCCCTGTAAGAGGTGGGGGAATTTCTGCTTCCTCCGTTACTCCCCGTTCCATTAATCAAGTGGAAATTACCACCGAGGAACGGATGACTACAGGTAGTACCGAGCTTGACCGAGTCTTGGGGGGCGGTGCGGTGAAAGGTTCTCTGATTTTGGTTGGCGGTGACCCGGGCATTGGAAAATCCACCTTATTGCTGCAGGTTTGCAATCATTTGTCCCGTTCGGGGGCGGTGTTATATGTATCGGGTGAAGAGTCCCAAAAGCAAATCAAAATGCGTGCCCAACGGTTGGGTGCATTGGAGCCAAATCTCTTTGTTTTGTCCGAAACCAACACGGAACAAATTCAAAAAGCTCTTTCGGAAAGGAATTATTCTGCGGTCGTAATTGACTCCATTCAAACCATGTATAACGAGGGAGTGACCTCTGCACCGGGAAGTGTTTCTCAGGTAAGAGAAGCCACCCTTCTTCTGATGCGAATTGCAAAAGAACAGGGAGTTACGGTGTTTGTAGTAGGGCATGTGACAAAAGAAGGGTCGTTGGCAGGACCCAGGGTGCTGGAGCACATGGTGGACTGTGTGCTGTATTTTGAAGGAGACGGCAACCATGCATTCCGTATTTTGCGGGGAGTCAAAAATCGGTTTGGTTCTACCAATGAATTGGGTGTATTCAGCATGAATGAGCAGGGACTTTGTGATGTTCCCAATCCTTCCTCCTTGTTTTTGGAAGGACGGGCGGAAGAAACGGCAGGCTCCTGTGTGTTCTGCTCCATGGAAGGCTCCCGTCCCATTTTGTCGGAAATTCAGGCTTTGGTCACCAATACCGTATTCGGTCTTCCCAGACGTGCCGCAAGCGGATTGGACCATAACAGAATGGTATTGCAGGTAGCGGTGTTGGAAAAACGAGTGGGACTCAGGCTTTCCTCTTCGGATATTTATGCCAATGTGGCAGGAGGACTTCGTTTAGACGAACCTGCAGCCGATTTGGCAATGTGTCTGGCGGTTGCCTCCAGCTTTCAAAACAAACCGGGAACAGAAAAAACGGTTGTGTTCGGTGAAGTGGGACTGACGGGAGAAATCAGAGGCGTCAGCTTTACCGAGCAACGAATCAAGGAAGCAAAAAAGTTAGGATTTGAACGGTTTATTATCCCCAAAGCCAACGTGAAGCAGTTGTCTGATCAAACGGGAATCGTGGGCGTATCTGACCTTTCAGAAGCCATCCGTTCTTTTTTCAGTTAACAGAATTGTAATAATTTTTGGTAAATTTTGAATTGACTTTTCCGCAAATTCTTGGTATAATAATAGTATAGAAACGATATGGTTTCAGGGGGAAATTGCTATGTATCATATTGGAGACAGCGTGGTTTATCCGATGCACGGAGCCGGTGTGATTGTGTCCATTGAAGAACGGGAAGTTCTTGGTGAAAAAAAGAAATATTACATTATGGAAATGCCCATTGGGGATATGAAAGTGATGATTCCCATGGATAATTTGCAGCAAATCGGCATCCGAGATGTGATTACAACCCAAAAAGCAGACGAAGTGATTCGGGATTTAAAGGATTATTCGGAAGAAGAAACCGCCAATTGGAACAAACGGTACCGCGAAAATATGGTAAGAATCAAAAGCGGTGATATTTTCGAAGTATCCCATGTAGTGAAAAGCCTGATGCAACGGGACCATGAAAAGGGTCTTTCCACAGGAGAACGAAAAATGCTGAACAGTGCAAAGCAAATTTTAATCAGCGAGCTTGTAATGGCAAAAAAACTTCTGCAAAGCGAAGTAGAGCAGCTTTTAGAAGGAATTTGCTATAAATAAATAATCAACAGAGGGACGCTCTCGAAAGCGTCTCTTTTTTTAAGGAAAAGGGTAAGGGGAATAGTAAAGAAGTATGGTTGAAAATCGTTCCGATTTTCTTTAATTATGGAAAGGACGCGATTTTGTGAAAAAGGTAAGTGCTATTATTGCGGCGGCAGGAAGCGGAAAACGGATGGGAGCAGATAAAAATAAACAATGGATTCTGTTAAAAGGGATTCCCATGCTTGCAAGAACCGTATCCGTGTTTCAGAATTGCCCTGTGATTGATGAGATTGTGATTGCGGCGGCACCTGATGAGGTGAAGGATGTGGAACGGTTAGCAAAGGAATATTCATTCACCAAGGTAACAGCCGTTGTGGTAGGAGGAAAAACCCGTCAGCAATCCGTCTTTCATGCCCTGAAGGAGGCAAAGGGAGAGCTTGTGTTGGTGCACGACGGAGCAAGACCCTTTGTTACCTGCGAAGAAATCCAAGAAGTAAAAAAAGCGGTGGAAGAATACGGTGCAGCTGCTCTGGGCACAAAGGTGAAGGATACCATAAAACTGGTGCATCCTGACGGTATGGTGGAAAAAACATTACCTCGGGAGCAGTTGTGGGCAGCCGCCACACCCCAGGGATTTTTCAGAGAACAGCTCCTTTCCCTTCACCAATCCCAAAAAAACATTGAAGTCACAGACGATTGTATGTTAGCAGAGCTTTCGGGGCAACCTGTAAAAATGGTGCTTTGCGGAAATCAGAACATTAAAATTACCACTCCCGAGGATTTGGCTTTTGCGGAAATCATTCTTTCTTTATAATTAGAACATATCTGATTTTTATATGGAGGTATTAAAGTGAACAACACCAAATCATGTATTAAGAGATATATTGAAGATGGGCATTTATATAACATAGCCATACGGATAGGAAAAGGAAATAATCTCTTATCCGATATTTTTGAATCAACAGAAAAAAATATTTCTGCCTCAACGCTTTTTGATATGGCATCAGTTACCAAGGTCATGGTAACATCCATGCTTTGCTTGATCGCTATAGATAAAAAGAAAATAGCATTAGAAGACTCCGTGAGCAAATTTTTTGATGCAGATGATGAAAAACAAAAGATTACAATAAAGGATTCACATTGGCATA
>SVJP01000058.1 GCA_015068925.1 Oscillospiraceae bacterium
AAAAGCACATAATCCTCAAACCTTTGAAGAAAATCGTGAGATTGCAAAACGAGGCGGTAAGTATGCAGGTAATGCACGAAAAGAAATTGAAGCAGATACAGGCAAGTCGGTAATCACATCGAAAAATGCAACCGAATTAAATCAGATAGTCACAGATTTAATTGAGGGTATTACAGAAGACGAAAAATAATTTTCAATCACGCGAGATACAAGAAAGTTTCCTCGTATCAAGTCCATACAATTCAAAACATCAGTTTGCCGATTAATCAGTTTGAACAGATGAGGTGAAAATATGATAATACTAATTGCAGGTGCGTCACATACCGGTAAAACAGCTCTGGCACAGAAATTACTTGAAAAATATCAATATCCCTATCTTTCGATCGATCACTTAAAAATGGGGTTGATTCGCAGTGGCAACACAGAGCTTACTCCAATGAGCAGTGATGAAAGTCTGATGGCGTATTTGTGGCCTATCGTCAAGGAAATGATTAAAACTGCAATTGAAAATAATCAGAATTTAATTGTGGAAGGATGTTATATCCCTTTTGATTGGAAAAAGGATTTTGAAAGGGAATATTTTGAACATATCAGATATTATTGTCTTGTTATGAGTCAAAAATATATCAGGAATCATTACGGTGATATAAAAAAGTATGCCGGTGTGATTGAAAGACGGTTATACGATGAAGATTATTCGATGGAAAGTGCTCTCAGAGAAAATAGTTTTATGTTAGAAATGGCAGAAAAACATCATGTGAATTATATCCTGATTGATGATGAATATTATGTCAGTGTTGATCTGGAACATTGACACCTTATCAGTTCGGCGTTTTCGCAGGTTGTGTAGCAGATGATTGTAACAGTAAACATAAAGAAGGAGAAGAAAAGGATGAAGTTTGATACTTATTTATTTGATTTTGACGGAACATTGGTGGATTCCATGCCGACTTATATCTCTGTGATGTTGAAGATACTGGAAGAAAATCAAATTGCTTATGAAAAAGACATCATTAAGATTATCACCCCTTTGGGATACAAGGGTACGGCAAAATATTTTAAAGAGTTGGGTCTTTCTATGGAGGAAGACGAACTGGTTGCTTTGATGAACCGTTATGCTTTGGAGGAATATAAATATCGGATCGGTGCCAAGCACAATGTGATTGAGACGTTAAAAAAATTAAAGGAATCAGGTGCGGATTTGAATGTTCTGACCGCAAGTCCTCATTCTATGTTGGATGTGTGCTTGAAACGGTTGGGAATTTTTGACCTGTTTACCAATGTGTGGTCATGTGATGATTTTAACACCACAAAGGCAGATGTGAACATTTATAAAATGTCAGCCGAAAAGATAGGAAAGCCGATTGAGAAGATTTTGTTTCTTGATGACAATTACGATGCGGATAAAACCGCCAAACAATCGGGAATTAAGGTTTGCGGTGTGTATGATGCCTCGTCAGAGGATTATGGAAACGAAATAAAGAAGATTGCAGATTACTATATCTATGATTTTGATGAGTTGCTTACTTTGTAGTGCAAAAGATGAAGCAACAGAAGGAGAGAATGGGATGTTTGAAAGATTAAAACAGTTTTGTGATTCTTATCTTGCCCTGGGAGTTCCTGGGTTTGATTTGGCAGTGTATCAGAAAGGAGAATGTATCCTTCGGTACCAAAATGGTTACAGCGATCTTGAAAAAAAGGTAAAAATGACAGGGAAGGAGAGGTACAATCTTTATTCCTGTTCAAAGCCCATTACCTGTACCGCCGCTTTGCAATTATGGGAAAAAGGATTGTTTTCTTTGGAAGATAAGCTTTCTGACTATATGCCCGAATTTAAAACTATGACGGTGAAAACCGATGAGGGTGTGAAACAAGCGGAAAAGCCTATTTTAGTCAAGCATTTATTTGAAATGACTGCAGGGTTCTCTTATGATTGCGATTCTCCTCAATTGCAGAAGGCACGGAAAGAAACCGATGGAAGATGTCCGACTCGAGAAGTAATGAAGTATCTTGCCAAGGAACCCTTGCTGTTCGAACCGGGAGAGCGTTGGGAATACAGCTTGTGTCATGATGTGTTAGCCGCCTTTGTGGAGGTGGTATCAGGAGAGAAGTTCGAGGTCTATGTAAAAAAGAATATTTTTGATGTTATGGGTATGGCAGACTCCACCTTTTTGCTGCCTGATGAAGAATTGGAAACCATTGCCCCTCAATATCGTTTTGAAAACGGAGAAGCGGTGAATGTGGGGAAACCGATTGTCATCTATAAGCTTGGCTCCGAATACGCATCAGGCGGTGCAGGAGCAATTTCTACGGTGGATGATTACATAAAATTTCTGGAAGGACTTCGCACGTATCGGCTTTTAAAACAGGAAACGGTAAGGATGATGATGACAGACCGTCTGAAAGAGAAGCAAAAGCAGGCATATTGGCCAAAAGAGTCTCATGGCTACGGTTTGGGTGTCCGTTGCCCCAAAGAGGGAGAAGCAATCTATGTTGATTTTGGCTGGGGCGGTGCTGCAGGAGCATTTTTGGCAATTGATATGCAGCATGAAATCTCCATGTATTTTGGGAAACATTTGTTGTCCTCTCCTGCTCAGGGACTCAGGTCTCTGCTTTATCGATTTGTAAGAGCAGAGCTGGTTGACCAAGGCGAATTTGAAGCGATCTATGAAGAATTGGAACAGTTGTATGATTATCAATTAACTTACTAAATCTCAAACGAAAGGAGCAATTGTTTATGCTGAATTATGAAATTTATGAAACAGCCGGGGTATTGCCCCAAGATATTCCGGTGATTATGGAGGTTGACGAGCGTTACGGTGAACAAATTGAAGCAATTACCAAGGAATATCAAAAAGAGCTTTGCAATCATCCCTTTGAAGCAATGGGGATTGACACTCTCATGGCTGAATTGAAAAAGACATCTGAGGTTGTGAAAACGGCAACCGCCCTTTCCGAGGAGCATAATTATACCATTCAACTGCTTTTTTGGTTATATCTTGTTCCTTATATGAAGGAAAATTATAGGAAGCACGGAATTGATATGAGCATATTTCAAAATACCGTGAAGGATATTTCTTATAAAATTGAAGAATGCAAGACCGTTCATGGTGTGGTAGGTGTTTTCACTTCCTGGTTTTTTATCGAGCAGGAGCTGAAATTGTTTGCTCTGGGCAGATTGCAGTATGATTTGAGAACCTATGAATTGGAGGATTATCATTGGGGGGATTACACGATTACAAAAGGAGATACCGTGTATTCGTGCCATATTCCTGCGTCGGGTCCTCTCAAAGAAGAGGATTGTATGGCATCCTTCAAACAGGCGTATGAATTTTTCGGCGGTGCAGAGAAAAAGGGTGGAATTTTGCCCATTCATTGTCAGTCATGGTTGCTTTATCCTCCGTATATTGAAAAAGTGTATGGTGAAAATTCAAACTTAAAAAAATTTACAAATCTGTTTGAAATGATCAATCAGATTGATCAGGGAAATCATTTTAACGATTGCTGGCGGTTGTTCGGTCAACCCTATGAGGGTTCTTCAAAAGGCTTGCCTTCGGATAACAGTCTGCGTCGGAACATGATACAATATATTGATGATTACGGTGTATTCGGGATTGGTGACGGAATCCTTTTATTTGATGGTGAAACCATACTGAATCGAAAATAATTACTTGGAAGGGTGATTGATATGTTACTTAAGGAAACCCTGCAAACGAAGATTGCAGGAGACTATGATGTTGCGGTATGCGGCGGCGGATTTGGCGGAATTGCAGCAGCACTTGCAGCTGCAAGACAGGGCAAAAAAACGGTATTGTTTGAACGGCAGTTTATGTTAGGCGGATTGGGAACGGCAGGTCTTATCACCATCTACCTTCCTCTTTGTGACGGATATGGCCATCAAGTTTCTTTCGGCATTGCAGAAGAATTGCTCCGTCTTTCAATTTCCTGCGGCGTGGAGGACAGATATCCTGCAAACTGGTTGGACGGCGTAGGTACCAGAACGGAACAGGACAGTCGGTTTGAGGTGCAATACAACCCACATTTATTTGCCATATTAGCCGAAAAGCTGTTGCGTGACAACGGCGTTACCATTTTGTACGGTACTTATGCCGTTGGTGTAACGGTAGCAAATGAAAAAATTGAGTATGTAGTGACGGAAAACAAATCAGGCAGACAGGCTTATAGGGTAAAAAGCGTGGTAGATGCTACGGGAGATTGCGATATTGCCGCCTTTGCCAATGCTCCCACCGATACCTATCAAGCAGGAAACATTCTTGCAGGATGGTATTATTCTTGCGGAAAAGAAGGATATCGGTTACACAAATTAAGCTTTTCCGACAAAAAAGATGCTGACGGCAACCTCCTTCCCTTGGTTCCTCAACGGTTTTTCGGAATTGACGGGAATGAGATTTCCCATCAGGTTTGTTTGTCCCATCAGGCAACCTTTGAGGATTTGATGAAACAAAGAAAAGCTGACCCGACCATTCTTCCTGTCAACATGGCGTCCATTCCCCAAATCAGAATGACGCGGAAAATTGTGGGAGAATACGTATTGTCCGACACTCAAATGCATCAGTATTTTGAAGATTCCATCGGTATGGTGTCCGATTGGAGAAAACGAGGCCCTGTTTATGAAGTGCCTTTCAGAACCTTATACAGTGCAAAAGTGAAAAATTTGATTTGTGCAGGACGGTGCACCTCTGTGGATGAACCCATGTGGGATATTATGCGGGTGATTCCCTGCTGTGCCGTAACAGGTCAGGCGGCAGGAACCGCCGCAGCCATGACAGACGATTTTTCTTCCTTGGATGTGACAAAGCTCCAGAAAATTTTGGAGCAAGACGGCGTTGTTTTGCACGAAAAAGAAATTATGTAAGAGACGGAACATAGTATGAAAAAAATAACCATAGGAATTTTAGCCCATGTTGACTCGGGAAAAACCACTCTTTCCGAAGCCATTTTATATCAAAGCGGATTACTTCGAGCCATCGGCCGTGTAGACCACGGAAATGCGTTCATGGATTCCCATGAAATTGAGCAGGATCGGGGAATTACCATTCAGACGATCGAAGAAGGAGTTATGACAAGAGATTTGTACTTACTCTCCACCTTACCCGAAAAGAAAAAGGTGAACACGGAAGAATTTTTGCTGGCTGTGAACGAACGGCTGCAAGTGTTATTGAAATAGTAACGGAGAAAATAGTAAATCCCCCCGTATAACGGGGGATCAGCGTGTCGATAAACTTATTGACACGCTGGCAGACGAGGAAAAAGGAAGGGATATTTTTAGAACTTCAATTTGTCGGCGTACGAGGGTACGGTAGAGTTGAAGTTCTGAAAAAGCAAGCAACCGTCAGGAAAATTCGATATTTTCCTGACGGTTTTCTATTTGTTATTGTACATTTTGAATTTATATGATTTTTCTTGTTTTATTTTACTTTGCTTGCGGTAGACCGACTTTTTCGACGGTCTGAGGCTGCGGTATATCCGCAGCCTTTCTATTTTGTTTTCATCTCTGTTTTGCAATTTCGGACAATAGCCACATCACAGAACCAACGCACGGCATATCGTATTCTGCATGTGTAGAATCAACTCCGAATCCTACGGTTACTCCACCCGGAATCTGAGGAGTAGACGGAAAAAATTGACCAAATGCAGCTCTCGGGATCTGATTATATCCAATGGATTCAATATGGCTTGCATCCATTGGATTGACGCCCAAGAGATAGTCGGCAATATATTGTGCATATTTGCGATATTTTGTTTCGCCGAGAAGATTTCCTGCAATTTCTAAAAAGGCACCTGTCAAAGAAGAAAAGGTAACATTGGTTGAAATGCCTTTATCCGAATAAAACTTGTATAAATAACGATCATCAATAGGAATAAAATCCTGTGAAATATCTGCGATGGTATACTGCTGTCTTGCATGGTTCACCATTTGAATATCAAACATTTTCCTATCCCGTCGCATAACGGGTCTTCTCCACAAATCATCATCCATATGTAAAATGAGTGATTCTGCCGCTTCTCTGAGTTGTTCTTTGCAAATTCCGCAAAGCTCTGCTGCATCTGAAAGAGCAAAAAAGATGCCCGTAGAGATGGAATAAGAAAACAGAGAATTTCCTGTTAACTCATACGGATCAAGATGAATGGCTTCTTTTACATAAGTTAACCATGCTTCATCCTTTGTTGCCCGATAAAAATCAGCGGCACAACAGATTTGATATGCTCTATCTTCGGTGGAACCTTTATAAGCAAGGGCAAAGAAGGATGCCTGATCCATCCCTAATGGTGTTTCAGCAGGATGCTCATATTTTTCGTCACTTCTTCTGTCTGAAGTAAGATATTCCCAAGAACGCAGTGCAGTCCTCATATAAATTTCTTTGTTTTCAGGTATGATCAGGGAAGCCAGCGCAAGAAATCTGGTTGCACACCATTGTCCGCTGGAAGGAGCCGGAGAATCATAAAACTCTCTGGCACCCCAACCAAAAGGAAAACTCAAGGTATTTCTCATAAAACCTTCTTCAGAAAACAATCGTATCAGATAATCGCAGGCATGTTCTATTTCTGCTTTGAATAGCACTTGTCCGTAATCGGTTGAATCATTTAAAGCAGCTCTCATCATTGCATACAGTCCAATACTGACTCCACCGGGAGATTTTCTCAGGTCACAAGATTGATGATATCCTCCTGATAAATCAATTCTTTCTCCCGTTTCCGTGGTAAGGCTATCCTCACAATGGCATTTTCCTGCCCAACCCAATTCATTCCCGCAACGTTGATAAGTGAAATAGGACAGCATCACACGAATGGGATGATAATAGGCTCCTTGGTATATGACAAAAAATCTGCTTTTGAATGTTCCGCATTTAATAAAGTAGTCGCCTTCTTCAGTTAACTCGCTGAAATCTCCCACATATCCGTTTCCGGTTTGACTGATTTCTTCTTTCAACATCCCCGTATATTTGACAATTTCTTTGCAATGTTCCGTTTTGACAATGGTGAATTCCATGGTTTCCGGAGTTTTTGTTATGACAAATCTTTTTGTGCTATGACAATGAAATCCAACTTGATTGACCAAAATATGATTGTAAGACATCAGAAAACACCTCCGAACTTTGTTTACGTTCTTTATTATATCAAAAAATCAGAATATGTCAATATTTTTTGCACAGTTTACACTTTGATTTTTGTAAATAAAGCATTGCTACCTGTTGATTTTAATATTGTTATATGGTATAATAAATGCAAAAGCATTTATTATATGCCTACCGGCAAGGAATTAATGCCCGTGCGAAATTTTCCTCGCAAAGCTTCGGAAACGCACATGGGCAATTATACCAAATTTCTTTGAAATTATGGTATAATAAAACTAAGGTAAGAATTTCTTGATAGCTCAGAAAACTCAAAGTGGATGTCAATGATTTTTGTTTGGTTTGAACTTTCATTTGCTGAACTGCGAGAAGAAAGATGGAGAAATTACATTGAGTGCTATAGCGCAGATGCAGCATACGAGAAATATAAAATCAAACTAATAAGATGCAAATGTAAATCACCTATCAAAAATACTTTTAAATAGTTTGAATAAAGAGATGAATCGGAAGTGAAGTTATGTGGAAAAATACGATTGAAAATGCTTACGAACATATAAGCTTACATGATTGTGTTGTAAATCTGGTAGAGCACAATGAAAATTCATTTTCATTTACTCTTGACAATGGATTTTGGATAATGCCTGATTCAAAATATAATCCTTATAACGAAACACTTCGTACAGATCAATCAAAGATTCGATTTATTGATTTAGATAAAGAAATATCAGCTTTTTATGTGTTAAAAAGGCACTATTTATTTAGAAAATACTTATATACAACGATAAAACAATTAAAATTCGAAACTTTGTTTCAAAAAATAAATTCCAAAGAATGGGAAATGGAATTCTACGATCAATATCATACTTCTCAAAGAAATTTGTTTTTTGGCAGTATCAATACAAAGAAAAAAATAGGTGCCTTAGATTTTCAATTGAATCTGGATTGTAATAAAATGGAATATTGCTGGAATCATATTTGTCCCGATAAGAAATGGTAGTGATATTTATTACAGAATATGAAATTAAGATAGAACGGTTGGTATTATGAAAAAAATAACGATAGGAATTTTAGCCCATGTTGACTCAGGAAAAACGACTCTTTCTGAAGCAATTTTATATCAAACGGGCTTACTCAGAACATTAGGACGTGTGGATCACGGCAATGCATTTATGGATTCCCATGAAATTGAGCAGGATCGGGGCATTACCATTTTCTCCAATCAGGCTGTTTTTGCTATGCAACAAACCGAGGTGACGCTGCTTGATACCCCGGGTCACGTTGATTTTTCTGCCGAAATGGAACGAACCCTGCAGGTGCTTGATTATGCCATTTTAGTCATCAGCGGAACAGACGGTGTACAAAGTCATACCGAAACCTTATGGCAATTGCTGATTCGCTATGGTATTCCTGTTTTTTTGTTTGTCAATAAAATGGATATTTCTCATAAAAGCCAAGAAGAACTGATGCAGGAATTGAAAGATAAATTAGATACTTGCTGTATTGATTTTAGGAAAGAGAACCGGGAAAAAGCAGAAGAGCTTGCCATGTGTAACGAAACTTTGATGGAACAGTTTTTGTCTGATGGCACCATCTCCGAGCATTCCTTGTGCGAAGCCATTCAAAACCGCCAGGTGTTTCCTGTGTTTTTCGGTTCTGCATTGAAATCATCGGGAATTGAAGAATTGTTGGACGGATTGCATCAATTCACCCTCCAACCCTCTTACGGAACAGAGTTTGGCGCAAAGGTATTTAAGATTACCCAGGATGCACAGGGAGAACGGTTGACTCATTTGAAAATCACAGGCGGTTCTTTGCAGGTAAAAGAAATGGTTTCGGGGAAAAACAAATCAGAAAAAGTGAATCAAATTCGTTTGTATTCCGGTGCAAAATATGAGCTGTTATCCGAGGCAACGGCAGGGACGGTTTGCTCGGTGACAGGACTGACCTTTCCTCTTCCGGGAGAAGGCTTGGGTGCAGAGCCCGACTCGGATGCATCTGCATTGGAACCAATTTTGAATTATCGGGTGGAGCTTCCCCAAGGGACGGATGCCCATACCGCCTTATCAAAGTTTCGATTGTTAGAGGAAGAGGACCCGCAATTGCATATACTTTGGCAGGAAGCCTTACAGGAAATTCATTTCAGAATCATGGGCGAAGTGCAGTTGGAAGTGTTAAAACGGGTCATATTGCAACGGTTCGGCATGGAGGTTGGTTTTTCCTACAGCAGCATTGCTTATAAAGAAACATTAAAAGAAGCAGTCATAGGCGTTGGGCATTATGAACCCTTGCGCCATTATGCAGAAGTTCATCTGTTATTAGAACCGTTAAAAACGGGAAGCGGATTGGTGTTCGGTACAAAATGCAGTGAGGATGAACTGGAACGAAACTGGCAACGATTGATTTTAACCCATTTACAGGAGAAGGAACATATCGGTGTTTTAACAGGCTCTCCCATTACCGATATGAAAATTACTTTGGTAGCAGGCAGAGCTCATAGAAAACATACGGTGGGCGGTGATTTCCGTCAGGCAACCTACCGTGCTTTGCGGCAAGGATTACGATGCGGAGAAAGTGTATTGTTAGAACCTGTGGTTCAATTCAAATTAGAGGTGCCGTCCGATTGTATCGGTCGTGCCATCTCTGATGTACAACAAATGGGAGGTCAGTTTGAACCCCCCGAAACAAGAGGAGAAACGGCTCTTTTAAGCGGCACGGTTCCTGCGGTGTCCATTCGCGGTTATCAGCAGGAATTGATTGGATATACCAAGGGTCGGGGCAGAATTTCCTATTTGTTCAGCGGATATGAACCTTGTCACAATACGGAACAAGTGATGGACCAAATGGGATATATTCCCGATTCGGATGTGGAAAATACGGCTGATTCCGTTTTTTGCTCTCACGGTGCAGGATTTACGGTGAAATGGAATGAGGTTTCGGACTATCAGCATCTGGATAGCGGAATCCGCTTGGAGTCGGAAGAGGTGAAGGTGCAAAAAGCGGTTGGATATGTCAATCGCCTTGCCTCTGACGAGGAATTGATGAAGATTTTCGAAATGACCTATGGCCCCGTAAAGAAACCTACTCTTCAGACCTTTCAGACGAAGAAGGAACGTCCCTCCGAATGGAAGCCTGCCAAGCAAAAACCGCAACCTTCAGGAAAAGAATATTTGCTGATTGACGGGTATAATATCATTCATGCATGGGAAGAACTTCGTAAACAAGCCGAGAAAAATATGGATTTGGCACGGGAAACTCTGATTCACAGAATTTGTAATTACCAAGGCTTTCATCAATGTGAAGCCATTGTTGTATTTGATGCTTATCGGGTGGAAGGGGGACTTCGGTCTGTTGAAAAGGTGTGCAATATTCATGTGGTTTATACCAAAGAAGCGGAAACGGCGGATATGTACATTGAAAAAACCACCCATGAATTGGGGAAAAAACACCGTGTCCGCGTGGCAACCTCTGACCATCTGGAGCAATTGATTATTATCGGAAACGGTGCTGTTCGGATTCCTGCCGATGCTTTTCTGGCTGAGGTGGAAGAAACGGAACGGCAAATTCGGGAATTTTTACTTTAGACATTAGAAACGGTGTTGTTCTATGAAAGAACAGCACCGTTTTTGGTTAAACGTTCTTGTACCGTTTTGATGTTGACATTATGTACGGTTGACCCTGACTGATGAGCAACTGCCACAGCAGTTCCTGCTGCCTGACCCATGCTTGTACAGATGGGCATAATCCGAACGGACGCTTGTGCTTCGTGAGTTGCGGAGAGGCATCTGCCTGCCACCAGCATATTGTCAAATTCTTTTGGTAACAGACAACGATAGGGGATTTGATAATATTCCCCTTCCTTGAAATAATAATGTGTGGTGCCGCCTCCTGCAGGATTATGAATGTCAATCTCGTAATTTCCCACCGCAATGGAATCTTCAAAATCCACCATATTTTTCAATTCATCCTGGTTGAGAATATGAACGCCCTTTAGTTTTCTGCTTTCTCTGATGCCGATTTCGTTGGCAATATTGATAATGGTACTATGCTCAAAGGCGGTAGAATTTTCTTTCAGAAAATGCACCATTTCATAAACCTGACGGCGTGCTTCTATTTCTGCCTGACTCACATCAAAGGCATCGGTGGGATTTAACTTGATGATTCTTGTGGTATTAAAATGAATAATATCTTTTCCGATTCCGTAAAACACTAAAATATTTTCTCTGGGGTTTTTTATTTTGCCTTCTTTTTGTTGTTGTTGATACAATTCGTTTAACTGCTTGTGCTCTTTTTTGAATTGCTCAATGTTCACTCCGCTCATCCGAAAACAGGTGGTCATGGGTTGGCAAAGACCGTCCGATTCTCTGCCCAACTGATAGTCACAGCCTGCTTGCGCCATTAAATCTCCGTTTCCCGTTGCATCAATGAAAAAGTCAGCAGAAAGAGAAATTTCACCTGATGGTGTTACAACCTGAACGGATTGCACCTTTCTGTCTTTTGTTTGGGTTTTGAACAAGGTAGCATGAAATAATACATCCACCCCAGCCTCGGTTACCATATCATCCAGAATGAATTTATAGTATTCAGGTTTGAATAAGGATTCCAGACTTTCCTCCGATTCGTTGCAGGATTGACAGTAAATATGTTCCCGTTCCCGTATTTCCAAAAAAATGCCTGCATTTAAGTATTGTCTTTGTTTGGCTTCGGAAGAAGAGAGCCAATAAAACATAAAAGGATACACCAGGTTGTTGGAAATGGCTCCGCCCAGACAACCGTTTTTTTCGATTAATAAGACGGAAAGTCCTTCCCGTGCGGCGCTGACTGCGGCTGCAACTCCCGTTAATCCGCCTCCTGCTACAATTAAATCATACTGTTTCATTATATTTTCACCTCGTAAGAATTATTTATTA
>SVJP01000059.1 GCA_015068925.1 Oscillospiraceae bacterium
GAACGTGCATGGATTCAGTTTTTGTCTGTTGACTATAAAACGGATGTGTTTGTAAACGGAGAATATGCAGGAAGCCATGAAGGCTTCTTTGCTCCCTTTTCTTTTGATATTACAGACCTTGTAAAGGAAGGGAAAAATGACCTTCGTGTTGTTGTAAAAAATGACTTTATTCAGGGCGGCAACGAAAGTCCGGAAGGTCATTCTTATGGTGAAAAGATTTATGCGGCGACCGGCTTTGGTTGGGATGACCCTGAAGTAGGGTGGCATCATTGTCCTCCGGGATTCGGCATCTGCCATAAGGTGTTTTTGGAAGTAAAAAGCGAAACCTTTATTGAAGATTTGTTCCCCAGAGTGAATGACCATGTAAGCGAGCTTTGGATTGATTGTCACAGTTCTTTGTTAAAAAGCCAGAATGTTTCTTTCGATATTTCTGTTTTTGGTCAGAATTTTGAAGAAAAGACAGCGGAATATAAAGATGTTGTACCCACAACCTGCATTGAAGCGGGAGTGGGAGATACCTTTACCCGTGCAAAATTGATTGCAGACGGACGATTGGGTGCAGGAACTCCTTTATTTTTGGAGAGGGGATTAAACAGTTTTATTTTACCCATAGAAATTCCCAATCCCAGAATCTGGAGCAACGAAACTCCCTGGCTTTATCAGGTTCAGGTTACCATGAAGATTGACGGGAAAGCAGTTTCCAATCGTTCTTGTCAGTTTGGTGTCAGAACCTTTACCCAGGATGTGGAAAGCGAACCTAAGGGTAAGTTTTATCTGAACGGAAAAGAGATTCGTCTTCGTGGTGCCAATACCATGGGTTACGAACAACAAGATGTTATGCATGAAGATTTCGACCAGTTGATTGATGATATTTTAATTGCCAAGCTTTGTAATATGAATTTTTTGCGGATTACCCAGCGTCCTGTTCAATCTGAAATATATGATTATTGCGACAGACTTGGATTGATGGTTCAAACCGATTTGCCCTTATTTGGTTGCTTACGGATTAATCAGTATTGTGAAGCACTTCGTCAGACAGGAGAAATGGAACGGTTGATTCGCAGTCATCCTTGTTGTATTTTAAACAGTTATATCAATGAACCCTTCCCAAATGCACATAATAAGCCGCAATGCTTTATTATCAGAAAAAATTTGATGAACTTTTTTGATGCAGCAGATGATGTGATTCATATGTATAATCCTGACCGTGTGACAAAGCATGTGGACGGAGATTATGATCCGCCCAATAAGCTCTTGCCTGACAATCATTGTTATACCTTGTGGTATAACGGTCATGGTCTTGATTTTGGTAAATTACATAAAGGATACTGGTTGGCGGTAAAACCGGGCTGGCATTTCGGTTGTGGTGAGTATGGCGCAGAAGGGTTGGATTTTGCAGATTTAATGAAACGCAGATACCCTGAGGAATGGATTCAGGAACCCTTTGACCCTGCGCGGATTATTCAGGCACAGACAGCTTCCTTCCATTATTGTTTTTACGAAACACCTCATTCTATGGAAGAATGGGTAGAAGAAAGTCATAAGCATCAGTATTTTGCAACAAAGATGATGACTGCGGCAATGCGTCGGAACGAAAATGTGAATACCTTTGCTATTCACCTGTTTATTGATGCTTTTCCAAGTGGATGGATGAAGACGATTATGGACTGTGAACGTCGTCCCAAGCCTGCATTTTTTGCATATCGGGATTGTCTTGAGCCTACCTTCTGTAGTTTGAGAAGCGATCGTTTCCGGTTCTTTGGCGGAGAAACGGTGAATTTAGAAAGTTATCTGTGTTGTGACAACGAAAGACCTGCCACCTTGCGGTTCTTTGCAGAGGTGGATGGTCAGGTTATTGCCTCCGGTAAAGCCGATTCCCGTGACGGAAATTATCAGGGGATGCTTTCTTTTGAAACTCCTGCGGTTTCGGAACGAAAAGTATTGAAAGTGGTTATGGCTGCAGTGGATGGAGATGAAGTGATTCAGACTGCTACAGAACATTTTGAATTATTCCCGTTTGAAGCACAAAAACCATTTACTATGTTAGAGTATGAAATCTACGACCAAAATCGTGAAATGTACGATGAAAAGATAAAAACCGGAGAAACGGTAACCTTTGCACCGTTAAAGGAAGGAGAATACAACATTTGCGGAAAGCAGGTGTCAGTCACAGATTGCAGAATGCACCCTCTTTATACCGTGTCTCGCGACACAGATCATTCTTTGACGGAAGGGTATCGTAAAAACGATTTCTCCTGGTGGTATGATTCCTCGGAGGACCGTCTTGTGCCTATGATTTATGCAACCATTGAAGGGGAAGACATGGAAGTGATTCTGACTACAGGAAATAAGGATGACGACGGTGTATGGCGGAAAAAGGTAGCAGTTGGTCAATGGCAATTCGGAGAAGGAACGGTTCGTGTTTGTCAGTTGGATTTAGATAACAAGGAAAAGAACCCCATTGCAGTTTCCTTTATCAATCGCTTGTAGGAGTTAACAATGAAAAATCACAGTTTATCACTCCCTGATTGGGGACCTTATAATAAAGTATATACAGGTGTTTCACATATTTTTGACCGAGAGGAAGGCATCCGTTTTGATGTAGATATTTTCCCCGGGTTTTACAGACGTTCTGTCATGTGCCCCAAAACCGTAGCGGACTGCGGGGCACATTCCTGGAAAGCATCAGAGGATGGAAGGAGTTTTGCCTATCGGTATGAATTGGAACGAAAGGACCGTGTCTATCTGGATGCAGAATTTACAGTTTCGGATGATAATTGTTTGATGGAGTTAACCTTTGTGAATCGAACAGAGCTTCCGCAAAGTGTTCAAGCTGATTTGTGCTTTTCTTTACGTTATCCCAGTTTTTTGAGAGAGGAATTTCAAGAATATCAGGTGATAAAGCCTGATTCGGTTGACTGGGTCAAAGCGGTGGATTATCAGGATATTTGTTGTCAGCAGGAAAATGCTTGCGACGGACTCCGCAGAGGAGAAATGTTGGGACATGGTTTTACAGGCAAAAGAGGAATTGATCCCAAATATTTCGGAGAAGAAGGAACGAAACTTACTTATCGTGTTTCGAAACCCATCAAACAAATTGGTATTCGTTATCAGGCAAAGCAAGACGTTTTATTGACTCTTGTTTGTGGTGAAACCAAGCAGGATGTTACGTTATCGTCTACAGAAAATCAGTTGGCATTTGCTGTATTTTCTTTTGAAGCTGAAGGGGAAGAACTGCATTTGTGCCCTCATGGCGGCGGTTTGATGCTGGATGGTATTGCTTTGTCCGAAAAGGATGATTTGTCATTGGTTTCTTTTTTGAAAAAAGAAACACCCAAACAACCGAATATTCTGACAAAGGAAAAGGAAATGATTCTCCAATACGGTGAAAAATCTTATACTATCAAGTGGGATTATGACCTTAGTGTGATTCGAAAGCTTTATTGCTCCGATGCAGGACGGATTCTTCCTGATAAGATTCACGACCATGTTTCTACTGAATTTTTTGACGGTTCGGAAGGATTTTTTACCGATTTATTCCTGCGCCCTGTTTTCTTGGAGCCGGAGGAAGAAAAGAAAATCTGCTTGACTCTTTCGTTGGGAAAAGAGGAGACGGTGCAAAAAAGTGAATATTTTTCCTTTCATTGCAATCAAGACGGTGCACCTTATCTTTTTTCTCAGAATCTTGCAGCTGCGGTAACTATGTTAAATGTGGTGTATCCTGTTTTTTGCAAAGGAGGCTGGATCAAGCATTCCTGCCCCGGTCGTGTATGGGATAGCCTTTATACCTGGGACAGCGGTATGATTGGTACGGGATTGAGTGCCATTTCTCTAAAAAGAGCAGAGGAAAATTTGAATGCCTATCTGGTGGAGCCTGATGACCCTGATTGTGCTTTTATTATGCACGGCAGTACGGTCGCCACTCAGATGTTCCTCTTTTTGGAATTGTGGCAAAAAAGTCTTGATGAAACCTTAATCAAACGGTATTATCCTTCCATGAAGCGGTATTATCAGTTTTATTCCGATAAAAAGAAGGTTGCCCCGAAAACAGGGTTATTGCAACCATGGAATCAATTTTATAACAGCGGCGGATGGGATGATTATCCTCCTCAACAATATATGCACGACAACCAAATGGAGGGATCTGTTTCTCCTGTGATTACCACTGCTATGACGGTACTGTTTGCAAAAATCATGTTACTGTTTGCTCCTGATAGTGATAAGGAACTGTTTCAATCCGATATTGAATATTTTACCCGTGCTTTAGAAAATGCATGGGATGAAGAATCCGGTTATTACGGTTATGTGCTTCATGATGCACGGGGTGAAAAAAAGGATATTGTAAGAACACCCGATGGCGAGAATTATAATAAGGGTCTTGATGGCTTATATCCTTATTTGATTGATTTGGTGCCAGAACATCGGAAGGAACGGATGCTAAAACATATCAAACAAGGCTTGATGACCAAGGTGGGAATGAGTGTTGTAGATAGCAGAGCATCTTATTTCCGTAAGGATGGTTATTGGAACGGCTCTGTTTGGATGCCTCATCAATGGATTGTTTCTAAGGCATTGCTTGATTTGGGAAATCATGATTTGTCATTTGAAATTGCCAAAAAAGGATTGGAGCTTTGGAAACGGGAAACGGATGATTCTTATAATTGCTATGAACATTTTATGATTGAAAACGGTCGCGGAGCAGGCTTTCATCAGTTTTCGGGATTGTCCTCTCCTGTAATGAAATGGTTTGAAACTTATTATGTTCCGGGTAATGTTACTTGCGGTTTTCAGACCAAAATTTTGAAGAAAGAATGGAACGAAGAGTTTACTGCATTACATTTGGAAGTAGAAGTGTTCAGCAAACAAGCTGATGTAATTGTTTGCATGAATGACAAGAAAGAGTATTCAGTTCAAAACGCGACAAAAATTACGGATGGTGCATACTGTATTCGCGTAGAACAGGGGATTCATCACATTCAAGTGATATAATATGAAACAAGCAAGGTGGTAAAATGATTTTCCGCCTCGCTTGTTTTTTATTTTCTGTATTCTCTGGGTGTTATTCCTATGTATCGTTTAAAAATTCTGGAGAAGTAATTGGAATCATCAAAACCAACCTTTTGAGCAATGTTGGTAATGCTTTGATCACTATTTTTCAGCAGAATGGTTGATTTTTCAATTCGATATCGATTGATATAATCAATCGGAGACTGACCGGTTTCGTTTTTAAAAAAACAACAAAAATAATGATCTGTCAAATGAAATCGCTCAGCCAAAGCATTGGTCGTCAGTTTGGTATGATAATTGGCAGAAATATAGGTTAAAATGTCGCTGATTCTTTTGGTTTTGTTTTTTCTGATTAAAATTTCATCTCCCGACAGACTATCTGTTTTGTAATGTCTGACAATATGTGCCATTAAAGCATACACCAGGCTTTTGATTTGCATATCATACCCTTCTGATTTTGCCTGATGCTCCATAAAAATTTGTTCGAAACAGTTTGTGATAAATTCATCCCCTTTGATAAAAGAGTGAAACAGAGTGTTTTCACAGTCAACATCAGAAAAAAAGGAGGGGGTAATACGAATACAGAAAAATCGTCCCGTTCCATCGTTTTCGGTGGAATGAAGCTCGTTGCGATTGATGATAATTAATTCTTTTTTCTTTGCAAGATAAGATTCGCCGCCGCAAACCACTCTGCATTCTCCTGCTCTGAAATACAAAAGCTCCAGATGCTCATGCCAATGAAGGGGATAATATTCCTTTTCCACTGCATAACGAAATTTAATGGGGAAATTTTTTTCTAAGGGAAGAATATTTTCATAAAGTGCTAAATCGTTCATGGAAGTCTCCTAACAAAAATGTGTGCTAATAATAGATAATTATGTTATAGAATTTTCGTTAAAACTATTATATAATAGAATTAAATGAATGTCAATCTTTACTTTGTGAAAAGCAAAAAGAAAATTTGTGCTAAGGAGGAAGGGAAAATGCATGTAACGAAGCAACCGTGGATTTCTTATTTGGAACCCTTTCAGATTGCGGACAATCTGTATTTTGTGGGATGTGAGGCAGCATCCTCTCATTTGATTACAACAGAGGAAGGCCATATTTTAATTGATACCGGTTATCCTCAGAATTTATATTTGGTGATTGATGCCATTTACAAGCTTGGCTTTAATCCGAGAGATATTAAGTATATTCTTCACTCTCACGGTCATTATGACCATTTGGGAGGCACCAAGGCTTTGGTTGAGCTGACGGGTGCCAAAACCTATCTTGGAGCAGGAGATGTGGAGTATGCCAACGGCACAGTAGATTTAACCTGGGCAAAGGAGCTTGGCTGTGAATATTATGAAGCGTTTGAACCGGATGTAATCATGCATGATGGAGATGTAATTCGCCTTGGAAGCACCGAAATTGAAGTTGTTGAAACACCGGGGCATACACCAGGTACTGTTTCTTTCTTCTTTGATGTGACCTATGAAGGGAAGATCTATCGTGCAGGAATGCATGGAGGTGTGGGAACCAATTCCATGACAACCGATTTTTTGCAGAAGTACAATCTCAGTACGAATTGCCGTCAGTTATTTTTCGAAGGCTTGGAAAAACTGAAACAGAAAAAGGTTGATGTCTTTTTAGGAAACCACGTCTGGAACAATCAGACGTTGCAAAAATTGGAACGAATGAAGGCAGGAGAACACAATCCTTTTATTAATTCAGAGGAGTGGATTCCGTTTTTGGAGCAATGCCGTATGAATCTTGAAAATGAACTGAAGAAGGAGGTGGAAGAATGAAAAACTATAAAATAGCTGTGATTCCCGGTGACGGAATCGGAACAGAGGTAGTAAACGAAGGAATCAAAGTGTTACAGCGTGTGGCAGAACTTGATGGTGGATTTTTCTTTGAATTTATGTATTTTCCCTGGGGATGCGAGTATTATTTGAAAAATGGAGAAATGATGCCTGAAGATGGAATAGAAATTCTTTCTCAATTTGATGCCATTTATCTGGGTGCGGTGGGTGCACCTACCGTCCCTGACCATATTTCATTGTGGGATTTGCTTCTTAAAATCCGCCACGAATTTGATCAATATGTTAATCTAAGACCTGTCAAGCTTTTAAAAGGAGCCAATTGCCCTTTGAAGGATATTGTTTGTGAAGATGTTGATATGACCGTCATTCGCGAAAATAGCGAAGGTGAATATGCAGGCGCAGGAGATTGGTTGTATAAAGGGCAACCCAATGAGTAGTACTGCAAACGGGTGTGTTCTCCAGAAAGGGAACAGAACGGATTATTCGTTATGCCTTTGAAGTAGCAAGAGAAAAGAAACAAACTCTTACCAGCATTAGTAAAGGAAATGCCTTGAATTATTCCATGGTTTTCTGGGATCGTGTATTTCAGGAAGTGGCAAAGGAATATCCTGATGTGAAAACCCAATCCTTGCTGGTGGATGCAGCAAGTATGTTTTTTGTTAAAGATCCCAAACGATTCCAGGTTGTGGTAACCTCTAATTTGTTTGGAGATATTATTACAGATTTGGGCGCAGCTATTGCAGGAGGAATGGGTTTGGCGGCAGGTGCAAATTTAAACCCTGAGCGGAAATTCCCATCCATGTTTGAACCTGTTCACGGTTCTGCTCCTGACATTGCAGGAAAAGGAATTGCCAACCCCTTGGCGGCAATCTGGTCAGCAAGTCAGATGATGGATTTCTTTGGTTATGAAGAATGGGGTGGAAGAATTTTGTCTGCCATCGAAAAAATGTTGGTTGCTCATGATTGTTTGACTCCAGATATGGGCGGAACAGCGTCTACCTCTCAGGTCGGAACAAAACTATTAACTTATTTATAAAGAAAGGATGAACAAAAATGAAAATTTTAATGATTGGTGCTCATCAGGATGACAATGAATTTCGTTGCGGAGGTTTGGCTCATAAATATGTACAGTTGGGACATGAAGTTACTTTTCTCAGTATGTGTAACGGATGTGGCGGTCATCATATTTTAACTCCAGCAGAAACAACCGCAACACGTGCAAAAGAATCACAGGCAGTTGCAAAGCTATTGGGAATTACATATGATGTATGGGAAGATATGAATGACTGTACTTTAATGGATACATTGGAAAACCGCAGACGATTGATTCGCTATATCAGACGGATTTCTCCCGATTTGATTATTGCTCACAGAACAAACGATTACATGGCTGACCACCGCATGTCAGGTCAGTTGGTACAGGATGCTTCTTATATGCTGGTGGTTCCTCATGAATGTCCTGATGTTCCTGCCATGAAAACCATGCCTGTAATCATGTACAATGAAGACCGCTTCAAGCACCCTGAATTTCGCGGAGATATTGTCATTGATATGGACGAGGAAATTGATATCAAGCTGAAAATTGCGGATTTGAATGTCTCTCAGGTGTATGAATGGCTGCCCTATACCGAAGGGGAAACGGTTCCCGAAGGTAAGGAAGAACGGTTTGAATGGCTCAAAGGAATGGAGATTACTGCCGATACCACCGATGAAGAAATTATGGCTGCTCCCCGCGGTTATGCAGTTCGTTATGCAAAAACCGCCGCTCGTTTCAGAAAGGAATTGATTGAGCGGTACGGTGAAGAAAGAGGAAGCAAGATTCGTTATGCAGAAGCATTTGAAGTGTGCGAATACGGTTCACCGCTTACAGAAGAATTGAAAGCAAAATTTTTCCCCTTTTAATGAGAGGTAATGTAATGAAAAAAGAAGAATTGTTAAAGAGAATTGGTTCTGTAGAGCAAATTGGCGGAGTCAGAGATGTAATTTTAAATGACGGAAAAGCAAAAGACGTTCGTGCCATTGAAATTAACACAGGAAAACTGCGGTTAACCGTTTTACCTGACCGTTGTATGGACATTGCTCAGGCAGATTATCGGGGAAGTGCCATCAGTTGGATTTCCAAAACAGGGATTACAGCGCCACAGTATTATGAAAAGAACGGCATGGAATGGCTCCGTGGATTTTACGGCGGTCTTGTGACCACCTGCGGATTGAAAAATATCGGAGGCCCCAGAGAAGACATTGGCTTGCATGGAAGAATTGCCAATACTCCTGCAGAAAAGGTAAGTGTGTTTTCTGATTGGATTGGTGATGATTATGTAATGAAGGTATCCGGAGAAATGCGGGAAGCAGTTGTGTTTGGCGAAAATCTTGTGTTAAAAAGAACGATTACCACAAAGTTGTTTTCCGATGAGTTTACCTTAGAGGATACTATTGTCAATCTTGGGTTTGAAGAGGAAGGAATTGCTCTGTGTTATCATTGTAATTTTGGGTATCCTTTGGTAACAGAGGGGGCTAAAATTGTAAATGTTCCTTCGGATGTGGCTGATATTACAGCGCCGATTCACGGAAAAACCGAAGAATGTATCGGTGTGGATTATGCCGATTCTGTCGTAACAGTCGGAATTGAAAATGATGAAATGGCAGCTTTTATCACTTACGACAGAGCAAACTTGCCCGACTTTCTAATTTGGAAAATGTTGGGAGAAAGCGAATATGTTGTTGGTTTAGAACCCAGAACCACTAATCTTGGGGGACAGAGAATTGTGGATGAAAGTGCACAAGTCATGGTAAAACCTTTCGAAGAATATAAGACTTTCTTGAAATTTACGGTAAAAGAAAAATAACCCAAAAACCGCTTGGAAATTTTTGTTTCCAAGCGGTTTTTATGAGATTTTTAACTTTACACTGACTTTTTGGTAGGTAAGATACTTGACTATTTTTATGTTATGTATTATACTATAATCAATAGAAGAGGAACAATTGATAGGATTATGAACAGAACATTTATTTATCAAAATCAAATGATAGAATATGATTTGCAGTATAAAAAGGTTAAAAATATCAATCTGCGCATAAAACCTGATGGTAAGATAATGGTTTCTGCAAGTAAATATGTGCCGCAAAGGATGATTGATGATTTTTTGTTTTCTAAAGGGGATTTTATTTTAAATGTCTTGAGCAAATATGCCTTATCTGCTTCCAAAGAACCGGTAAGATATTTTTCCGAAGAAGAAGTTCAAAATGTGATTTTGCGATTGTGCAGAACAGCCTATCCTTATTATAAAAACTTTGGAATTGTTGATCCGACCATTCAATTTCGCACGATGGTGTCCAGATGGGGAAGCTGTCATCCTACGAAGGGAATTCTAACATTTAATTTAAATTTGATGTATGCACCGCGGGAATGTATTCAGTATGTGGTATGGCATGAGTTTACTCATTTTTTGCAGGCGAATCATTCAAATAAGTTTTATGAGGAGCTGGAAAAGGTTTGTCCTGATTGGAAAGTGTGCAGAAAGAAACTGAAGGAGATAAGAATACTATGAAAAAATGTAAAATTACCGTCATGAAAACGGCTCGGTATGATGATTTGATTGAACAATACGAAAATCCCATAGAGCATGCCTGTGATATGAAGGAAGGACAGGTGTTTATTGCAAATGGGTGGAAAAAGCCTGACGGGTTATGCGAAAGTGCATGGGAGAGTATGTCGCCATTTGTGATGACATTGTCTCATGGAGGAGAATGTCTTTATGATGGTTGGATGAAAAATAAACAGTCTGCTATGATTTCTTGTAACGACGGTTTCAGACCTGTCAGTTTTTATATTGAAGCATTGGATGAGAATGCAGAATGAGAGGAATATTATGAAACGACAAATAGATTTGTTTGCTCAGATGATTTTGGAATGCGAGAATATTGTATTTTTCGGCGGAGCGGGAACATCTACAGAAAGCGGTGTGAAGGATTATCGAAGTCAAGATGGATTGTACCACACAGTCCAAGATTACGGTGTTCCCCCCGAAGTAATTTTGTCAAGGAGTTTTTTCTTTCAACATCCGGATATTTTTTATGATTTTTATCGAAAATATTTTTTGATTGATGCAAAACCGAATGATGCACACAAATCTTTGGCAGAGCTGGAACGAATTGGAAAATTAAAAGTTGTTATTACACAAAATATTGACGGGTTACATCAAAAGGCAGGAAGTGAAAATGTGATTGAGCTTCACGGGACTGCCAATGAATTTGCCTGTTGCAACTGTCAGAAAGAGACGTTGAACACAGCAGTGATTTCGGAAATAAAAAAAGGAAAGGTACCAAAATGTTCTTATTGCAGCGGTGTGATGAAACCGAAGGTTGTTCTTTATGAAGAACCGTTATATGATGGGGTGGCAGAATATACCGTTTCTTGTATCAGTCAGGCAGATATGCTGATTGTAGGCGGAACTTCTCTTTCTGTGTATCCTGCTGCTTCTTTTGTAGAATATTTTAAAGGGAAATATATTGTTATGATTAATAAATCTGAAACAGGGTTTGATTCTAAGGCAAATTTGGTTATCTCAGAACGTATTGGCGAAGTGTTCAAAGAGGTAATGAAGTTGTTGTAAAAAAGATTTGGCGCATGAAATTTTCCGTAAAAAATGAACTGTTACAATGAGATTTTATGATGAGAAAAGGATACGGAAAAGAAGAAAAATAAGAATTTTGATATTGAAATGAAGCATTTCGGAACAAAAAAAGTTCTGAAATGTTTTTTGTTTTTTTGGCAAAAAATTTGATTCCAAAAAACGGAATTTTTCCATATTATTTTCCATTTAATAGTAAAAAATATAAGTAATTACCGAAAGTGCTCGGAAATTTTGCAAATAAAAAACGGAAAAATTCCATTTAAAAACGAGAAACGATCAAGTATAA
>SVJP01000060.1 GCA_015068925.1 Oscillospiraceae bacterium
GTAACAGATATTCTTGCAAAAAATAATATTAACATCAGAGCGCTTTCCATTGCAGAGACAGAAGATTTTGGGATTCTTCGTCTGATTGTCAGTGACGAAAATGCTGCTGAAAAAATGTTGAAGGAAAATGGTTATCTGATCAAAGTAGTTGATGTTGTAGGTGTTAAAATCGGAGATGAACCCGGTAAGCTGACAGCCGCATTGGATGTTTTAGATAAGGAAAATATCAATGTTGAATATCTGTATGCATTTATGGCAAGAACAGAAAAACATGCTTATGTTGTTTTGCGGGTGGAAAATAATGATATCGCGGAAAAAGCACTTACCGATGCAGGCTTTAAATTGATTACAGAAGCGGATATTTGCAAACTTTAAAAAATAAATTCAGAAGGTAATTATTGTGAACACAAACTTATTAATTGCAAATAAATATTACTTTAGCTGATCTATCGTATGTGATTTTGGCTATGTCGGTTTTGCTACGGAAACATTTATGAAAAAATTAAAAAGTGAGTGATAGAATTTATTTGAAGTTTTATGTGTCAAGCATATTTCGAAACCTCACTTGTGCTTAAAAGCAAGTGAGGTTTTCTTCTGAAAGGAATACGGAACATGACCAGTAAATTAGAAGAAGCAAGAAAAATAATCAATGAAGTAGATGCTCAAATGGCGGAACTGTTTGTAAAGCGAATGAGAGCTGCTGAAATGGTTTATGAACATAAAAAAGAATTTGGACTGCCTATCTTGGATCAAGCGCGAGAAGATGCGGTCATTGAAAAAAATTCAGCTATGATTGAAGATGATGTGTTAAAGGAATATTATATTGATTATATCAAACACCTTATGTCTGTTTCTCGTTCCTATCAATATCGTATGCAGTCAGGGCTGAAGGTTGCATATAGCGGTGTAGAGGGTGCGTTTGCTCATATTGCGGCAGGAAGAATTTTTCCTGACAGTAACCGAGTGTCGTATCGTGATTTCAAATCGGCATATGATTCTGTGGTGAACAGCGAAAGTGATGTGGTGGTTCTACCCATTGAGAACAGTTATGCTGGTGAAGTAGGGCAGACGATGGATTTGATTTTTTCAGGTGGATTGTTTATTAATGGGATTTATGAGCTTGAAATTCATCAGAATTTATTAGGTCTTGCCGAGGCAATGATAGAGGATATTAAAAAAGTGACAAGTCATCCTCAGGCATTAAGCCAATGCCATGACTATATTACATTTAGGGGATTCGATACGGAAGAAGCAAATAATACGGCAGTTGCTGCCAAAACGGTAGCGGAGGGGAAGGATTGCTCCATTGGTGCTATTGCGAGTGTGGAAACAGCGGAAATTTACGGTTTGAAGGTTTTAGAAGCAAATATTAATAAAAGCGGTGAAAACACTACTCGCTTTGCCGTGCTTTCCAAAGTGAAAGCCAATTCAACTTCACTATCTAATTCGGTATTGATGTTTACGGTTAAGAATGAAGCAGGTTCTCTTGCTCATGCCGTTAGTATTATCGGTAAATACGGGTATAATATGACAGCTCTTAGAAGCAGACCGTTAAAAAAACATTCCTGGCAGTATTATTTCTATATTGAAGTTGATGGATCAACGGAAACTGAGAAAGGAAAAAAGATGATTGAAGAATTAAACAGAGTTTGTGATAAACTGAAGGTGGCAGGAACCTTTGCGCCACACAGTGAAATATGAGGATGCTGACGATGAAGATACATATGGATTTGAAAGAAAACAGCTATGATATTATGGTGGAAAGAGGAATTCTTTTTCGTGCTGCGGAATGTTTGAATTTAAACCGAAGAGTTTTGATTGTGACAGATTCCGAGGTTCCGGCTGTATATGCTGAGACAGTGGCCAAACAATGTAAACAACCTGTTGTTTGTACGGTCGAGTCAGGAGAAGGCGCCAAAAGCCTGGATGTATTTGGGACACTGATGCAAAAGATGTTGGAATACAATTTTTCAAGAAAGGACTGTGTGGTAGCAGTTGGCGGAGGTGTTGTAGGTGATCTTTCCGGTTTTGCAGCATCAGCTTATATGCGCGGAATTGATTTTTATAATATGCCCACTACACTGCTTTCACAGATTGATTCATCAATTGGAGGTAAGACGGCAATTAATTTTGGCGGAGTGAAAAATATTGTGGGTGCTTTTTATCAACCAAAAAAGGTTTTGATTGATCCTGATGTTTTGAAGACTTTACCAAAAAGACAAATTGCAAACGGTCTTGCTGAGGCAATAAAAATGTCTTTGACATCGGATAAAGAACTTTTTCATTTGATTGAAAACGGAGATATAAATGAGAACATTGATGAAATCATCATTCGTTCCTTGAATATTAAAAAACAGGTAGTTGAACAAGACGAAAAAGAAGCAGGGCTTAGAAAAATTCTAAATTTCGGGCACACGATTGGTCATGGTATTGAAAGTAGTGAAAAAATGTCAGAGCTATATCATGGCGAATGTGTGGCTTTGGGATTGATTCCCATGTGCGAAGAAACCATCAGACCAAGGGTGATTGAAGTTCTGAAAAAATGCAATCTTTACAACTTGATTCAATTTGATTGGAGTGCGATTACCGATGCTGCTTTTCACGATAAAAAAGCCGATGGGGAATATGTGACCGTTACAACGGTTCCTGATGTGGGATGTTTTGAACTGAAAACGCTGAAATGCAGCGAAGTTATTCAGATGGCAAAAAAATGTTTTGGGGAGTGATATGATGAAAAATACTTTTGGTATGAGTGTGACTGTCACCATTTTTGGTGAGAGCCATGGTGACTACATCGGTGCGGTCATTGACGGACTTGCACCCGGAATTGATATCAATGAAGAGTATATCAATCATATGCTTTTTTTAAGAAGACCTGATGGGAAAATTTCTACACCGCGAAAGGAAAAAGATAAGTTTAAGATTATTAGCGGCGTGATTAATTGTCAAACCACAGGTACTCCCATTACTATATTGATTCCCAATGAAAATGTAAAAAGCGGTGATTATTCCACAATGAGAACTGTTGCCAGACCGTCTCATGCTGATTATACTGCTGAATGTAAGTATCACGGATTTCAAGATTCCAGAGGTGGTGGTCATTTTAGCGGAAGAATTACTGCAGCCCTTGTGGCTGCGGGGGCAATCTGCAAGTATGCATTAGAGCAAAAAGGAATTTTGATTGGAACGCATGTGAAAAAATGTGCAGGAATTTCTGATCGGGATTTTGAGGATTTGTTCGTTGATATTCAAGCTTTGAATCAAAAAACATTTGCTGTTTTGGATGATTGTCTCGTTGAAAAAATGACAAAAGAAATTTTAGAGGCATCTTCTCATGGTGATAGTGTTGGCGGTGTGTTGGAAACTGCAATTCTCGGAATGCCTACAGGAGTTGGAGAACCTTGGTTTGATTCGGTTGAGAGCTTACTCTCTCATATGATGTTTTCTATCCCGGCAGTGAAGGGGATTGAGTTTGGTGCAGGTTTTCAAATCGCGGATATGAAGGGGTCCCAAGCCAATGATGCAATGAAATTGGAAGAAGGAAAAGTGGTTACATCCACCAATAATAACGGTGGTATTAACGGCGGCATTACCAATGGGATGCCCGTTGTTTTCAGAACTGCCATTAAGCCAACACCTACCATATTCCAACCGCAAAATACCATTGATTTTAAAACGATGACCGAAACTGTTTTAGAACCAAAAGGCAGACATGATCCAGCGATTGTTCATAGGGCAAGAGTGGTTCAGGATGCAGCAACAGCCATTGTTCTTTGCGATGCTCTTGCATTACGATTTGGTACAGATTGGTTAAAAGGATGAAAAATATGAAAAATAATGATTGTATGGGCAAGGATTCGGCATGCGATTGTTTGGAGCTAAGTTCAAAAATATCAGGAGCAATTGCTGAGTTTGAGTCTTGTAATTTGCATGGCCAAATTAGTGCACCGCCATCGAAGAGTATGGCACATAGATATTTGATTGGTGCAGCGTTGTCGGGAAAGCGATGTGTATTGACGGGTGTTGATTACAGCGAAGATATTCTGGCAAGTATTGATTGTTTACAAGCATTGGGAGCAGAAATCAAGATGAAAAACGATACTGTGAGTATTTGTTCCGACTCCTTTATGAAAGCAGAAACGCCTGTTTTAGAATGCAGAGAAAGCGGAAGCACCTTAAGATTTTTTATTCCTCTTGCTCTTTGTTTAGGACAGGAAGTCATATTAAAGGGAAGTAAGCGCCTTTTGGAAAGACCTCTTGATGTTTATGAACAGTTATGCCGTGAAAATAATTTTTTGTTCCGAAAAAATGATAATTCGGTAACGGTTTGCGGAAAATTGAAAAGCGATTACTATAAAATTCGGGGAGATATCAGCAGTCAATTTATTACAGGATTGATTTTTGCATTGGTTTATTTAGGCGAAAATGCTTCGATAGAGATTATTCCGCCCTTTGAAAGTCGTTCGTATATTAATCTTACTATTTCTGCATTGCAATCATTTGGTGCAACGGTAGAGTTTACTGATGAGTATCATATCGTAATCAAAAAATCATTTTTATATTCTTATTCGGGAAGGATTGAAGGAGATTATTCAAATGCAGCATTTTTGGATGCCTTTAATTATGTTGGCTCAGAAATATATATAGAAAATTTGAAGGTGGATAGCCTGCAAGGTGATAAGGTGTACCGAGATTATTTTATGGAAATTTCAAAGGGAGCACCAACTCTTGACATTTCTGATTGCCCTGATTTAGGACCTGTTCTTTTTGCGTTGGCAGCGTTAAAACAAGGTGCGGTTTTTACTGGAACAGACCGATTAAAAGCAAAGGAAAGTGACAGAGGCAAAGCCATGCATGAGGAACTGGAAAAATTAGGAGGCGGACTTATTTTTGGTGATAATATGATTACTGTTCCAATGCAGAAATTACAGTATCGCGGCGTTTCTCTCGACGGTCACAACGACCACAGAATTGTAATGGCAATGTCGGTAATTCTTTCAAAAATTGGTGGTAGTATTTCAGGCGTTGAAGCGGTGAAAAAAAGTTATCCCGGGTTTTTTAATGACATAAAACAACTTGGAGCAAAGGTGATAATAAAATGATTGTAGATGTAAGTAAAAAAATATTAATTGTCGGACTTGGACTTTTAGGAGGCAGTTATGCCAGAATTTTAAAACGCTTTGGATTTTACATCAGTGCGATTACAAAAGAGCAAAGTTCCATTGATTATGCATTGGACGAAGGAATGATAGATGAAGGTACCACAGAGCTTGATCACAGAATGATAGGCGATGCAGACCTTGTGATATTTGCTCTTTATCCTCATGTGTTTGTAGAATGGGTGGAACAAAATCAACAGCTTTTTAAAAGCGGAGCGATTGTAACAGATGTAACGGGTGTGAAAAGAAGCATTGTCTATAAAATTCAGGAGATTTTAAGAGAAGATGTGGAGTTTATTGCAGCCCATCCCATGGCAGGACGAGAAGTTTCCGGGGTGGAAAACAGTAATGATAAAATGTTTTCCGGTGCAAACTATATTGTTACGCCAACGGATAAAAATACACCCGAAGCCATTCACACCTGTCTTGAACTGGGGCGACTTCTTGGCTTTTCTAACGTTACCATTCTTTCTCCTGAAGAACACGACGAAATGATAGGTTTTCTGTCTCAACTTACCCATTGTATTGCAGTTACGTTAATGACTTGCAACGATAAGGAAAACATGGAAAAATTTACAGGTGACTCTTTCAGAGATTTGACAAGAATTGCCCGTATTAATGATGTGATGTGGAGTGAGCTTTTTATAGAAAACAAAGATGTGCTATTGAATCAAATGGATATGTTTATGGAAAAATTCAAAGAATTGAAAGCAATGCTGGAAGCAGAAGATATTGAGGGCATGAGAAAAATGATGCGCCATTCAACAGAACGAAGAGCATTATTTGATAAAAAGTGACGAACTTGGAGGATGAACAAAATGAATATGGAATTTAAGCGAAAATTACCCATACCTATGAAAATAAAAGAACAATATCCCGTTACTGCCGAAATCGAAGCAACAAAAACAAAACGAGATGCAGAAATCAAAGCGGTGTTCGAAGGTAAGGATGACAGATTATTGTTGATTATCGGTCCTTGCTCTGCCGACCATGATGATAGCGTAATTGATTATATTTCAAGATTGAGAGAAGTGCAGGAAAAAGTATCGGATCAAATATTGATTATTCCCAGAATTTATACTAATAAGCCAAGAACGACAGGGGACGGTTATAAGGGGATGCTTCACCAGCCTGATCCCAACAAGGAATCGGATATGTTAAAAGGTGTGGTTGCAATCAGAAATCTGCATCTTCGTGCCATTAAGGAAACAGGATTTACCTGTGCTGACGAAATGCTTTATCCTGAAAATTACAGATATCTTTCTGATTTATTATCTTACGTTGCCATTGGTGCAAGATCGGTGGAAAATCAAAAACACCGGTTAACTGCAAGCGGATTGGACATTCCTGTTGGGATGAAGAATCCTACTGCGGGAGATATTTCTGTCATGATGAATTCCATTACAGCAGGACAGCATTCTCATACATTTATTTACAGAGGCTGGGAAGTGGAGACAAAAGGAAATCCGCTTACACATGCTATTCTGAGAGGTTATGTGAATAAGCACGGACAATCTATGCCGAATTATCATTACGAGGATTTGATTCATCTGGCGGAAATCTATGCTCAATCAGGATTGAGTAACCCCGGGGTTATTATTGACACCAATCATGCAAATTCGGGGAAGAAATGGATGGAACAACCGAGAATTGCAAAAGAAGTTCTTCATAGTTGCCGTCATAATAATGATGTAAAAAAGATGGTGAAGGGCCTTATGATAGAGAGCTATATTGAGGACGGTTCCCAAAAACCGGAAGAAGGAATCTATGGTAAATCCATTACTGATCCGTGTATTGGATGGGAAAAGACAGAAAAACTCATTTTTGATTTGGCTGATATTCTGTAATAGGAGTGTATGATATTGTTAGGTGTTATTGTAAATGTAATCACCGTATTGATTGGATCCGGGATTGGCTTGTTGTTTAAAAAAGGAATTCCGCAAAGAGTCAGTTCAGCCGCAATGGTTGGCTTGGGAGCTTGTACTCTTTATATTGGGATATCCGGTAGTCTGTGCGGTGAAAATCCTTTGATTTTGATAGCATCAGTAGTACTTGGCGTCATAACGGGGACGTTGGTCAGTATTGACGGAGCAATCAACCGATTGGCAGAAACAGTGGAAAAAAGATTTCAGAAGGATGGTGAAAATGCTTCTGTCGCTGAAGGATGGGTGACTGCAACACTTTTGTTTTGTGTTGGTTCTATGACAGTAACAGGTTCTATTCAGGCAGGACTGACAGGCGACCATTCTGTGTTGATTACAAAAGCCACTCTGGACTTGGTATCTTCCATGATGCTTGCATCAAGTCTTGGGCTTGGTGTTTTGTTGGCATCCATATCTGTTTTGGTGATTCAAGGCGGATTGGTGCTTCTTGCAGGATTGATTTCACCGTTTATGAGTACAGGTGTCATTAACGAGATGACTTGTGTTGGTTCTGTTTTAATTATAATGATTGGAACAAATCTGATGGGAATTACCAAGATTAAAGTGGCAGATTTTTTACCGGCCATTCTTTTTGCACCTATCTTATATTATCTTGTTTCGTTTGTTTGTCTGTAAAAAGAATATTTGGAATTTTTTAACCGTCAGGAAAATGTTGAATTTTCCTGACGGTTGTTTGCTATAATATAAGCTATGCAATTCGTTAATCAGCAATAGAAACCAATTCTTTGTCTGCAAACCATTCCACTTCGCAATCAAATGCTTCGGAAATGGCACGAACGGGAACCAAGGTTCTTCCGTCAATGATCACAGGAGGGGAATCTAAATATATACGTTCTGTTCCGAGTCCGATAATCATTTCAGGATTACCAATGAATAAATGAACTGTAACATCATCATTGTAAGCAGTTATACGTTGTTGTTCTTCCAACCAGTAAACTTCTGCACCGAGAGCTTCGAAAATGGCACGAAGAGGAACCATGGTACGTTCGTTAATGATACAGGGCTTAACATCGAAAGACACTTCGTTGCCGTTTACAAAAACGTCAACGCCATTATATTGCATTGCATTTTCATAAGCGATATTGTGAGCTTCCTGTCTTTGCTGTTGAGGAGTGGGAGAAAAACTTCCCTTTACTACTTCAAGTAAAACAACCTCAGAATAAGAGCGATTTCCTGCTTTGTCAACTGCGGTTACGTTAACTTCGTTTCGACCTTCATAACATTGCTCGGTATTAATTGACATTTTAGCAAAACCGTTTGAATCAAAGTTAACTCTGCCAATTTCTCCTATGCCACTTAATTCAAAAATAGCATAATCTAACACGCTGTTATCTTCAGCCTCTGCATAAATATTAATTGTATCAGTATAAGCAGTATTAATTTCGTCGCCTTCCTCACAGTACCAGTCAAGCAGAACAGGTGCTTCGGTGTCTTCGTCGGGTTCAGAATCTTTTGAAAAAATGTCAACATAAATTGTTTTTTCATCTGTATTATCTGCACTGTCCCAGACGATAGCAGTGAGTTTATTCGTTCCTTCTTTCAATCCTATTAAATCGGATTTTTCTATGTAGGCATGATCACGCTGATAGCTTTCTTTCTCAATCCAACTGGTGCCTTGAATCATATTTCCATTTAGATAATATTGAACCGAAGAAATTTCTTTATTGTCTTCCAATTCTGAGTATAATGAGATTCCGTCAATAGAGTCGAGCCAAATTTCCTCTCCGTCTTCGCAATAAAAATCCAAAATAGCAGGGGGTTCTGTGTCATTTTCTTCAATTACCGGTTCGGATACATTGAGTTTAATTGATATTGTTTTTATACCGTCAATGGCTAAAGTTAATTCTCTTTTTTCTCCTGCTCTGTTGATGCCAAATTCAAATGTCCATGTTTTGGTTCCGTCACCATTTGGCACGCAGTTTAATTTATAATTATCTTTTAAAAACTGATAAGGAATTTCATGAGGGTCTTCTCCGAAATTGTTTTTGTCCCCAAAGTAAGATTAGTTAGATTTTCTGCATGTGCGTATAAATTATCAATGGCAGAAGATAATTGATTTGCATCATTGGTAAAATTACATTGGATTTTAGCATCTTTATGGTAGGAGACAACAGAAATGTATTGGTTACTGTTGTTTTGCAGTGTGTCGGCAATAAAGTTCTTTGCAGCCGATTTTACATAATCAACTGCACTGTCAGCGGTATAAATAAGTTCACGTTCCTTGCCCCACGTAAAGGTAGAGCGACCGCTTTCGTCTAATACTAATACAATGTATCTTGCACTATTTGCATTGACTGTTATAGCTGTTGTTAATAAAGTAATTGTAATTGCTATAATTAAAAATAAACTAAAAATTCTTTTTAACATTTTAACTTTTCCTTTCATTTTAAAATTAAGTGATTTCATTTTAACTGCTTTTGCGTCTACCCATATTCCAACTGTTGAATTCTCATTTGTTTTCACCCCCCGATAAAATAAAAAATGCGCCAACCAAAGTCAGCGCATTCTATAAAAATACACCACTCCGATTGTCGCCAAACAAACATTCCATATTAACCAAAGGTACATGAAATAGAGCGTGCATTTTTACCATGGGGTAAAAATGTACACTTTGACTAATATGGATTATTCGGTTTGTTTGGCATCTTTTATTGTATCATAGTATTTCAGATTTTTCAAGGAATTATCCATTAATTTTTTGAAAAAATCAAAAAAAGTATTGCATATTTATTGAAAAGATTGTAAAATAGAAGAAAGAACATTAACAAAGGACTGAAAAGGATGAATATCGAAGAAATAAAACGAGTTGTAGTAAAGGTTGGTACCTCTACCTTAACATACAGTAACGGTAAATTGAATTTAAGAAGAATCGAGCTTTTGGTTCGATGTCTGGCAGATTTGAAAAACCGAGGATATGATGTGGTGTTGGTTTCCTCGGGTGCTATGGGAGTCGGTGTGGGAAAATTGTCATTAAAAGCAAAGCCAAAAACCATACAGGGAAAACAGGCGGTAGCGGCTGTGGGGCAATGTGAGCTCATGTCTATTTACGACCGTTTTTTTGCAGAATACTGTCAAACCGTTGCTCAGATTTTATTGACAAAAACAGATTTGGAAACAGAACTGAAAAAACAAAATGTAACCAATACCTTTGACCAACTGATGGAATACGAAGCCATTCCCATTGTCAACGAAAATGACACGGTTGCAACAGAAGAAATTGAATTTGGCGACAATGATACTTTGTCTGCCTTGGTTGCTAAATTGATTCATGCAGATTTATTGATTTTACTTTCTGATATTGACGGTCTTTATGATAAGGACCCTCATCAGTACTCTGATGCCAAGCTGATTTCTGTTGTGGAGGAAATGACAGAGAAAATTAAAAAAGGTGCCAGCGGTGCAGGAACACGTCGTGGAACAGGTGGAATGGTAACCAAGTTGGCGGCGGCAGAAATTGCAACAGAGGCAGGCTGCGATATGATTATCGCAAACGGAGAGAATCCGGAAATTTTATTTGACATTTTTGAAGGTGAGTTTACAGGGACCTTGTTCCGGAAAAGAGGATAGACTATGAATGAATTGATAGAACGATTGGGAAAAGAAGCGAAAGCGGCAGCAAGAGTGTTGGCCGTATGTTCTTCTGAGAAAAAAAACAAAGGCTTGTTTTCCATTGCAGATGCTTTGGAAACCCATGCTGATATGATTATAAAAGAAAATGAGCTTGATATTGAAAAAGCGGTGCAAAAAGGAACGCCAAAACAGATGATTGACCGTTTGCAATTGGATCAAGGCAGAATCAAAGCAATGGCGGAAGGTGTTCGCCAAGTAGCGGCTTTGCCTGACCCTGTGGGAGAAGTGTTGTCCATGTGGC
This sequence comes from Oscillospiraceae bacterium, assembly GCA_015068925.1. Lineage (GTDB taxonomy): Bacteria > Bacillota > Clostridia > HGM11514 > HGM11514 > SIG438. The sequence continues at coordinate 10,974 of SVJP01000060.1, forward strand.
AACGACCCAACGGGTTGACCATTGGACAAAAGCGGGTGCCTTTGGGCGTGATTGGTATTATTTATGAATCCCGTCCCAATGTTACGGCAGATGCAGCAGCTCTTTGCTTAAAGTCGGGCAATGCTGTGATTTTACGAGGCGGTAGCGATGCCATTTGTTCCAATAAAATCATTGCAAAGGTGATGAGATCAGCATTGGAACAGGCAGGTTTACCTGCTTCTTGTGTTGCATTGGTAGAGGATACTTCTCGTGAAACCGCAACGGAAATGATGAAAGCCAATGGCTTGATTGATGTTTTGATTCCTCGCGGAGGGGCAGGGTTGATTTCAACAGTGGTGCAAAATGCAACCATTCCGGTCATAGAAACGGGGACGGGAAATTGCCATGTTTATGTGGATGAAAGTGCGGATGTACAAACGGCAACGGATATTATTGTGAATGCAAAGGCATCCCGTCCTTCTGTTTGTAATGCAGCAGAAACCTTGTTGGTGCATCAGGCAAAGGCGAAGGAATTTTTGCCCAAGGCGTATGAAGCATTGGCAAAAGCAGGAGTGACGGTAAGAGGATGTGAAAAAACTTGCGGTATTATTCCTGTTGTTCTTGCAACGGAAGAAGATTACAAAACGGAATTTTTGGATTACATCCTTGCTGTGAAGGTGGTTGAGGATATTGATGAAGCAATTGAGCATATTGCAACATACAGTACCCG
>SVJP01000061.1 GCA_015068925.1 Oscillospiraceae bacterium
GCAGACTGGGAAAAAGGAAGGGATATTTTGTCAAAATGAATCGCAGACAGTACGTGGGTACGGCAAGTGTTCATTTTGGCAAAAAGCAAGCAACCGTCAGGGAAATTTGTTTATTTCTCTGACGATTTTTCTCTTGTTTTATATTTGATTAGAAATTCATAATCAATCTCTGTATTCTTTATTTGCTTGCGGTAGACCGACTTTTTCGACAGTCTGGTAGACTAAGAAAAAGAAAGCAACCGTCTGGGAAATTCAATATTTTCCAGGCGGTTTTTTATGGTTTTATTATAGATGAAACATCCATAATTCAATCTCTTTTCCTTTTGTGTGCTTGCGGTAGACCGACTTTTTCTTTGCTTTTATCACCTTTTTGCTACGAAAGCAACCGCTTCTTACCGTATCTGTATACGACTTTTGGCGTGAAAAACCGTTATTAGGTTTTCTTGTTCTGAACATTTTTTATTCCCTAATTGGCAGGATGTTACCAAAAAATGTTCTGATATTCCGTAGAATACTACTTGAAATTCGTGTATACTAAAGTTACAGACTCTTCTTTGACTGTTCTTTTAATAATTTATTTTTATATTCTCTCGGAGAAACGCCAATATGCTTTTTGAAAATTTTAGCGAAATAGTTGGAATCTTCAAAACCGACCAACAATGCAATTTCAGTCATGTTGTAATCAGATTCCTTGATAAACGATGCAGCTTTTTCTGCTCGATACTGATTGAGGTAATTGGTGAACGACTGTCCTGTTTCTCTTTTGAATAAACGGCAAAAATACTGTTCATTCAAATGAAACTGCTTTGCCAAGGAGGCGGTTGTAAGGTGCTTGGAATAATGCATGGCAATATATTTTAAAATGCTGTTAATCTTCCGCAACTTATTTTTCTTAATGGAAATTTCGGCGGAAGATAATTGCTTGGATTGATAATTTCTTACAAGATGACATAAAAGTTTGTAGGTGAGTCCTTTTATTTCCAAATCATACCCGGGTGTTTTTTTGACGAATTCTTCGTGTAGTTTGTCGAAATAATCTCGGATGACCGTATCTCCTTGTATGAGAGAAGGGATGGAAAAGTTTGGGAACGAAACATCAGAAAAAAAGGAGGTAGCAATTCCGAGTACATAAAAAAATGTTTCACCCTCAAGACGCTCTGAGGAATGAAGCTCATAACCGTTAACGAGGAGTAAATCGTCCTGTTTTGTTTCGTAGGAGATTCCGTCAATTGTAACTTTATAACCATTGGATTTAAAGAACAAAAATTCGATATGTTCATGCCAATGAGCTTTGAAACACCCTTTGTCTTTCCAAATAAGAAAAATAATTGGAAAATTCTGCTCTTTAAAACTGTTTGCTTCATATTGCATTAAGTGATTCATGTGATAATCCCACCATATAGATATTTCTATTGACATTATTATATAATAGGAGTCGGAAAAAGTCAATTGAAATAAATTCACAGATGTAGAAAAAGCTAAAATTGTTCTATTTATAGCTAAAATTGTCATTGAATTGAAGAAGAAAATAAGATATAATATAACCAAAAGAATGCGATTTTGTCTTTTTACTCAAAAATTCAATCGTTTGACCATTGATAAAAGTCTTTTAGGAAAGGTGGAGTAAAATGAAAAAGCCATTGTTGTCAGAAATGACATTAAGAGAGAAAATTGGTCAATGTTTGATGCCCCAACAATGGGATATTTATCAGAAAACAGAAATATCGGTTAACATCGAACGAACGGAAGAGGAACGAAAAGCACTGTTGGAAAAGGAACAATTCGGGTGCTTTTGGGCAGAGCAAATCGGTGTGAGAAATATTAAGCTGACCGACTTGACAGAGCATTGGGGCGATCCTGTTATGAGCGATGACCACAAGCGATTTATGCAAGCTCAGAGTGATTGCTTAAAAATTCCTTCTTTAAACGCAAGCGATGCCGAAAGCGGATGCAGTCATATTTTTCGGGATTGTTCCCGTGTTTCAACTGCTTTGGCAATCGGTGCGGCAAATTCAACAGAGCTTGCCTACGAATTGGGCGCTTGTGTGGCACGGGAATTGAGATGCGGCGGTGTGAACTGGTGGTGGTCACCTGTGGTGGATATTTCCAGCCGGTTTGCTCCAACAGGAATTGGAAGAAGCTTTGCACCCGATAATCCTGACGCACAGATTGCTTTTGCCAATGCTCAGATTAAAGGGATTCAGGATCAGGGTGTTGCAGCAACTGCAAAGCACTTTCCCGGATGCGACCGTTATGAATATCGGGATGCTCATTTTTGTCAGACCTCGATTTCTTCCTCCATGGATGAATGGTGGGAAGAGCAGGGAAAAATCTTCCAAGGTGTCATTGAGGGCGGTGTTTACTCCGTCATGGTTGGTCATACTGCTTTTCCTGCTGCGGACGATACCAAAATCAAAGGGACTTATGTTCCTGCTACCCTGTCCAAAAAAATCATTATTGATTTGTTGAAGAATCAGATGGGATTTGAAGGTGTTGCCATTACAGACAGTATCTTGATGGCAAGTCTGTTTTCCTTGTATGATTATGATGAATTGGTAGTTCATCTCATCAATGCAGGAAACGATGTGTTGTTGGGTTGCTTGCGCGGTACGGGTGATATTATCGAACAGGCAGTTCTTGACGGTAGAATTTCCGAAAGCAGAATTGACGATGCTTGTCAGCGTGTGTTGAACATGAAAGAAAAGATTGGATTATTCCGTGACGATTATCGCGATATTACATATAAGGCAGAGGATATTGTTCCTCAAACTGCATCTGTTTGCAAAAAAATTGCAGAAAAAAGTATGACTCTGGTGCGGGACAGAAATCATCTTCTTCCTTTGAAGCAAGAGGAAATCAAACATGTTGCTATCATCTGTTCTGCTCATTTCGACCCCTTTTTCGACCAGCTGCAAGTGGTAAAGGAGGAATTTGAAAAGCGGGGCGCAACGGTGCATCTTCAACGGCGATTGACCTCGAATGAGGAAATGAAGAAATTGTCAGAGGAAAATGATTTGATTGTCTATGCAGCTTACGTTTCAGGTCACAGGCCCAAAGGCGGGTTAGCGTTGTATGGTGACGAATGCGGCACTTACATTTATGCCTTTACCAACGGAAAGGAAAAATCATTGGGCGTTTCCTTCGGATATCCTTATATTCATTACGATATTATGGAAAATGCCGATGCGTTTGTCAATGCTTACAGCCCTGACGAAATGTCAATGAAAGCATTTGCAGCAGCAATTTATGGAGAAATTCCATTTGAAGGAGTTTCACCCGTCAGATTAAAACCATTCTATGACAGATGGTAAAGATATGGAGGAATCTATTATGAAAAAACCGTTGTTATCCGAAATGACATTAAGAGAAAAAATTGGTCAATGCTTATTACCCTATCAGTGGGATATTCATTGTATCAAAGGAGAAGGTGGGAAGCTGACTGTCAAAACTGACGAGGAAGTAAAAGCCCTTCTTGAAAAGGAACAGTTTGGTTCCTTTTGGGCAGAGCAGGTTGCCATTCAGAATGTAAAGCTGACTGACTTGGCAGAAGAATGGGGAAATAAGAGACCGGCTGCTGATCAGAAAGAATTTATGCAGGAACAAGGTGATATGTTAAAAATCCCTGCATTGAACGCAGGTGATGCGGAAACGGGATGCGGTCATGTGTTTTCGGATTGCTCCAGAACTCCTCGTGCTTTGGCAATTGGTGCGACTGATTCGGAAGAGCTTGCCTATGAGGTGGGAGCATGCATTGCAAAGGAATACCGTTGCGGAGGAATTAATTGGCTTTGGTCCCCTGTGGTGGATATCCACAATCGTTTTTGTGCAACAGGAATCGGAAGAAGCTTTGCACCTGACAATGCCGACCGCATGATTGCTCTGGCAAATGCTCAGATCAAAGGGATTCAGGATAGCGGCGTTGCAGCAACGGCAAAGCATTTCCCCGGCGGAGACCGTTATGAATACCGTGATGCACATTTTTGTAAAACCATAAACTCTTCTACCATGGAAGAATGGTGGGAAGAACAGGGAAAGATTTTTAAAGGAGTCATAGACGGTGGTGTTTATTCTATTATGATTTCTCACGGGGCATTCCCGGCAGCAGATGATACCAAAATCAATGACAGTTACATTCCCTCCACTCTGTCCAAAAAAATCATTACCGATTTGTTAAAGGGTGAATTGGGCTTTAAGGGCGTTGTTATTACAGACGGAATTGTAATGGGTGCATTGTTCTCCTGTTATCCTTATGAAACCTTGATTGTTGAGCTGATTAAGGCAGGAAATGATGTTATTTTAGGTTCCTTGCCCGGCTCGGGAGATATTTTGGAACAAGCGGTGTTGGACGGAAAATTATCAGAAGACAGAATTGATGATGCATGTCAGCGAATCTTAGATATGAAGGAAAAGCTTGGGTTGTTCCGCGATGATTATCGTGATTTGCCCTCTTATACAACAGCGGATATCACTCCTCATACTGCAGAAATTTGCAAACAGGTTGCAGAACAAAGTGTGACGTTGGTTCGCGACAGAAAAAATATGTTGCCTTTGAAACAAGAGGAAATCAAGAATGTAGCCATTATCTGTTCTACTCATCACGACCCCTTCTTTGATCAGCTTCAGGTGGTGAAGGAAGAATTTGAAAAACGGGGTGCAAAGGTGCATCTCCAACGGAGATTGACCTCAAACGAGGAAATCAAGAAATTGTCTGATGAAAATGATTTGATTGTTTATGCAGCTTATGTTGACGGACATAGACCAAAGGGCGGTTTGGCATTGTTTGGAGAGGAATGTGCAACCTACATTCATGCTTTCACCAGCGGAAAGGAAAAGTCATTGGGCGTATCCTTCGGTTATCCTTATCTTCATTATGATATTATGGAAAACGCGGATGCTTTTGTAAATTCTTACTCTCCTGATGAAAATTCCATGAAGGCATTTGTATCGGTTATTTACGGAGAAATTCCTTTTGTCGGAACATCTCCCGTTGATTTGAATTGCTCCAGACGGATTTGGTAATGGTGACAGAAGATGAAATTTCATTTTGATCATGATTTGCATATTCATTCTCAATTGTCCTTGTGTGCAAAAGACCCTGAACAGACCAATGAAAGGATTTTACAATATGCAAAAGAAAACGGATTGCATACAGTTTGTCTGACTGATCATTTCTGGGATGAGGATGCACCCACGGTGATGACGTTGCGGCATTATCAAAAGCAAAATTTCCCGTATATCAGTCGTGCAAAGCCATTGCCCAAGGACAAAAGGGTAACATTTTTATTTGGTTGTGAGGCGGAACTTGATCGTGACTATCATTTGGGGATTACAAAAAAGAGGTTTGATCAATTTGATTTTGTAATCATTCCCACCACTCATATGCACGAACCCAATCAAACCATTTCGGAAGAGGATGGAAAAAACATTAAAACTCGTGCAAGAGCGTGGGTGAAGCGGCTTGATTTCGTGTTGAATCAAGATTTGCCCTTCCGAAAAATCGGAATTCCTCACCTGACAACGGGTCTTTGTGCACCCGGAGAAAATATGGCTGAGTTTTTCAGCCTGATTTCTGACGATGAATTGTTTCAGTTGTTCAAAAAAGCGGCAGAAAAAGGCGTGGGGATTGAGTTGAATGCCGAAATCATCAAAAGGCATTCGGATATTTTGGAGGATATTTTAAGACCTTATAGGATTGCAAAGGAGTGTGGCTGCCAATTTTACTGCGGCAGCGATGCTCATACACCTGAAGGGTTTGAAAATATAAAAGAGATTTATAAGGTGTTGATTGAATCTTTGGAGTTGGATGAAAAGGATAAATTTCAATTGATTCATTCTGAACAAAGAAAGGAAAGGTGAGGCTTGGAAAAGTGTGAGCAGCACAGCAACAAAAAACAAATTTTTTAAGGAGGAAACTCAGCATGAAGAAAGTTTTAGCAGTATTGTTGACAATGATTATGATGCTTGGAATGATCAGTCCTGCATTGGCTGCAGAAGGTGTGTTGGCATCAATGTCATTGTCAGGGAACACTTCCTTTTATTCAGGAGTTGTTCCTGCAGGAACAAAGTTAAAGGTAGCTGGATTTGATGCAGAAGGAAACTCTGTTGATTTATCCGGTGCAACCATCACCTATGAAAGTACCCGTCCCTGGGTGTTGAAGGTGGACAAAAACGGTACGATTGTAGACGGCGGTTATGAAGGAACCACCATTGTTACGGCTTCTGCTGGTGAAATCTCTGCTTCCTTGGTATTCATCAAAGCCGCAGTAAACGGACAAAATACCTCAAGAGGATTTGAAACTAATCTGAATGTTGACAAGCAAAACAGCAATGATCATCCCTATCAATCCTGGATGGATGCCGGTGCAACTGTTCACGAAACGGGCGGACATGATGGAAACGGTTACTTAGAAGTAACCACAGGAAAAAGCGCTGTACTTCAGTACAGAGGTTCTTGGGATAACGCTGCCAACATCCGTGTGGGACAAACCTGGTTTTATGACGACGGAACAAGTGCAGTTGATACTTCGCTTCAATTCTGTCAGGTAAACCCCAGAACTGTGTATTATAAAACGAATAAGTATGTGGTAGGCGGAGAAAACACTCCTGACGCAGGCGCTTATACATATACCAATGCTTGGGCAGCACTTGGTCTGGATGAATCCATTCATGCATCTGTTATCAAGGATATCGAAAACGGTTTTTATTACTACGGTGCAGTAGGTGCAGTGGGAAATGGAGAAAATTATTATTATACATCATCTAAAAAGGATTCCGGTGTTGCAAGAACGAAGGGTTGGCATCAGGCAACCTTGATTCTGGATGAAGACGGCACTGCAAACACTTATCTTGACGGTGTTCTGATTGGTAGCGAAAAATGCTCCAAAAGTAATGGGGCAGGCGGATCTGTCAGAGTGGGAACACTGAGTGTTGGTAAGGTTGACGATATTATTTTGGCACAAAATCCCAACACCGAAAAGCCTGAAGGTTATATCGGAGAAGTTTTGCCTTTGGTAGATGTAACTTTGTCAGAAAATAAATCTTACTACAGTTCTGAAGTGCCCGAAGGAACTAAGCTGAAGGTAACAGGAATTGATGAAGAAGGAAAACAACGTCCTTTGGTGGATGAAGTGGCTACTTTCACCAGTACCCGTCCTTGGGTATTTGATATTGCAGCTGACGGCACCATTGTTGATGGCGGATATGAAGGTTCTACCATTGTAACTGCAACTGTTGGTGACTATTCTGCATCTCTGATTATGATTAAGGGCGCTGATAACGGTTATAACTCTACCGAAGGAATGGGAGAACGTTCTGTATTTAAGGGAAAAAGCGGTTATCTGTGGAGAACTTATAAGACTGCTGATTATGCCGATATCGATGAAAAAACCACAGGCGGTCATGATGGCGGCGATTATTTCGTTAAGAAAGCCGATGCGGGAACCAATGGTGATAAAGCAGTTGCAGTTCGTTATGCCAGAGGCTCTTGGGATGTAGAAGGAAAAATCAGAATTGCCCAAGGTTGGTTCTATGATGATTTGACCGCTCCTCTGAGTATGGCATTCAATGCTCCTCAGCTTGATCCCAATGACGGACAGGACAGAAGCAATTTGCCCGGCATTGATGTATGGAAAAATTTAGGAATTGATAAAGAATTGGCAGCAGCTGCAGGCTGTAACAAAAACGGATATTATTGGAATGGTAAATTGATTGCCGATGCTGATGATCAGTATTATACAACAGCTGTTTTTGGCGTAGAAAGCGAAAGTGCCGTGGAAAGAACCAAGGGCTGGCATCAGACTACCATGATTGTTGAAAATGATGGTACAGTTACTCTGTACTTAGACGGTGAATCAATTGCAACCGGCAAAATGAAAGCAGGAAATCAGGATTCACAATTTGCAATTTATGGTTATCATATCGGACAATATGACGATTTTATTTTAACTCAGAATTTAAATACTACCCGTCCTGAGGACTATGTGGTAAGACCTATGGCTCCTGTTGCAAGCGGTGTTAAAATTCTTGGTATGGCAGAAATCGGCAGAACCTTGACTGCGGATGCTCTGATTACCGATATGAATGAAGAGGATGAAGTTTCTGCCGGCTATCAATGGGAAGTATTGGAAAACGGCGAATGGAAAGCAATTAATGGTGCAACTGCAAAAACCTATAAGGTTGTAGAAGGAGATAAGGGAAAACAGTTAAGAGTTACCGTAACTCCCGTAAGTAACAACGACCCTAAAACAGGAAAACCTGTTTCTTCTGAACCCACCTCTGCTGTTACCGAACAGATTGCTCCCTCTGCAACTGGTGCAACAATCAACGGTACTGTAGAATTGGGCGAAACTGTAAAGGCAACCTTTACCTATGTACCTGCTGCAGGCGGTGCTGATAAAGGAGAATGCGTTTATATTTTTGAAACTGCAACTGAAAAAGCTGGACCTTATAACGCAGTTCAGAATTCCACAAGTGACAGTTATACCATCAAAACAAAAGACCTTGGCAAATTCTTAAGAGTTCGTGTTATTCCTAAGGATGTGAACGGTGTAGCAGGGGAGGAAAGTATTTCTGACGCACAACAAGTAAGCGGTAACTTGGAATTCTTTGTATCTCCCTATGGTGACGACAGCAACGAAGGTAGTATTAATGCTCCCTTTGCAACCATTGAAAAAGCAAGAGATGCCATCCGTGCATTGGGCGGAAATCTGCCTAAGGGCGGAGTAGTGGTTAATATCCGTGGCGGTATTTACGAGATTGATCATTCAATTGAGTTTACAAACGCAGACTCCGGTACTAAAGACAGCCCCATTGTTTATCAGGCATATAACAACGAAAAGGTTTCTTTTATCGGTGGTAAGGAGCTTGATACAGATAAGGTTACCCCTGTAACAGATACAAAACTTTTAAACAGACTTTCTGACCAGAACGTCAGAGATCATCTGATGCAGCTTGATTTACGTGCACAGGGCATTGAAATGTCTCCTGTTGATGGTAACGGATGGTATGATTTCCCTGTCGATGCTCCTAATGAAATCTTCATGAATGGTGCACGTCTGACAAAAGCTCGTTGGCCCAATGATGACGAAAGCCAGATGCTTTTGTTTGCAAAACCTGCAACAAAGGCTTCTCACGGAGTTGATACCACCAAGTATAATGGCGGCAATATGCCCTTGATGATGATATATCCCGATGCGGAAAATCGTACAAACAATTGGGAGTTCAAGAAGAATGATCTTTTGATTGGCGGTGCTATTGCATTTGCATGGGCAGCATCGGAACTTAGAGTCGATGAACTTAACACAAAGGAAAAATGGTTCACCACCTCCGATAAGCATGTTTACGGGATCGATCCTGAAATTGTTGGTTGGGGACCGCAATACAAGATTTACTTTGCTAATGTATTTGAAGAAATTGATAAACCCGGTGAATCTTATGTAGACCGTGAAAAGGGAATTCTCTATTTCTATCCTGTAGGTAAGGTTGAGGGTAGTGAAATGGTAGTTTCTACTCTTGAAAAAGAAATGCTGAAGATTACCAATGCATCTCATATTACCTTTAAGTTTACCGATATCATCGGTCACTGGGCAGAAAAAGATATCAACGATATGGCAACTAAGGGTATTGTAAGCGGTGTGACCGCAACAACCTTTGAGCCTGACCGTTCCATCACCAGAGCGGAATTTGCAGCTTTGATGGCGAGAGCCATGAAATTGTCTGCAACCAATACAGAATCTGTATTTGCAGATGTTGCAAATGATGCATGGTATGCAAAAGAAGTATCGGCAGCAGCGGCAGCAGGCTTGATTGTAGGGTATGACGGAAACTTCAGACCCAACGATACCATTACCCGTGAAGAAATGGCAGTTGTGATCATGAAGGCTTATGCTTTCTTAGGAAAGACAGCATCTTCCGGTCAGATTGACAAATTTGCCGATAAGGATACCATTTCCGAATGGGCAGTATCTTATGTTGATCAAGCGGTAAGCACAGGAATGATCAGCGGTATGGATGACGGTACCTTTGCACCCAAAGAAAATGCAACCCGTGCTCAGGTAGCAAGCCTCATTAAGAGATTATTAAATAAGTAATCATCCAACTCCTTTTTAAGGCATTTGCGGATGGCGATTTTTCGCCATCCGCCTAAGTGCTTTTTACAAGAAGAGGAAAATGAACTGAAAAACGGTTCAACTTTGTTTATGTAAATCGGTGATTTAATTCACTACCCCAGCAAACATGCGTATTGGTCAGGTTTGGTTTTATGATGACGGAACAAGAGTAATCAATGTTCGTCTTCGTTTTTGTCAGGTGAATCCGAGAATCGTTTATTATAAAACAAATCCGTATGTGGTAGGCGGAGAAAACACCCCTGACACAGGCGCTTATACTTATACCAATGCCTGGGCAGCGCTGGGGCTTGATGAATCTATTCATGCATCTGTAATCAAAGACACCGAAAATGGTTTTTATTATTACGGGGCAATTGGTGCAGCTGAAAATGGCAAAAACTATACTTACCATAATGATAAAAAGGATTCCGGTGTTGCAAGAACTAAGGGATGGCACCAAGCAACCGCAATTTTGGAGGAAGACGGAATAGTAAACACCTATCTTGACGGTGTGTTGATTGGTAGTGAAAAGTGTTCTAAGAGTAATGGTGCAGGCGGAACACTTTACGCTGGCGGCGAATCTGCCGGTTACTTTGATGATATGGTTATGGTTGCAAACCCCAACACCACCAAACCCACCGTTAACATTGCTGTTTCCTATGATGAAACACAGGGTTCTGTTCTCTGCAACAACAATGTTGTAGCAAACGGCGGTAAGGCAGAAGCATATTATGACGATTCTGTCAACTTCACCTTTGAACCGAAAGCAGGATTTAAACTGGATTCTGTTAGTTATGACGGCATCAATGTAACCGATTTTATCAAGAACGGTGTATTGAATGTAGATTGCAAAAATGCAGAGCTGGTAGTTACCTTTAAGGAAATCCCTGTTGAGGCACCTTCTGTTTCCAAGACCATGGAAATCGAAACCGATCAAAAGGTAGACGGAAATCCCGCAGCATTGATGTACATGCAGATTCAACCCGGCTACGGTTACACCGTTACCGACACAGGAATTGTCATCAGCAATAAGGAAAACAATGCTGAAAACGGTCTGAAATTAGTTGCATTGACGGAAAATAAAACCAATGTAACAAGCGGTATGTTCGGTATTCGTGTATACGGTGATGCGTTAACCGGAACCAAGTGCTATTACAGACCCTTTATCACTTATCAGAAGGATGGACAGAATCAGACCGACTACAGCGACACAGAAGAATCCTTCACATTAACCAAATAATCATGTATTCTCTCCTTGTGGGGTAGCAAGGTCGGATCTCGATGATAAAAAATTCCTCGGAGTAATGATTGCTCCGAGGAATTTTTTTGGATTGTTAAGCGTTTCTGCTTCTGTCTTGCTTGCCCCAGTATTTATAAACTTCTTCTGCAGGCTTTCCTTTGATGGTAAAGCCTTTGATGCCTGTGGGGTCGGTGGGTCTGTGGATATGTTCTTCCCATTTCCATAAATAAAGTCCGTACCACCAGGGTTCTTGTTCGAAGGTTTCGATTAA
>SVJP01000062.1 GCA_015068925.1 Oscillospiraceae bacterium
CCGTCAGGGAAATTTGTTTATTTCTCTGACGGTTTTTCTCTTGTTTTATATTTGATTAGAAATTCATAATCAATCTCTGTATTCTTTATTTGCTTGCGGTAGACCGACTTTTTCGACAGTCTGAGGGGCTGTAGCAAAATAATTTTTGCTGCAGCCCCGACGTTTTAGGGTGGAAGAAAAACAGTGCAGAATGGACAAAACGAGCCAAAGCTATGCTTTTGGTTATCCAAAGGCGTACAAAGGTACGTCGAGAGGCGAGTTTTGTTCATAGCACAAAGTATTCATTGAAATAAAATTCGTTGTATCACGAATTTTTATCTCCTGTTTTCTGTTATTTATGAAATTTTAGTTCATCTGAATAACTTGAATAAAGAATTTTTCTGCTTTGTGCGATCTACGCATTTTGCTACACACTTTTGGTTTTATTGATTCATAACATTATCTTTAAAGAGGATAAATCCAAAATACATAAGCACAGGTTCCCTGTTCAAATGCAGCTTCCAATACATACAGTTTACCTTCGAAATCCTCGGGCGTTGTGATTGAATAATCGGTCAACGTTTCGGAATTTAACAACACTCCATACTGGTCATAAATGCTCAAATTAACACTTTGCGGTGTTGCATCCTCAAAAGAAAAGGCAATTTTCTTATTGGGATACATCACACATCCCGCTTGTCCTTGCATCGCTTCCAAATAACCGGCAGTTTTTGCAATTTCCGCTAATTCTTTTTCTTCCTTTGTTCCGCCCCTCCAGGAAATAGGCATTGCCGTATAAAACATTCCGGTTTCTTTTTCTTCCTGCGTTCCTGCATCAAAAACCAGCTTTGGCATTTCGCTGCCCAATTGCATCACAACCGTAATCACAATCACAGAGAAAAGCACTACTGCAATTGCGGCAATAATGATGTTTCTTTTTGTTAAGTATTGTGTCATTGTTTCATCGACTCCTTTATTTCAAATTCCAAGGGTAATCCTTCCCGCGGAGGATTGCCTTGCTCTTTTGCCAATTTAATTTTTTGATAGACATAATCAGAAGCAAATCTCAAACATTTTTCCGGAGTTTCTTCCTTTAATAAATAGGAAAGAAATACAGAAGCAAATGCATCCCCTGCTCCCGGATATTCCCCATACACTTCCTGACTGCCATAACAAAGACTTTTATTTTTTTTCTTATCATACAGAACAGAAAACATTTTGCCATTTTCTTCCTTTAAATGTACGCCTGTTAAAATACAACAAGACGGTCCCAAATCACAAAGTCGTTTTGCCCATCGCACAGCTTGGTCCTTTGTCATAGATTCCGGTGCTGATTCTTCCAATAAATAAGCACCTTCTGTCATATTCGGTGTAATCAACTTTGCTTTTGATACCAATCGACGCATCTGACATACCAACGACTCTGTCACAGTAGAATAAAGCACACCATTATCTCCCAACACAGGGTCAACCAACACATGATTGCTGCCAAAGGCTGCAATGTATTCCTCTACAATGGCGCATTGCTCTGCACTTCCCAAAAAACCACTGTACACACCATCAAATGATAAATTCAGCTTTTGATAATGACGAAGATTATCTTTCATAAACTCTGTCATATCCTGAAATGCGAAATCGGTAAATCCGCCTGTGTGAGTAGACAACACCGCTGTGGGAACCGGACAAACCTGAATTCCCAAGGAGGACATAACAGGAATAATCACCGTCAATGCACATCGACCAAATCCCGATAAATCATGAAGTGCCAACACTCGAGGAATTTCACGATTCATGAACATCCCTCCTGTAAGGCGGCTTTGGTCCGAAATATTGATAACAGTCACATTTAATCATACCGTTATAAATTTTTCTTTTTTTATCCGCTTTTTTTCCATAAAACTGCTCGAACTCTTCATCCGATGTAAGAATATACTGGGACCAGGTGGGACATGTTTGAAACTGTCTCCCCATGATTTTATATAATCTGCGGGCATCCTTCAAATCTCCCAATCGTTCACCGTAAGGAGGGTTACAAACAATCACGCCATATTCCTCCTCTTGTCGGAATCCGCACACATCCCGAAGCTGAATGGATACCAAATCCTCCACTCCTGCTCTCAAGGCATTTTCTTTCGATAAGGAAACACAGGCAGGATCAACATCATAGCCGAAAATCATTGGTTTACTATCCTTGCGAATCAAATCTTTCGCTTCCTCCTTCGCCTGCTTCCAAAGATTTCTGTCTACCTGAGAAAATTTCTCTCCTGCAAACACCCGATTCAGCCCGGGTGCACGATTGATTGCCATCAGTGCGGCTTCAACCGGAAAAGTACCGGAACCGCAGAAAGGGTCGGCAAAGGGTCTGTTTTCATGCCACACACTCAACTGCAGCAATGCTGCCGCCACCGTTTCACGAAGAGGAGCATCGTTGGATTTCAACCGATATCCCCGTTTATGAAGACCCGCTCCGCTGGTATCCAACATCATGGTAACCTGATCTTTAATAATACTGAATTGAATCTGATAGGTTGCACCCTGCTCATCAAACCAGTCCACATGATATTTTTGCTTTAATCGTTCCACGATACTCTTTTTTAAAATAGACTGACAATCCGAAACACTGAACAAGGTAGATTTCAAAGTAAATCCTTTAATCGGAAAAGCGACATGCTTGGTAATCCACTTTTCCCAAGGCAACTGTTTGTTCTTTTCAAACAACTCCTCAAAGGTGGTTGCTCGGAATTCTCCTATTTTAATCAGCACCCGTTCCCCTGTTCTCAACCAAAGATTGGCACGGCACACCGCCATGGCATCTCCTAAAAAGGTGACGCGACCATCTTCGGTACGAATCACTTCGTACCCCAAGGCTCTGATTTCTTTTGCGGTTACTGCTTCAATCCCAAACAGGGTAGGGACAATAAGTTCAAACTGCTCCATACATTCTCCTTTATTGCTTCAGCTTTGCCAAAGCATCGGCAAGAGCACTATTAAAGGGCTCCTGCTCTTTTTTATTTTGCTTATGAAGATAACCTGCAACCTCTCGTTTGGAAAGCTTACTGCTGTTTTCTGCAAGCTTTTTATTAAAGCTTTCAAAATTTTCACGAAATCCGCATTTGCAAGCATATAGCTTTTTTCCTTCCGCTCCCCTTACTTCCAATTTTTTGTGACATTGCGGGCAACGGGCATTGCTTTGACGACTTATCGTCTGGCGGTAACCGCACTCGGTATTTTTACAAACATATTGTTTTCCGTGCTTTCCGTTTACTTCCAATAAATATTCGCCACACTCCGGACAACGATTTTTGGTCTGATTATCGTGACGATAAACGGCATCACTTGCAATTACATCACGAACCAAATCTTTCGAATATTGCCGCATATCCGCAATAAATTCTTTTGATTTGACCTGACCCTTGCTGATTGCAGTCAACTGTTGCTCCCATTTTCCCGTTAATTCAGCAGAACGAAGCTCAGGAGGAACAATGGAAACTAATTGAATCCCCTTTGAAGTGGGAAAAATTTCCTTTCCCTGCAATTCAATATAATTGACAGAAAACAGTTTTTCGATAATATCTGCACGGGTAGCAGGTGTACCCAATCCGCCTGTCGTGTTAATCGCCTCTCTCATTGCCTGGTCGGTTACGGTTTTACCCGCAAATTCCATGGCGGTCAGCAAGGTTCCTTCGGTATACCGAGAAGGAGGAGGGGTTTTCCCCTTTTTAATTTCCAACTTGGTAACCTTTAACAAATCTCCTACTGAAAGCTTGGGAAGACTTTGGCTTTTGTCTTCCTCTTCGCCATCTTCTTCCTCTTCCATATCCATGCCGTCATACGCCGCCTTCCAACCCTTAGAAAGGATTGTTTTTCCCCGAGCAGTAAAGAATTCACCGCTAACATCCCCTTCCAAAGTGGTTTGTTCATATGTGAAAGGCGTGCTGAGTGCCGCCAAAAACCGTTTGACAACTAAAATATAAATATGCTTTTCCTCAGCAGATAAAGCACTCAAATCCAGATACTGCTCGGTAGGAATGATTGCATGGTGGTCAGAAACCTTTCCATCGTCAACCACACGTTTTCCCGTATTCAAGGTGCCCTTCAGCAATTCTTTTGCCATAGGAAATGCACCCGAAATGGCTTTTAACCGCTGATCCAGGGTGGGAACAATGTCTTGACTTAAATAACGGGAATCGGTTCTGGGATAAGTCAACACCTTATGTGTTTCATACAACTGTTGCATCAGATTCAAGGTCTTCTTTGCAGAATAGCCATACTGCTTATTGGCATCTCTTTGCAATTCCGTTAAATCATACAACAACGGAGTGGGCTGTTGTTTTGCCTGTTTCTTAATATTGGTAATTTTCAGCGGTTTTCCGCTGATTTTCTGACGGATTTCTTCTAATTTCCCAAGCTCAAACACCCGACCGTTTCCGCTTTGCTGATCCTTCCAGGAAAAATTCACACCTTCCGCCTTGGCAGACATGGTTTCAAACTCTTTGGGAACAAATCGTTTGATTTCTTCTTCCCTGTCCACAATCATTGCCAAGGTAGGAGTTTGCACACGACCGGCAGATAACTGCGCCTTATGCTTACAGGTCAATGCTCTTGTCACATTCAATCCAACCAACCAGTCCGCCTCTGCACGGCTCTTTGCTGATTGATAGAGATTCTCATAATCCTTCCCGGGTTTTAAATGGGCGAACCCATCCCGAATTGCCTGATCGGTCTGAGAAGAAATCCAAAGACGCTTAATGGGTTTTTTGCAAGCCGCTTTTTCGATAATCCAACGAGCAACCAATTCCCCTTCTCTCCCTGCATCTGTGGCGATAACCACCTCCTCCACCTCATCGGAACGGAGCAATTCCTTTACAATTTTAAATTGCTTGGCAGTATTTTTAATGACCACCAGCTTCATTTTTTCAGGCATCATGGGAAGAGTATCCAGACTCCATCTTTTATACTGTTCTCCGTAAGCGTCAGGGTCAGCCAAAGTAACCAAATGGCCAAAGGACCAGGTGACAATATACTGTCCCCCGGTCATATAGCCTTCTCTTCCTTGTTTACATCCCAATACCCGTGCCAGTTCTTTGCCTACGGAGGGTTTTTCTGCAATGACTAATTGTTTTCCCATAATTATCCGATATACTTTCTGAAGGTTTCATAAGCTGCATCCCAATCCAAATCGGAATCAGCGGTGTAAATTGTTGTTTCAAAAGAATCACGAACCAATTGACGTGCTTCGGTGAGATTTTTTAGTTCACCCAATGCCATCAACTGAACCAGATTGTTTCCGATTGCAGTTGCTTCAACAGGACCTGCGATTACTTCACGCTTGGTTGCATTTGCGGTAAAGCTGCAAATCAGCTTATCCTTGATACCGCCGCCAACCAGATGAATCTTGTTGATTTTCTTGCCTTGGATTTCTTCCAGACATTCAACGGTGTAACGATATTTCAGTGCCAGACTCTGTGCAATACAACGAATAATTTCACCCTTGGTTTCAGGAACGGTCTGACCCGTTCTCTTACAGAATTCCTGCACCTTGGTGGGCATATTGTTAGGACCTGCAAACAACATATCGTCAGGGTCAACGAAAGAACGGAAGGGTGCCGCTTCTCTTGCAGCCTGTTCCAAATCGTTAAAGGATAACTTTTCACCATCAATTTCCCATTGACGCTTACATTCCTGAATGAGCCACAGACCCATAATATTTTTCATCAACAATACTTTATCGCCTGTACCGCCTTCGTTGGTGAAGTTCAGCTTCATGGTGCTGTCGTTAATCAAAGGTTTGTCGATTTCTGCACCCATAATGGACCAGGTTCCGCAGCTGATGAAGGCATAATCGGCCCCTTCGGTTACAGGTACACTGACTGCAGCAGACGCAGTATCGTGAGATGCGACAGAAACAACAGGAATAGCAGGAACACCCAGCTCTTTAGAAATTTCAGGAAGCAGAGTTCCAATCTTTGTTCCCGGTTTTACAACATCCAAATAAAGATTGGTAGGAATCCCAAGCTTCTTCATCAAACCGGTTGCCCATTCACCCTTGGACGCATTATACATCTGAGAAGTGGTGGAATTGGTGTATTCACTGGATTTTACACCCGTCAGGAAATAGTTGAACAAGTCAGGCATCATAAGCATAGTATCCGCTTTTTCCAAAACAGCAGAACCCTGCTGCGCCATTGCCAACAATTGATACAGGGTATTAAACCAGATAATTTCAATCCCGGTCTGACCGAAAATTTCCTCACGTCCAATCAATTCACAAGCCTTATCCATCATACCGTCTGTTCTGGTGTCACGATAATGATAGGGGTTTCCCAACAGATTTCCCTGTTTATCCAGCAAACCAAAGTCTACACCCCAGGTATCAATCCCGATGGATGCAATGTCTTTGTGACCTTTGTGAACGGTCTGCACGATTCCCTGCTTGATTTCGTGGAACAAACGAAGGACGTCCCAATGCAGACTGTTTCCAATCTGAACAGGGTCGTTGGAAAAACGATGGGTTTCTTCCAAATCCAGTTTTTGGCCGTCATACAAGCCTAAAATTGCACGACCGCTGCTTGCTCCAAAGTCAAATGCCAATGTTTTAATCATAATAAATTCCTTCCTTTCCTCCCTGTTCGGGGGTTGTTTTATAGTTAAGATTTTATCATTTCCAGTTCCTGACTTAACTGTTCCCATTCTTCCATCAAGGATTCCAATTGCACTTTTTTCTCCTCACATTCCGAGAACAGTTCCATACTCTTATTATAATCCGATGCATTTTCTTCCATTTGTTGCTGCAGTGTTTCAATTTCCTGCTCCAGCAGAGCAATTTCTTCCTCGCATCGGTTTAATTTTCCTGCAGCACGGTTGATGGCAGACCGTTTTTCCTTGGCTTCCTTATAGTCCAGATTCTTCTTTTCTGTCTTTTCATCGGAAGGGGTCCGCTGCACTCGTTTTTCCAGATAGTAATCATAATCTCCGTCATAGCACATCGCACCGTCAGGCGTCAATTCATATATTTTGGTTGCCAGGCGATTGATGAAATAACGGTCGTGGGAAATCATAAAAAGAGTTCCTTCATAACAACAAAGTGCTTCTTCCAATGCTTCACGGGAAGAAATGTCCAAATGATTGGTGGGTTCGTCCAGTAACAGAAAATTGGCTCCCGAAAGCATCAATCTGCAAAGTAAAACTCTTGCTTTTTCTCCCCCGCTCAACACATCCACGGATTTTTCCACATCATCACCAAAAAACAAAAATGCCGCCAATGCGTTGCAAAGCTCTGTTTTGGTTTTGGTAGGATAGGCATCCCACAGAGTATCAAGCACCGTTTTCCCCGGAGGTAAATCTGATTGCATCTGGTCGTAATATCCCACGCTGACATTGGAACCGAACACAAAGTCTCCTTCCCCGGAGCATTGCCCCAAAATCATTTTCAGCAAGGTTGTTTTACCGCAACCGTTTTTGCCTAATAAAAAGACTCTGTTTTTCTGTCTCACCTGCATGGAAACATTTTGAAAAATTCGTTTTTCTCCAAATGCTTTTCCCGCACCGCTGACCGTTAAAAATTCCTGTGGTCCTTGCGCATCCACTCCGAAGGACAAACGGATGGATTTTTGTTTTTCCTCGGGAACAACCAAATTCTCCTGCAAGCGATCGATGGATTTTTGCTTATGCTCGGCAGTACGGATATTCCGCTCTCGATTCCACTGCTTTTGCTGAGCAATGATTCCCTCAATCCGCTTGATTTCCCGTTGGGTATTTTCATAATTTCTTGTAATTGTTTTTTGCTCTTCCTCTTTCAAGTGAAGATACCGTGTATAATTTCCCGGATAGCTTTTCAAGCTCTCGTTTGCCATGGCGAAGGTTTTATCCGTTACCTTATCCAAAAAATAACGGTCATGGGAAATCACGATAAATGCACCGTGATATTCCTTCAGATACCGTTCCAGCCATTCCACGGAAGCAATATCCAAATGATTGGTCGGTTCGTCCAAAAGAAGCAAATCCGCACGGCTTAACAAAATTTTCGCCAGCATCAATCTGGTTTTCTGACCTCCGCTTAGCTGTTGGGCAGAAAATTCCTGCTCCGAAAATCCGAGCCCTGTCAACACTCCTTTGATACGACTGCGAAACTCGGCTCCTCCGTCCCGAAAAAATTGTTCCTGCAATTGATGCTGACGTTCAATCAATTCAGGAGTTGGTTCTTGTTCCAACACATGGTTAATCTCATCAATTCGTTGCTCTAACTCCAATAAATCAGAAAAACAGGATAAGCATTCTTCATAGACAGAGCCTGAAAACTGCATCAACTGCTCCATATAAGAAAGTTTCATTCCTTTTGCGAGGGTTATTTGCCCTCCGTCAGTTGTCTCCTCCCCCGTAATCATTTTAAACAGGGTCGTTTTTCCGCAACCGTTGGCTCCTACCAAACCTATTTTTTCACCGGATTCTACCGAAAAGTTCACTTGCGAGAACAGTTCCTCTGCCCCGAAGGATTTTTCCAATCCGTTTACACCCAAAAGAATCATTCATCTCTTCCTTTACTGACCCAGCGCAAGTTTTTGCATTGCCTGCAAACGAACCGCTTCATAATCCTCTTGTTCCAAAGCAACTCTTTGAATCACATGATAGCCTTTTGCGCTTTTTACAGGCTGATCGGTCACTTGTCCTACATTCAAAGCAAAAGCAGCATCTTCAAAGCTTTGATCGCCCACTTCTCCCTTGGTAAACACATATCCTTCAGGATTTTTTGCCACGCCGCCATCCAAATTATGTTCATACATCAATGCTTCAAAATTGGTGCCTTGCTTTACCTGATGAATAATAATTTCTCCCTTACTTTTTCCTGCATCGGAATTTTCCAATAAAATATGCTGTACTTTAATATAATTTTCAGCAATAAACTGATTTTGTTGCTCTAAACCGTAAATATTCCCCTTGTCATAAAAAATATTAACAGAAGAAGTAATTCCGTTCCAAACAACCTCCGCATCCAATGCTTCGCTAATAGCCCGCAAAGGCACCATGATACGTCCATTTACATTTTGTGCAGGCACATCTAAAACAATAGTAGATTGTGTTGCTTTTTCTTTTCCGTTTTCAAGCATATAATCCCGAACAAGAATTTGATTACCGCCTTCGATAATCTGCAGCAACCGTACCCGACCCGGCATAGCACAAGCGGTATATGCAGCACCGTTGTTCCATTCGACCATACAACCGTATGCTTCAAAAATCGCACGCAAAGGCACCATGGTTCTGTCTGATATCAGCATTGGCTCCTGATCCGGAAATACAACCCGTTGTGCATTTAAAAATACACTGATTTGTGTATCCTGTGCACTCACCACAGAGACACAACCAAATAATAAACATAAAGACAATAACAAACATATTTTTCTCATTTTATTTTTCTCCTTTTTCATTCATGTAAGTACTGTGAAATTTCATAATTTTCTCTACACCGCCCATTTCAATCAAACTCAGGCTTTTTTCTTCCGTGACCAGAATATGGTCGACAAATTCGATTCCCAATGTATCCAATGCACGTTTCAACTTCAAGGTATAATCATAATCTGTTGACGAATAGGCTGCCACACCGTTTGGATGATTGTGTGCCAAAACAATGGCAGTCGCATTTTGCTGTAAAATCAAGCTAACCGCTTTTGGAATGGAAACCGACACATTTCCCTGATCTCCTTCTCCCAACAAAATGGTACGAATAATCTTTTTACCGGGTGATAAACAAATGCAATACATTCGTTCGTAGACACAGTTAAAAAATAAAGAACGAGCATATTCCGTCATTTGCCGTGTTGTTTCAAAAACACAGTGAGATTCCTTCGCTTGGTAAATGCCATATTGTCGAAACACGGGAAGCATCATTTTAATCAGACATGCTGACTTTTCGCTGATTCCGTTGACTGCCAATAAATCCTCATAACTTGCCTCCAGCACAGCCGGAAATGAGTTGTGAAAATGGCTCAACAACCTGTGTGCCAACTCATTGGTATCTTTTCTCGGAATTGAATAAAATAAAAGCAGCTCCAAGATTTCGTGCGGTTTAAAGGCATCCAAACCTTCCTCCAAAAAACGTTTCCGCAACCGATCCCTGTGACCTGCATGCACATTATCTGCCATATTGCTCATATCGAGCACCACCTGAATTTAAAAATAAATTGGTGACCCTAAGGGGATTCGAACCCCTATTACCGCCGTGAGAGGGCGGCGTACTAACCATTATACGATAGGGCCTGATTCAATGATATTATTATACCATATTTTCGGTATAAATGCAAGCTTTTTTTGCATTTTTAATGATATACTCTAAAACCGTTTCCTACAATTTGCTGAGATTCTGCATAGATGACAAAGGCACCTGCATCAATCTCCAATACTTTTCGTTCAAAGTCGGGAATCTCATTTTCTTTTAATGCACAAACCAGCATTTGCTTTTCATCATTGGTATAAGCACCGGTAACATCTACCAACGTAACACCCCGTGGCGAAGAAGATACCAAACGCTTTGCCATATCGTCACCGGTCTCTGTGATAATAAATGCCAGCTTGGAGATATTCATTTTTTTAATCAACCAATCAATGGAAGTACTGGAAATGAACAGTCCGAATACACCAAAGAGCACCAAATCCACCGTTCGGAAACAAAGAAAGGATGCAAACAACACCAAGCCGTCTACAATCATTAACAGCTTCCCGATTGGCAGATGAGAAAAAAAGTGTTGAATCAATCTTCCTGCAATATCCGTACCGCCGGTCGATGCACTGTTTACCAAAGTCAAACCAATACCAAACCCATATAATACCGCTCCAAAAACGGTAGCCAAAAAGATATTATCGGTCAATGGCGGCAAATAGGAAAACAGTTCAGTAAATAAAGAAACGCCACCTGCACAAATCACCGTTTTGATGACAAAAGATTTCCCCAGCACCTTCGCCCCTATCAAAAGCAATGCCAGGTTAATCGCATAATAAGAAACACCGGCAGGAATCTGCAAGCTATGGTACAAAATCGTAGAAATACCCGAAACCCCTCCGGTAACAATTTTATTGGGAACAAAACAAAGGCTGATTCCGGCGGATACCAGCATTACACCAACCAAAACACATAAATAAGATTTTACTTTTTTCACGTCACTTCCTCCTACGGCAAACAAAAATCTTTGACTGTTATAAAACAAATAATATCTTTCGCTTTCTTTATTATACTATAAATTCTCCCAAGAAACAAGAGTATTTCGAAAAAACTCTTGAAAGTTATAAAATTTATGGTATAATAGAATAGATGTAGTATGTTTAAAACAAGAGCAAGGAGTGATCACAATGTTGTGCAGCCGCTGTAAAAAAAATATTGCTGTTGTCTTTATGGCAAGGGCAGACAACGGAGAAGTTGCAAAAGAAGGTCTTTGTCTTTCCTGTGCAAAAGAACTGGGCATCAAACCTGTAGAAGAAATGCTGTCCCAGATGAATATTGATGATGAACAAATGGAATCAATGATGGAAGAAATGAACGGAATGTTCTCGGAAGAAAATATGGCTCAGCTTGCCACAGGAGGAAATCCGTTTGAAATGTTCAGTTCGTTGCTTTCTCAACCTCCTCAGGAATTTTCAGAAGAACAAAC
>SVJP01000063.1 GCA_015068925.1 Oscillospiraceae bacterium
GCAACCGCCTGGGAAATTCAATATTTTCCAGGCGGTTTTTTACGATTTTATTATAGATGAAACATCCATAATTCACTCTTTTTTCCTTTTGTGTGCTTGCGGTAGACCGACTTTTTCGACGGTCTGAACCGCAGAAAAATCTGCGGTTTTTCTGTAAATTTCCTGAAAACCCCTTGACAAATTTTGAAAAAGTGGTACAATTAAATTAGCACTCGAGATAAGAGAGTGCTAAATACGAGAAAGAAGGATTTTTATTATGGCAAAAAGAATGTTTAAATCAGAGTCCAAGCGGTTGTTGGATTTGATGATTAATTCCATTTATACTCACAAGGAAATTTTCCTTCGTGAACTGATTTCCAATGCCAATGACGCGTTGGACAAATTATATTATCTGTCCCTGACAGATGAAAATATTGTCTTTGACCGGGAAAATTTCTCCATTCGCATTACACCGGACAAGGATGCCCGCACCCTGACCATTACCGACACAGGAATCGGGATGGACGAGGAAGAACTGGACAAAAACTTAGGTGTTATCGCAAAAAGCGGTTCCTTTGCCTTTAAGCAGGAGCATGAAAAGGCAGAGGATGTGGATATCATCGGTCAGTTCGGCGTTGGCTTTTATTCTGCATTTATGGTAGCGGAAAAAGTTGTGGTCACCTCCAAAAAATTTGGAAGTGAAGAAGCTTTCCAATGGATTTCCTCCGGTGCAGACGGATATGAAATCAAGCCTACCGCAAAGGAAAATGCAGGAACGGAAATCGTGTTGTATCTGAAAGCGGATACCGAAGATGAAAAATACAGCGAATTTTTGGATGAATACAAGCTTCGTAGTCTGGTAAAGAAATATTCTGATTACATCAAGTATCCCATCAAGATGATGACTACCCGTCAAAAGCTGAAAGAGGGCACCGAAAACGAATATGAAAGCTACCAAGAGGATGATACCTTAAATTCCATGGTTCCCTTGTGGCGGAAAAATAAATCAGAGGTAACTGAAGAAGAATACAATAATTTTTATCGGGAAAAATTCTTTGATTTTGAAAATCCGGTAAAAGTGATTCATACCAGCGTTGACGGTGCGGTGAGCTATAAATCCTTACTGTTCCTTCCTGCACGTCCTCCGTTTGATTACTACACAAAGGAATACAAAAAGGGCTTGCAGTTGTACACAAACGGCGTTCTGATTATGGACAAATGCGAGGATTTATTGCCTGATTACTTTGGTTTTGTAAAGGGCTTGGTGGATTCTGCAGATTTATCCTTGAACATTTCCCGTGAAATGCTTCAGCACGACCGTCAGTTAAAAGCCATTGCTTCCAGAATCAAAAAGAAAATCAAGAGCGAGCTGGAAGCCATGATGAAAAATGACCGTGAGGCTTATGAAAGCTTTTATGAGAACTTCAAGCGTCCTTTAAAGTTTGGCTTGTATGACAATTACGGTGCAGACAAAGATTTTCTGGTGGATTTGATTTTGTTTGATTCTTCCACCGAAGAAAAGCCTGTTTCCCTGCAGGAATATGTGGACAGAATGAAGGAAGAACAAAAGTATATTTACTATGCTTGCGGTGAAACCAAAGAAAAGATTGCAAAGCTGCCTCAGGTGGAAGCTGTTTCGGAGGAAGGCTATGAAATTTTATATTTCACCGAAGATGTGGATGAATTTGCCATTAAGATTTTAGGCAAATTTGCAGATAAGGAATTCAAGTCTGTATCCGACAGTGCATCAGAACAAAAGGAAGAAACCAGAGAAGAGGATAAAGACTTATTTGCTTTCATGAAGGAAGCGTTGGGAGATGAGGTGGCAGAAGTAAAGGGTACCACCAGACTGAAATCCCATCCCGTCTGCCTGTCCAGCACAGGAGAAATTTCTTTGGAAATGGAAAAGGTATTAAATGCAATGCCCAACGACCAGAAGGTAAAGGCACAAAGAGTGTTGGAATTAAATATCAACCATCCCATGTTTGCATCCTTACAGACCATGCTGACAGAGGACAAAGAAAAACTGAAAAAGTACACCAATGTGCTTTACAACTGCGCTTTGCTCATGGAAGGAATGCCCATTGAAGATCCGGTTGCATTCTCCAATGATACTTGTGATTTGATTTACTAATCAAAACGGAGCTACAGCAAAAATTATTTTGCTATAGCTCCTTTATTATTTCCAAAAAAGAATCTTGTTTTTTCCTACTTTCATGTTTTCAAAGGGACCGACAGCGGGAGTCTTTCCTCTCAATACGCCAAGGCAGTCTGTGTCAATGGAAAGAGGACTTCCGTTTGCACTTTCAAAAGCGGCATCAGTATAAAGTGTAATGGGAAGATTCTCTGTAGTTTTGATATCAGCATCAAGGGTAAATGCTTCCTTTGGCATATCGATATTGATATAATATTCTCCATTCTCCTCGGTTATCGAAATATCAGGAGAATAGTTGGTTACCACATAATCTGCTTCCATTTCAAAGGGCTTTGCCCCTGCAAGATAGACATTATTATTGACGTAGGCAGGAAGCTTCATGGGCTTACGGGTGAGAATGCGATCGAGATACTCTTCTCTGCTCTCGGGATGACCGTTATACATGGATGTACCGTATCCTTCCCCTTCTTTAAGCTCCTTATTACCGCCAACAAAGATATTATTATAAATTCTGTCATCACCGCTATAGATTTTGATAAAGCCTTTTACTGCAGTGGAATGGGCAAAATGATAGGGCGTGTGTCTTTCATCTTCGTTCTTTGAAATTGTTCCGCCAAATATGTTATTGATATAGGCACTACCCTGGGCATAAATTGCCATAGACCATTCTGAAAGAAAGGCGTTATTGTCCACCATAAAAGGGCCGTGAGTCACTTCAAAATACAGGTCGGCAGAAGGAGCATTGTTGTAAAGCACGTTTGAGCTTACACGAACACCCTGCACCTGCCAATCAAGCCACATTCCGCGATAGCAATCGTGAATGTGATTATGATGAATGTAAGTATCGATGGGTGCGTGGAACTTAATTCCTGCTATTTCATCACCGTCAAATTCGCCTATGTCCTGAATATGATAAATATGGTTGCCGTAAACCTCACTGAAGGCACAGCCCATATGGCCCACAATTCCCGTCTGCCCACAATTGTAAATGGTGTTATTTCTTACAATGTGGCTCCCTACCATATCCTTGTTCCAGCCTCTTTGAAGAGCATTGAAAACAGATTCCACCTGACAGTAGTGGGGTAGCATTTTCATATAGGTAGTAAACTGATTATGACCTGTTGATTTATCCTTACCAAGACAAATCCCATTACATCTTGAATCATAAATACGGTTATTTTCAATAATCCAGCCCTTGCACCAATTCACACATATAAGCCCCGTCTGACCTGCTGTGGGAGGTGACCAGTTTGTCGCCGCGTGACACATTTCAAAACCGGAAACAGTAATATAATTCACCCCGGGACGCTTTGCTGCAATACATGCAGGTCTTGCGTTAATTTCAACAAGGTGACCTTCGGGGCTTTGACCGTTAAAGCTTGCATAAATTTCCGTATAGGTATCAAAAGGCTTTGCAAACCAATTGAACTCCCTGATTTCGTCTACTGACCAAACCTCACAAAGTGATGCGCCGTCAAAATACACTTGACCTGTATGAAGAGGAGTTTCTCTTTTATAAAACCAGTCGCCCCAAAGTGTATCGGCATATGGATTATAATCATGAAAAATACTGTTTGGAACAACAGCCTTATAAATGTTTTCTGAGTACTTTTCCCATCCGGTCACCTCTTCGGAGCCTTTGATGATCACCCTTTCCCCATCAGCTGCCTGAAAGGTGATTCTGTTTTGAGAACACTCTGCACCGTGGTCAATATTGACACATTCTCTGTATGTCCCCTCGTGAACAATTACAGTATCCCGTTCTCTGACAACGGAGGCTGCCTTGGAGATTGTTAAAAAAGGCTCTTTTTCGCTTCCGCTGTTCATATCATTGCCACGTTTTGAAACATGATATTCCATAACATTACCTCTTTTCATCGTTTTATTTGAATTATATATCATCATTTTGATATTTTCAATGCTTTTTCTCTTGAAAAACCACTCAATATTTGATATAATAATAAAAAATGATAAGAAGGTGAAATGCAATGCTTTTTGAACTGCGCGAAAACAGTATCGATGTAAGCAGAAAAACATCAAATTCATTCCCCTATCATCTTCATACACACGTTGAAATTCTTGTATGTACAAAGGGGTCTATCCATGCAATCTGCAGCAATCAGGAAAAGATACTTTTTGAGAACGATGTAATGATATGCTTTCCAAACGAAATCCACGCTTATAAAGAAACCGTTGACGGAGATGCAATCATGATCATCTTCGACCCGAATATATCAGAGGTCATTCTGTCTACTCTTAACAGCGGTACCTATAAAAACTTCATCTATAACGAGGAAGTAACAACCCTTGTAAAAGAGCTTCTGACTCTTTTTCAAAACGGAACCAATTACCCGGTTATCTACGGATATCTACACATCATTTTCGGCAAAGTATTAGAAAAAAGAGAGTGCAATCATCCAATGATTTCTGTCAATGCCTTCGACGTTGCAATCAGATATATTTCGAACAACTACACCAAGCAAATTACACTTGCCAAAACATCTCAAAAAGCAGGTGTGAGCCAAGAACATTTATCAAGAGTGTTCTCTGAAAAAATTGACGGAGGTTTCACCAACTATCTCAGGATGCTTCGTGTTGAAAAAGCAAAAAAATTGCTGGAATTTTCCGAACTGAAAATTTACGAGATTATGTTTGAATCAGGCTTTGTCGATCAAAGAACATTCAACAGAGTCTTTAAGAGTGTAACAGGCATGACACCCGGTGAATACAGAGCATATGTTACAAGTAAGAAAAATGCAGATTGTATTCTGTAAAAAAGGAAGGAATATTTTGTCAAAATGAATCGCAGAAAATACGTTGATACGGCAAGTGTTCATTTTAGCAAAAAGCAAGCAACCGTCAGGAAATTTCGATTGTTTCCTGACGGTTTTTTCTTGTTTTCTATTCGATTAGAAATTCATGATCATTCTCTGTTTTTTTCAATACTTATTTGTAACAATAGTAATCTTAGTAACTCACATTTTCTTCCGATATTCTTTCGGGGACATTCCCATCACCGCATTAAAATTTCGATTAAAGCTTCGGAGGGATTCATAGCCACATTCCATAGCACATTCCAAAATCTTTTTATCCGTTTCTCTTAACCATTCACACGCCTTGCTGATACGGTATTCATTGACATAATTGTTATAAGAAATGCCAATCCTTCGTTTCATATATCGGGACAGATAGGAATACTCATAATTCAATTCCTCTGCCAGCGTTTCCAAGGAACAGTCCTTTTTATAATTATGTTCTACAAACTGAAAAATGCGGAGCAGTAAATTATTTTTGTCCCGCTCCCGATTGAGATATTCCGCACCCTTGTCAAACTGATTGCAAAGGAGATACAACACACCCTTTTTATAATATTTCGAGCTGTTGTCTTCCAGCTCCAAGCATTGGGAAATCAGGGATTCGGAAAGCAAAAAGCGGTTGTCCTCTGGAATTTGATTTGAAATGGAGGCAGAAAAGGATTTCACAAGCTCGGGAGAAAAAATCACAAGCAAATGTTCACAATCCTCGCTGGTCAGGGCATGGGACTGATAGGGAAAAATCAGCACACCCTCTCCCCGATGAACCTCATAGCTTTTTTGTTCCACCGTAACAAGCATACTTCCCCGCAAAATGAGAATCATTTCAAAGGACTGGTGCAGATGAAGAGGAAAGCTGAAATTGTTCCCCGTTTCCTTACAAAAATATTCAAACAATCCGGGATGTTTAAATTCGTAAAACATAAACGCCTCCAAAAAGTCAAATTCTGTCTACTTATTATACTATTTTTTGCAAGAAATGTCAAGACAAACATGATATACTGAAGGTACAAAATAATTGGAGGTGACTCTGATGAATTATTATATTGGCGCAGATTTGGGAACCTCTTCCCTGAAGCTGTTGTTGACAGACGAAAAAGGAGGTATTATCGCCTCGGTTACCAAGGAATATCCCGTTGCATATCCTCATCCGGGCTGGAGCGAGCAATCTCCCGAGGATTGGTGGGATGCTCTTCAATCGGGAATCAGGGAGCTGACTAAAAAGGCGGACAAAAGTCGGATTCGTGCCATTGGTGTGGCAGGTCAGATGCATGGTCTTGTGATTTTGGACCAAGAGGACAAGGTCATCCGTCCCGCAATTCTTTGGAATGACGGAAGAACCGCAGGGGAAACCCAATA
Organism: Oscillospiraceae bacterium; assembly: GCA_015068925.1. Lineage (GTDB taxonomy): Bacteria > Bacillota > Clostridia > HGM11514 > HGM11514 > SIG438. The sequence goes on from SVJP01000063.1 coordinate 6,307, forward strand.
TCTCAATGAACAAATCGGCAAGAAAACCTTGTCCGACTACACCGCAAACATTGCCTTTGCAGGCTTTACCGCTCCGAAAATTTTATGGCTTTACAATCAGGAACGGGAGAATTTTGATGCCATTTCCAAGCTGATGCTTCCCAAGGATTTTATCAATTACCGTTTGACGGGGGTTCATGCCACCGATTATTCGGATGCATCGGGAATGCTTCTTCTGGATGTGAAGCGGAAATGCTGGTCAAAAGAGATGCTGGATATTTGTCACATCAAGGAAAGCCAGATGCCCAAATTGTTTGAAAGTTATCAATCCATCGGCACTCTTTTGCCGAAGGTGGCATCAGAGCTTGGTCTTCCCGAAGACACGGTGGTTTGTGCAGGTGCAGGAGATAATGCAGGTGCCGCTATCGGAACGGGCACGGTTGGAAAGGGAAAATGCAACATTTCTTTGGGAACCAGCGGAACGGTGTTCATTTCCTCTGACCGATTCGGCGTGGACCAGCACAACGCCCTCCACTCCTTCTGCCATGCAGACGGAGGATATCATCTGATGGGATGCATTCTTTCTGCCGCATCCTGTAACAAATGGTTCTGCGATGAGGTGTTGCAAACAAAAGAATATGAAAAGGAACAACAAGCCATCAAAGAAGAACACCTGGGCAATAACACCCTCTTCTTTTTGCCCTATCTCATGGGAGAACGAAGCCCTCATAACGATACGGCTGCCAGCGGAACCTTTGTGGGTCTCCGCCCTGATACGGACAGAAGCCAAATGCTCCTTGCGGTGTTGGAAGGGGTTGCCTTTGCCATTCGGGACAATATTGAAGTGGCGAAACGCCTTGGAATTTCCATTACTGTTTCCACCGTTTGCGGAGGAGGGGCAAAATCTCCTCTGTGGATGACCATTTTGGCAAATGTATTAAATCTCACCCTTCAACTTCCCAAAACGGAGGAAGGACCCGGCTTTGGTGCCGCACGGCTTGCCATGGTTGCACGGGGAGACGTTTCGTCTCTTGCTGATTGCATTCAGACCGAAATCAAACAAGAAATTACCCCAGATCCCGCTCTTGCAAAACGATACGAAGAACGGTATCAGCAATTTGTTAAAATTTATCCTGCATTGAAGCAGGTGTATGCACAATTACAAGGAGGGAATGAAAATGACATTTGAAGAACGGGCAAGAGAATTGGTTTCCAAAATGACCTTGGCGGAAAAAATGTCCCAGATGAAGTACAATGCTGACCCCATCGAGCGTCTCGGTATCCCGGGCTACAGTTGGTGGCACGAAGCACTTCACGGGGTACAACGAAGCGGTTCCGCTACCGTATTTCCTCAGTCCATCGGCATGGCGGCATCGTTTGACGATGAATTGTTGCAAGAAATAGGAAGTGCTGTAGGAGATGAAGCACGGGCAAAATACAATGAATTTAAAAAATTTGGTCATTTGGAAATTCATGAAGGCTTGAATGTTTATGCGCCCAACATCAACATCGTTCGTGACCCCCGTTGGGGCAGAGGTCAGGAAACCTACGGCGAAGACCCCTATCTCACAGGACGGATGGGAACCGCTTATGTAAAAGGCTTACAGGGTGACGGAAAGTATCATAAAATTGATGCAACTCTCAAGCATTATGCGGTGCACAGCGGTCCCGAAGCAAAACGGCATTCCTTTGATGCCAAGGTAAGCGAAAAGGATTTATATGAAACCTATCTTTGGGCGTTTAAATACTGCATTGACCACGCAAAGCCTGCTGCCGTCATGGGTGCCTATAACAAAATTAACGGTGAACCTGCCTGCGCAAGTCCCACTTATTTGAAGGATATTTTGCGCAATGAATTAGGATTTGAAGGGTATGTGGTGTCTGACTGCGGTGCGGTTTGCTATTTGCACAAGCATCACAAGGTAACAGAAAACGATGCGGAAAGTGCGGCGCTGGCAGTGAACAACGGTTGCGACTTAAACTGCGGAGACGGCTATAAATGGTTAAAAACCGCTTATGCTTTGGGTATGATTGATGAGGATGTGATTACCGAATCGGTGGTAAAACTCTTCACGGCACGGTTCCGACTTGGTATGTTTGACGATGATTGCGAATATGACCACATTCCCTTTGATGTGATTGAATGTGAAAAACACAGAGCTTTAAACCGCAAAATGGCACAAGAAAGCATGGTTCTTCTGAAAAACAACGGCATTCTGCCTCTGAAAAAGGAGATAAAAACCATTGCGGTCATCGGTCCCAATGCGGATAGCTTAGCGGCACTTCAGGGGACTTACTACGGAGAGCCTTCTGTTTATACCACCTTGCTTCGCGGTATTCAGGAAGGATCGGATGCCAAGGTGATTTATACTTCCGCATTTTCTGTGGAAACCGGTCAACCCCTCTATTGGAATGACCATGTATACCGTCCTGCTCTGGTTGCGGCAAATAAGGCAGATGTGGTAGTGCTTTGTATGGGTCTGTCCCGTAATCTGGAAGGAGAAGCGGGAGATGAATATAACAATGAGTGGAGCGGCGATAAACCTACTTTGGAGCTTCCTGAGCATCAGAGAAAGCTCATCAAACGGATTGTGGAAACCGGAAAGCCTGTGGTATTTGTTAACGTCAGCGGAAGCTGTGTCAACCTTTCTTATGAAAAAGAGCATTGCGACGCCATCATTCAATGCTTCTATCCAGGTGCAGAAGGAGGAAATGCCCTGGCGGATATTTTGTTCGGCAAGGTGTCTCCCAGCGGACGGCTCCCCGTTACCTTCTATGAGTCGGTGGAAGATTTGCCCGATTTTGAGGATTATTCCATGGAAAACCGTACCTATAAATTCTTCAAGGGGACTCCCGTTTATGAATTCGGTTACGGTCTGACCTACTCCAAGATCAAAGAAGAATGGCTGGATGAAAACACGGTCAAGGTCACCAATACAGGCAATTTTGACACCGCCTATTCGGTATTGAAATTTGAATACATTCCTCACAAAAACTTGTGCGGATTCAAAAAAGTATTTTTAAAACAAGGCGAAAGCCAAACCATAACATTTGGAAAGGATGAATAAAGATGTATTTTGATTTTATATCCAAAGTAAAATACGAAGGAAGGGATACGAAAAATCCCTTTGCCTTTCGTTACTATGATGCGGAAAAGATGGTTATGGGCAAAAAAATGAAGGAGCATCTGCCCTTCGCCATGGCTTGGTGGCACACCCTTTGTGCCGCAGGCACCGATATGTTCGGAAGAGATACGGCAGACAAATCCTTCGGCACCGAAAAAGGCACCATGGACCATGCAAAAGCAAAGGTGGATGCAGGCTTTGAGCTAATGGAAAAATTAGGCATTGAATATTTCTGCTTCCACGATGTGGATTTGGTTCCCGAAGCGGATGACATTAAGGAAACCAACAAGCGGTTGGACGAAATTACCGATTATATTCTGGAAAAAATGAAGAAAACGGGCATCAAATGTCTGTGGGGAACTGCCAATATGTTCTCCAATCCCCGTTTTATGAACGGTGCAGGAAGCACCAACTCTGCGGAAGTGTTCTGCTTTGCGGCGGCACAAACCAAAAAGGCGTTGGATTTGACCGTGAAGCTGGGCGGTAAGGGATATGTGTTCTGGGGCGGAAGAGAAGGCTACGAAACCCTTCTGAACACCGATATGAAATTTGAACAGGAAAACATTGCGGCGCTGATGAAAATGGCGGTGGAATACGGTCGGAAAATCGGCTTCACAGGTGATTTTTACATTGAACCCAAGCCCAAAGAACCCATGAAGCATCAGTATGATTTTGATGCGGCAACCGCCATCGGATTCTTGAGACAGTACGGTCTGGACAAGGATTTCAAGATGAACATTGAAGCAAACCATGCCACCTTGGCAGGTCACACCTTCCAGCATGAGCTCCGCATCTCTGCCATGAACAACATGTTAGGCTCCATTGATGCAAACCAGGGGGATTATTTATTAGGCTGGGATACCGACGAATTCCCCTCTGATGTGTACACCACCACCCTTTGTATGTACGAGGTGCTGAAAGCAGGGGGGCTGACAGGCGGATTTAACTTTGACGCCAAAAACCGCAGAGCAAGCTACACCCCCGAGGATATGGTTCACGCCCTCATTTTGGGTATGGATGCTTATGCATTGGGCCTCATAAAAGCCGCTCAAATCATTGAGGAAGGCACCATCGACCAATTTATCAAAGACCGTTATGCAAGCTTTTCTGACGGAATCGGCAAAAAAATCCGCGACGGCAAAACCTCTCTGGAAGAGCTGGCAGCCTATGCTGATGAGTTAGGAAACGCCTCTCTCCCCGGCAGCGGAAGACAGGAATATCTGAATACCATCATCAACACCATTTTGTTTCAATAAGTAATACCAAAAGGGGCAGTAGCAAAATGATTTTTGCTACTGCCCCGCAGCCTGTCGATAAACCTATCGACAGGCTGGCAGACCAAGAAAAAGGAAGGGATATTTTGCCAAAATGAATCGCAGACAGTACGTGGGTACGGCAAGTGTTCCTTTTGGCAAAAAGCAAGCAACCGCCTGGGAAATTCAATATTTTCCAGGCGGTTTTTTACGATTTTATTATAGATGAAACATCCATAATTCACTCTTTTTTCCTTTTGTGTGCTTGCGGTAGACCGACTTTTTCGACGGTCTGAGGGGCAGTAGCAAAATGATTTTTGCTACTGCCCCGACGTTTTAGGGTGGAAGAAAAATAGTACAGAATGGACAAAATGTGCAAAAGCAAGGCGTTCCCTTGTTTTTGGTTACCCGAAGCCGTATGCGGATACGGCGAGAGGCGAGTTTTGTTCATAGCACAAAGCATTCCATGGAATAAAATTCGTTGTATCAAGAATTTTTACCTCTTGTTTTCTGTTATTCATGAAATTTTAGTTTGTCAAACGGCTTAAATAAAGGATTTTTTGCTTTGTGCGATCTGTGCATTTTGCTACACCCTCTTTACATTAACGAGACCGCCGAAAATTTTGTGTAAAAGTGAATAAGAAACATCCTTTCAGGCAAGTATTGGATATATAAACCAAAAAAACTTGAAAGGATGATTTTTTTATGGAATTAACCCCAAAGGAATTAATGAAGCAGTATGTAGACAGTCAGAATTTTACTAGCACAACAGAAATTATGCAGGCAATGAAAGACCTATTTCGTGATG
>SVJP01000064.1 GCA_015068925.1 Oscillospiraceae bacterium
GCACTTTCGGAATTTTTCCATATTATTTTCCATTTAATAGTAAAAAATATAAGTAATTACCGAAAGTGCTCGGAAATTTTGCAAATAAAAAACGGAAAAATTCCATTTAAAAACGAGAAACGATCAAGTATAATTATACTTGAAAATCAAATCGTTTTATGATTTTTTAGGCAATAAAAGATGTCTGCCGATTGCCTTTAAAATAAAAAATAATAATATGAAGGAGCGATGATTTATGTACAGAAAAATTGGAACATTATTGTTGGTTTTGGTGTTTGTACTTTCCATGCTGACATCTGTTCCGGTACTCGGTAGTTCTGTAGCAACTGCGGACGATGTAGTATCTGTTCCATTGGACAACCTTACTACAACGGCAGACGCATCCGAACTTGCAAAGCAAAACTATGCAAGACATGACATCAGCAAAACCAAGAATCATTTTATGGTGAAGGGTGACGGTGTGACAGACACAACCGGTCTTACGAAGCTTGATGAAACACCTGCCGATGTTGTTCTTGCCGGTGTGACTGCTGACGGTCTTGCAAGCATCCGGAAGTCTATTCCCGGATTTGAAGCACCTGATTTTGCTTCCATGGGAACTATTGATGTTATCGGTGGTTCTGCACCTATCGTTTCTGAGTTGCATGCAAAAGGAATCCCTGTCGTAGGAGAAACTCTAACTGCAAGTTATACTTATGTTGATGCAGATGATGAAGGAGTAAGTAAGATTTACTGGTATGTCAGCGACAAGGAAAACGGTGAATATGAAAGAATTCTTGATGGTTACGGAAAGTACTACACCGTACCTGATGATTATCAAGGAAAATATCTCCGTTTCGAAGTTGTTCCTTACGATGTAACCTATAACTACAATGAAGCTGTTGTTTCCGAACCGATTTTGATTGAAAAGACAGATAATGCTTTTCTTGCTGATTTGAAGGTGAATGGCAAGACTGTCAACGGATTTAGTGCAAATAAGGCTAATTACATGATTACCGCTAATGCTGTACCTGAAGTTACAGCACTTCCTGCAGCAACCGGTGCAACTGTAGAAATTACCAAAAACAGCAATACATTGCCTGTGAAATTTACCATTACCGTTACTGCGATTGACGGTAAAACTACAAAAGCATATGTGCTGGAAGTAAGCTCTGCTGCTACCGAAACACCAAAACCCACACCTCCTTCTGTATCGACCACTCCGTCATACAACAGCGGTGGAAGTGTTGGCGTTGGATTTGTCAGCATAGGAAGTTCTTCTCAGCAGACAACAGAAAAACCTGTTGTAATCAGTAAGTTTACTGATATTATCGGTCATTGGGCACAAGCCGATATTAACGAAATGGCAGAAAAAGGAATCGTCAGCGGTGTGAGCAAAACTACATTTGAACCTGAACGATCCATTACACGAGCTGAATTTGCTGCAATGATGACCAGAGCATTAAATCTGACATCGGCAAATAGTGATACAGTATTTGTTGATGTAAGAACTGATGCATGGTATGCAAAAGAAGTTGCAGCTGCAGCGGCTGTTGGATTAATTGTTGGTTATGATGGTTATTTCCGTCCTGATGATATGATTACAAGAGAAGAAATGGCAGTTGTCATTATGAAGGTGTATGATTATTTAGGTAAGGCTCCTTCAACAGGGAAGATTGAGCAGTTTGCCGATAAAGAAAGTATTTCAACTTGGGCTTACGATTATGTCGATCAAGCAGTAAGCTCAAATCTGATTAGCGGCATGACTTTTGAAACTTTCGCTCCGAGTGAAAATGCAACTCGTGCTCAGGTAACAAGTTTGATCAAACGGTTATTAAACAATTAATATCTCTCCTTTTTACAATCCCCGGAACCGGTTGTTGGTTTCGGGGATTCTTTTATATTACGATGCAATGAGCGAAAAAAGAGGATTTTTTGGATTATATGTCGAATAAAAAAAGAGGAGGAAAGCAGATTATGAATATGAAAAGGTTAATAGCGACTGTAGTAGGTCTTAGCATGAGTGTATTCCCAGTGTCGGCAAATGAGGTCTTTTTTGAACCGGAAAGACAAAGTATAGAAGAATATTTTCACCAATCTACCAAAGGGTTTTTAGATACCGCAGGTCATTGGGCGGAAGAGCAAATTTATGAAGCTGTGGATTTGAAATATGTTTCGGGTACATCACAGACAACATTTTCGCCTGATATTCCTATGACCCGTGCCATGTTGGTGACGATGTTATACAGAATGGCAGGAGAACCTGAAGTGTCAGGAAAAAGTAGTTTTACTGATGTTCCTGCAGGATGCTGGTACGAAAATGCGGTGATTTGGTCTGTAGATAAGTCTATTTCTTATACACAAGAGCAAACGGTTTTTGACGCGGAAGGAAGTGCAACAAGAGAACAAATCGTAACAATGTTGTATCGTTATGCACGTACGATGGGATATGATGTAAGTCAATTTTCTGATACGTCGAGATTTTCAGATAGTACGGATATTTCGCCTTCTTCACTTCCGGCAGTTTCCTGGGCTGTTGCAAATGGTTTGGTAAGCGGGAAAGAGCATAATCGTTTTGAACCAAAGGCTTCTGCAACCCGTGCAGAAGTAGTGGCAATTATCATGCGCTTTTTGCATTTGAACGATGAAGGAGAAGCGTAAGATGGACGAATGTGAACGTTGCTTGTATGGAGAATATGATGAAGAGTATGATGAATTTATTTGTTGTATGATATTGGATGAGGATGAACTGATTCGTTTATCTCAGAAAAAACATTGTCCTTATTTCCGTGACGGAGATGAATACTTGATTGTAAGAAAACAAAACTAAAGCAAGAAAAATGACCACTGATTTTTTGATCAGCGGTCATTTTTTTAATTTAATTATTCTGCTGCTTTTTCGGAATCTTCTTCAGCAGCTTCTGTTTCGGTTGTATCCTCGGTAGTTTCTTCGGTTTTAATAGCAGAAGAAGGAGTGTATACAACTTTTACGATAGGGGTTCCAACAACGTCCAGTTTCTTATCCACTACAACAAAGTGAGAATCTTCGGTAGGATCCTCGGCTCTGGGGTCTGTAATTACTGCGATATGAATAGATTCGTTGTATTTGGTTAGGGTGTATTCGTTGTTTGTCCAACCGCCATCACCAAACCAACCGGTTACATCATCGTAAGCATAGGTGCAGAAGAAGTTTTTCACAATTGCCTTTTGATAAGCAATCAGGTGATCTTTTCCCATAGGTTGGAAGAGTTTTTCATCCAACTCATAATAGAAGGTATTATCTTCTGCAGGAAGTTTTTCGTCTTCAATGGGAGTTACATCATAAGTAGCTTCGAATACATCCAGCATGTTGGTATAGTCATAGCCGGGAGTATAGATAACGGCAATTTTTGTGTCGTCTGCATCGCTTACATAGTAATCTACTACGCAATCAAAGGTTTCAGCAACAAAACGAAGCGGAACAAAGGTACGATCATTAGCAATAACCGGAGCTACATCCATTTCATAAGTTGAGCTTTCTTCACCTTTGGTGATGGTAACATTTTTGTCGCCGATGACTAATTTTACTTCTCTGTTTTCATCTGAAATCAAAACAGAACTTTCTTCGCCGTTCCAAAGAACTGTTGCACCCATTTGTTCAAAAACACCGCGCAATCCAACCATAGTTCTGCTGTCTTTGATGAATGGATCTGCATCAAAGGATACCTCTTCATCATCCACCATGACGATTACATAGCTGTCTTCGTCCGTTGTTTCGGTTGCTGTTGCTACCATACAAAAGCAGGAAACTGCTAAGCAGAGTACCAACAAAAGACTTACAATTTTTTTCATGTTTTTTACCTCCATTATGGAAAATTTATTTATATAAAACGTCGATGACGTCTTATATCTGCAGTAATTTTGCGGCATTGTTATAGTAAATATCCTGCAACTCTGTTTTGGATAAGGTTAAGCTTTCCAATAATCGACGTTCCATATTTGGTCTGTGCCAGGGACCGTCTGAACCAAATAACAGTTTTTCTGTACCGTGTTGGTCTAAAATTTCCTGAGCAGTTTTTTTAGCCATTAAACCGTACCCGAATGATGTGTCAAAATACAAGGGTAAGCCACATAAATGCTTTAATACTTCTGTTCCGTAATTTGCTCCGCCCCAATGGGCTGCAACCACGGGTGTGTCAAGCCATAATAACGCCTGTTTCATTTGATGGGGCATACAGTGATAGGGTGGTGTAAAGCCGTAATCAAACCCGGCATGAAATAAAACAATCAATCCCAATTGAGATAATTTACGGTAAATTGGTTTCATTTTAGGATCATCTACATCAAAATTTTGATATTCAGGATGAAATTTTACGCCTTTTAACCCCAATTCTTTGATTCGCTCCAATTCTTCCAAGGCATTTTCAGCATCTGGATGGACAGAACCAAAGGAAATAAAATCTTTGGAATTAATTGAGGCTGCAAAATCGTTTACAGATGCTTGCTGATGAGGGGAAGTGGCAATATGCTGTACAACACTGATTTGCACATCATCTTCCAACATCCTTTTTCTGAGCCCCTCTGCAGTTCCGTCTGTATAAGGTTTTAGACCACCGGCATCATAACTGAGTTTAGAAATTGCCCGTTCTGCTAATTGATCAGGAAAACAGTGGGTATGAAAATCAATGGTCACCTTTTTTCACCTCGAATCGTAACTTTGTTTATTATACCATAAGTATGATTAATTGTCAAGAAAAAAGGAGTGTTAATCGAAAAAACAAAGGAGTGTTTAATCGAAAAAACAAAAAACATGTTGTAACATTAAAAAAAGTTTGACAAAAACGGGGTTATATGGTAAAATTAAAGTGTATTTTCCGAAAAAATGGAGGGATATCAATGAATCAAAATATGGAAGCCGGTCAATACGGAAGTGTGTATTCTGCACCGAAAAAACAAAAAAATCCCAATATTGCAATATGGATTTGTGTTGGATTACTTGCCTTAGTGCTTCTCATCGGCATGTTATCTGTTGGATTTTTCCTCATTGTAAATACATCTTCACAAGTGCCGGATGTAGTTGGGCTTCGAATGACGGACGCTGTTGGTGCGATTGAAAAATCCGGTTATACGTATCGGACGTTTAATGAAGAAAGTAGTTCGGTTCCGGACGGGCATATTATTCGTCAATCGCCTTCTGCCGGTGAACGGCTGAAAAAGGGTGAAATTGTTACAATGTATGTGTGTGAAAAAGAGGAGATTATTCCATCGTCAACAACACCACCTACTCCGACTCCATCTCAGTCTCAAGTGATATATCTTTCAGCAGGAACCATTTTGGTAAACAGGTATCCGAACAGCGGTATTTATGTTCGTGCTCAAGCAAGTACCAATTCAGCAAAAGTTCTTTATATTGCTGCAGGGGATACAAGCGTTAAATTGCAATATATCACTTCTGTTGGTGCTTCTGACGGTACATGGTATCAAGTCAGACTCCCCAATGGTTCCGGTGGGTATGTTAGAGCTGATGTAGTTCGTGTTTCCACAGGCTATGAGGGTGGTACTTCGTCAGGGTCATCAGGAGGCAGTTACTTAGTCAATAGATTTTCAACAAGTGGAATTTATGTCCGTGCTCAAGCGAGTACTAATGCAGCTCAAGTTGCTTTTATCGCTGCCGGTGACACAAGCGTTAAGTTAACATGTTTGAATTCTACCACAGGGGCTGACGGTTATACTTGGTATTATGTCAGACTTCCCAACGGTTCCTACGGCTATGTTCGTTCCGATGTGGTTCGTTGGTGGTAAAGGAGGAAAACCATGACAGAAGAACAATTACAAAAAAGAAGAGAAGAATTACGAAAAAATCGCGAAGAACGTAAAATATTGTTAAAAAGAAGAAAACAAAGAAAAATACGGCAAACATTGTTTTGTGTGTTTTTATTGGCATTGACAGTGTTTTGTGCAATCGGTTTTATCCGTTTTCCTGATTATTATGAAGCAAAGCAGTTGGAAAAACGGGTGAAGGAAGGACAGGCAATTGCTGTAGTTGCTGAAACACCTGCATCGGATACAAAAGAAAAAAATACAGCGGAAACAACGGAACCGGCTGACGAGACAACTGCGCCGGAGACATCTGAATCTAATGAGGAAACTGCTACACCGAAACCGACACCAACATCCACAGTTGCAGAAAACAATGATTTTTCAAAAAATGGTGGATATGTTGCAGAGAATGCTGCCCGTTATGACGGTTATCAAAAGACAACAGGTTTTTCAGATTACGAAACAATCTGGCAAGTAAATGCAAGATTAGATTTGGAATTATTCGATGCAGTTACCATCAATACCGATAAATTAAATACAGATATTTTGGTTGTTGTCAATAAATATCACAAGGTGCCGGATGGTTATCAACCTCCGGATTTAACGTATAATTCCGATGGGTGTCAGTTGCGTGCTGCTACAGCCAATGCATTTGACCAAATGAAGCAGGCTGCTGCAAATAGCGGTTTAACCTTAAGAGCAGTATCCGGTTATCGTTCCGTTTCCTATCAGAGAAATTTGTATAATAGCTATTTGCAAGGTGATTCTCAAGCAAATGTTGATACTTACAGTGCCAGAGCAGGTCACAGTGAACACCACACAGGAATGGCGGTGGATGTATTTGGTTCTGTAGACGGATTGGGATCATTTGTCAATACGCCTGAATATCAATGGGTAAAGCAACATGGTCATGAATACGGATTTATTATTCGTTATACGGCACCGGAACAACATATTACAGGTTATATGGACGAGCCCTGGCATTTGCGTTATATCGGAACGGAACATGCGACCAATATGGTAACACAGGGTATTACCACATTGGAAGAATATGTAGGCAGAAATGGTACATTAGAATAAGCAAAAACTCTCGAGTGTCGTGCTCGGGAGTTTTTTAGATCATTTATAGTGAAAAATCTGTTTGCGAAAAAAAGATTTTGCAAGAAATAATTTGACATAATTTGTATTTTGTGGTAAAATAAAATTGTATTTTATAAGAAAAAGGAGAATAAGTCATGGAGCAAAATTTAGAACATCAATCTTATGTTCAAAATAATTATCCACCACAAAAAAATAATCAAAATATTGCATTATGGATTTGTGTAGGATTACTTGCAACGATACTTTTTGTCTTCGGATTATTTACATTTTTTATCCTAATCCCTCCGCCCTCTCCGACCCCAACGGTGCCAAATGTGGCTGGTTTCGAAATGGGGGATGCCATCAATAAGATGGAAACTTCATGTTATAGCTGCAGAATCTTCAATGAGAAAAGTGATTCTGTTCCTGAGGGGCATATTATTCGTCAATCACCAACAGCCGGTACGCGATTGAAACAAGGTGAAACCGTTACGTTATATGTGTGCGAAAATGAAAAACGTTATTTGGTAAACAGATTTTCAACGAGCGGTATTTATATTCGTGCTCAGGCAAGTACCTATTCTTCGAAGCTTGGCTACATCGCGGCAGGGGATACAAGCATTAAACTGGAATATTTAAGCTATACCTATGCAACGGACGGTGTTTGGTATTATATCAAGCATCCTTACGGTTTTTACGGCTATGTTCGTTCGGATGTGGTTCGTTGGTGGTAAAGGAGGAAAACAAATGACAGAGCAACAATTGCAAAGAAGAAGAGAAGAATTGCGAAGAAATCGCGAAGATCGTAAAATGATGATACAGAGAAGAAAAAGAAGAAACAGGCGTCGAGCGATGTTTTGTTTATTTGTATTGGCTTTGACTGTGTTTTTAGTGGTTGGATTTTGCCACTTTGTTGAACATATTGTAGCTCCCAAACCGGTTGCTGTAATAACAGATGAGCCAATAGAAACTCCGTTATCTACAGGTGAAAACAATTTGAGCGGGAATGAAGGATATGTAAAAGAAAACAATAACCGTTATGAAGCGTATCAAAGCAGCACAGGTTTGTCGGATGACGAAACAATTTGGCAGGTAAATGCAAGATTGGATTTAGAATTATTTGATGCCGTAACCCATAGCGAAGATAAATTGAATAACGATATTTTAGTTGTTGTGAACAAATATCATAAGGTGCCCGATGATTATGAACCCATGGATTTGACAAGTAATTCTGATGGATGTCAGTTGCGTGCTGCAACTGCTGATGCTTTTGATCGGATGAAGGAAGCGGCGGCAAATGAAGGACTTTCCTTGCGTGCTATATCCGGTTATCGTTCCGTTGAATATCAGAGAGAATTGTATGAAGGCTATTTGCAAAGTGATTCTCGAGAAAATGTAGATACCTATAGTGCCAGAGCAGGGTACAGTGAACATCACACCGGAATGGCGGTGGATGTGTTTGGTTCTGTAGATGGATTGGGAGAATTTGAAAACACACCTGAATATCAATGGGTGAAGCAGCATGGTCACGAATATGGTTTTATTATTCGGTATACAGCACCGGAAGAAACTGTTACCGGTTACATGGACGAGCCCTGGCATTTACGTTATATCGGACCAAAGGATGCAACCGAAATGAAGAAACAAGGAATCACCACCTTGGAAGAATATGTAGGAAGAAAAGGAACATTAGAATAAGAAAAAAGCTCTCGGGTGTTAACTCGGGAGTTTTTTACAAATTATGAAAAATTGTTATTAGAAATGATTGACAGGAAGTTTGTTTTGTGATACAATTACAATGTTTGGATTCTACCGAAAATGCCAAAAGAAATTTTAAAAAAAGCGAGAGTAGAGGCATGATATGGTGAATCCGAAGTAAAAAAAGAAAGGAATGTAACAATGGAATTTATTACAGAAAATTTAGTAGAGCTTATTAACAACTGGCAAATGATTGTCATGTGGGTAATTGGCGGATTGCTGATCTATCTTGCAATCGCAAAGGATATGGAACCCACTCTTTTGTTGCCTATGGGATTTGGTGCCATTTTGGTAAACCTGCCTTTCTCAGGGGCAATCGGTGAAGAGGGTGCTTTGACCACTCTTTACAATGCCGGAATTGCAAACGAATTATTTCCCTTGATTTTGTTCATCGGAATTGGTGCCATGATTGATTTCGGACCTTTGCTTTCTAACCCAAAGTTGATGATTTTTGGCGCAGCGGCACAGTTTGGTATTTTCTTTACTCTGTGTATGGCATCTGTGTTTTTTGATATCAACGATGCAGCATCCATCGCTGTGATCGGTGCAGCAGATGGTCCTACCTCTATCGTTGTTGCACAACAGTTGGAATCTAATTACTTAGGTGCAATCATGGTTGCGGCTTATTCCTATATGGCGTTGGTGCCTATCATTCAGCCACCGGTCATTAAGCTTTTGACTACAAAAAAAGAGCGAATGATTCGGATGGAATACACGGCAAAGAGTGTATCTAAGCTGACTAAAATTTTATTTCCCATTGTGATTACCATCGTGGCAGGTCTGGTAGCACCTGCATCAGTTTCCTTGATTGGATTTTTGATGTTTGGTAATCTGATTCGTGAATGTGGCGTGCTCAATTCCTTGTCTGAAACTGCACAAAAGGTTCTGGCAAACTTGATTACTATTTTCCTGGGAATCACCATTGCATCTCAGATGCAGGCAGAATCCTTCTTAAAACCAGAAACATTATTGATTCTTGGTTTGGGTCTGATTGCATTTATCTTTGATACTGCAGGCGGTGTTGTGTTTGCCAAGATTTTGAACTTGTTTATGAAAAAGAAAATTAATCCTATGATTGGTGCGGCAGGAATTTCTGCATTCCCTATGTCAGGTCGTGTGGTTCATAAGATGGGACTGAAGGAAGATCCTCAGAACTTCTTGTTGATGCATTCCATTGGCGTGAATGTATCAGGTCAGATTGCATCTGTTATTGCGGGCGGATTGATTTTGAATTTCTTTTTAGGAAAGTAGGAGGAATAAAGCGATGAAACCTATGGAATTTAAACCTATGGAATTTATTAATAATTTGACCTATATGGGTCAAGGAATGGCAAGTATTCTGGTTGTAATCGGTATTATTATTCTGATTACTATGGCGTTAAATAAAATTCCTTCAAAGGATGAATAAGGAGAGAAAGCCATGAATATTTTATCAATCGGAAACAGCTTTTCACTGGATGCTCAACGGTATGTGCATCAGATTGCACGGGCAGACGGAGTAGAATTGGATGCAATTAATTTATATATTGGCGGATGCTCTTTATCTACACATTTTAGAAATATGTTGAGTGGTGCCAGAGAGTACGGTCTTCAAGTGAACGGACACATTTCCGGTTTTAAAGTTTCTTTGCAGGAAGGACTGTTAAGTCGTGACTGGGATGTTGTTACCTTGCAGCAAGCAAGCCCGAATTCCTTTGATTATGAAAGTTATCAGCCTTATCTGAATGAATTGGCAGATTATGTGAGAGCTTGTGTCCCAAAGGCGAAGATTTTCATGCATCAGACTTGGGCATACGATAAAGAAAGCACTCGTTTTCAGAATATTTTATTGGGAGAAACACCGGATACCATGCTTGCCATGATTAAAGAAGCATACAAAAAAGCGGCAAAGGAAATTGGTGCCGACGGTATCATTCCCGGTGGAGAAGTTCTGATGATGCTCTTGCAAAACGGCATAGAAAAGGTGCATCGTGATAATCATCATGCAAGCATGGGGATCGGAAGATATGCCCTTGGTTTGACCTGGTACAAGGTTTTGACGGGAAATTCCGTTACAGAAAATTCTTTTTCGGATTTTGATGAACCAATTTCCGCAGAAGAGATTGCAATTGCCAAAAAGTGTGTGATGGAATGCTTGGGTTGAGATTGACCCATTATAAAAAAAGAAAAGCTTGCAAACCATGGGTATTGTAACATATCCGAGGGATGCAAGCTTTTGCGCTTCTTGTAATTAACTTCTTTGATTTAAAGGTACATAGGTCATAGGTTCTGACACTGATTTATAAGCAGGACGAATGATTTTGTTGGCGTTGATTAATTCTTCCATTCTGTGAGCACTCCATCCTGCAATTCTTGCAATTGCAAACACAGGTGTATACAGTTCTTCAGGAAGATCTAACATGGAATAAACAAAACCACTGTAAAAGTCAATGTTGGCACTAACTCCTTTGTAAATTTTTCTTTTTTCTCCTATAACCTTGGGAGCCAATTGTTCAACCCGAGAATATAATTGAAATTCCTTTTCTTTTCCTTTTTCGTGGGAAAGCTGTTTTACAAACTCTCTGAAAATGTTTGCACGTGGGTCGGAGAGAGAATAAACAGCATGTCCCATTCCGTAGATTAAACCTGCATTGTCAAATGCTTCTTTGTTCAGCAACTTGTTTAAATAATTTTTGATTTCTTCATCATCGTCCCAATGATGCACTTGCCGTTTTAGGTCGTTAAACATCTGTGTTACTTTGATATTTGCACCACCATGCTTCGGGCCTTTTAACGAACAGAGAGAAGCAGCGGTAGAAGAATAGGTGTCGGTTCCGGAAGAGGTGACTACATGAGTGGTAAAGGTGGAA
>SVJP01000065.1 GCA_015068925.1 Oscillospiraceae bacterium
AAATATGCAAGCATTATTAAAACACCTCGCAGAGCACTAAAGAATCTGCGAGGTGAATTTTATTGTTGCTCTTCGTAAGCAGCTCTTACGGCTTTGGCTAACTGATCAGCACAAGAGGTGGGACGTCTTCCGCAGGTGTTACCTGCCAATTTTTCTTCGATTTGTTCCACAGTCCAGCCGTCAACCAGTTTGGATATGGCTTTCAAATTGCCGTTGCATCCGCCATTGAATTGAACATTTGTTATCACATTACCATCAATGTGAAAGCTGATTTCCATTGCGCAAACACTATTGGTTCGATAGGTGTAATTCATCTATCACAACTCCTTTTGATATGATATTCTATGGCAAAACACCCGAAACAATCATGTTTCGGGTGTAAAAGACAACAATCATTATCTCTTGCTGAACTGAGGAGCACGACGAGCTGCCTTCAGACCATACTTCTTTCTTTCCTTCATACGAGGGTCACGAGTCAGGAATCCTGCTTGCTTCAGAACGGGTCTGTATTCTTCTTCGTTAACCTGCAGTAAAGCTCTTGCAATACCGTGACGGATTGCACCAGCCTGTCCGGTAAATCCACCACCGGTTACCTTAGCCACTACGTCAAACTTTCCTGTTAAGGAAAGAGCGGTCAGGGGCTGTTTTACGATAACCTTCAGGGTTTCCAGACCAAAATAATCATCAATATCTCTGCCGTTGATGGTAACCTTACCGGTACCGGGCAACAATCTTACTCTGGCAATGGATTTTTTTCTTCTTCCGGTGCCATAATATGAAAGTGTATCAGCCATATTACTGTTCCTCCTATTCTAATACGATGGGCTTCTGAGCCTGTTGCTTATGGTTTGCGTCTTTGTAAACACGCAATCTCTTCATAGAGTTGCGACCAATGGTGTTGTGAGGCAGCATACCCCAAACAGCCAGTTCCATAGCCTTCTCAGGCTTTTCAGCCATCAGGATACGGTATTGGGTTTCTTTCAAACCACCAACATGACCTGAATGTCTGTAATAATATTTCTGATCCAGCTTTTTACCGGTCAGAACAGCTTGTTCTGCGTTGATGATGATGACATGATCTCCGCAGTCTACATGAGGAGTGAACGTGGGCAGATGTTTCCCTCTCAGGATGGAAGCCGCTTGGGCTGCAACTCTTCCGAGAGGACGATTAGCGGCATCAATAACATACCATTTTCTTTCCAGCTCACCGGCTTTCGCCATAAAAGTACTCATATTGCAATTCCTCCTATCAATTTAGTGAACGTCAATTATTATAACCTTTTTTTTCTATTTTGTCAACCCCTTTTTTGAAAAAATTAATTTATAACTTTGAAATCTCTTGTTTTCTCCCTCGGACGTATGTTTTTCTCTCGTTTTCTCACTTCTCAATTTTATTTTTTAAAAAAGAAACAAGAAAAAGGAGCTGTAGCAAAATGAATTTCATTTGCTACGGCTCCTTTGGGGTGGACGGAAAATAGCACAGATTGGACAAACTGAGCCAGCAAAGCACATTTCAAGGGCTTTGTTGGGTTACCCGAAGGCGTACGATGGTACGTCGAGAGGCGAAGTTTGTTCAAAACACAAGGCATTTTATCATCGAAATTCGTTAAATGACGAATTTCTTCCTTAAATTTTTCTTTATTTTGATTTATCGGATGCATTAAAAAGCTTTATTAAGCAATTTTTTGCCTTGTGTGGTGTGTGCATTTTGCTACACCCCCTTTATTTTTGTTATTGAGACCTGTTCGTAAGTTCTTCTGCAAGTGAGATGAAAAAATCAGCATGTTTTAGTTTTTTTGCTGCTTGGATTGCTTTTTCGGTATATTCTCTCGATAACACTCCGGATTGTTCTAAGCCAAACATGGTAACAAAGGTGGTTTTTCCTTGCTCTGCATCGCTGCCGATGGGTTTTCCGAATGTTTCTGTTCCCGTTACATCCAGAATATCATCCTGAATCTGAAAAGCCAGTCCCAGAGCTTCACCGTATGTATTTAACTGCTCTAATTCTTCCTCTGTTCCTCCTGCTGCAATCCCGCCTAACAATACTGCTGCCCGAAGAAGGGCGCCTGTTTTGTGCTGATGCAAAAAGGTCAGTGTTTCCACAGAAATACTTTTTCCTTCCGATTTCATATCCACTACTTGACCGCCAATCATGCCTTCTGTTCCCGCGAGGTGAGAAAGAAGTTGGATTCCTTTTACAATCCGTTCCGCAGGCAAAGTAGCCTTTGCAGCTGTCTCAAAGGCGAGAGTCAGAAGGGCGTCTCCTGCCAATACCGCCATAGCCTCTCCATAAACCTTGTGGCAGGTTGGCTTTCCTCGTCTGAAATCATCATCGTCCATGCAAGGCAAATCATCATGGATTAAGGAATAAGTGTGAATCATTTCCAAGGCACAGGCAAAAGGAAGTGCATCCTCTTTTTGTCCTCCGCAAGCAACGCAGGCGGCAAGGGTTAGAGTGGGACGAATCCGTTTTCCACCGGCTGACACTGCGTGATTCATTGCATCGTATATGGTTTGATGAGGACCGGACAAAGGAGCAAGGTATTCCTTTAATGCGGTTTCAATCATGCTTTTATACCGATTCATCCTCATCACCTTCTTCTGCAGAAAATAGTTTCGCTTTCATATTGCCTTGATTGTCTTGGGTTAAAATTGCAATTTTTTGTTCTGCTTCTTCTAATGCATTAGAACAAAAACGAGTTAGTTCTACGCCTTTTTCAAATAATTGTAAAGAGTCATCCAAAGGGATTTCGCCGCTTTCCAATTGTCTGGTAATCTGCTCTAATTCAAGCATTGCTTGTTCAAAGGTCATTTCTTTGCTCACTGTGTTGCCTCCCTTTTCTTGATTTCATTGACGGTGCAGTTTGCGGTACCGTCTGTATATGTTAAGGAAATTTCTTGGCCCTGTGTTAACTGCTCGGCACGGGAAATCAGGGTGCCTGATGTGTCAGTTGTAGTGGTATATCCGCGACTTAACACGGATAAAGGACTCAGCGCCTGCAATTTTTCCGCTAAGGTTCCCAATCGTTCGCGATGCAATAACTGGGATTGTTGGGTTTCGCGGTTCAGTTGTTGCACCAAACGGTCCAAATCCATTTGCCGTTTTTCAATTTGCTCAAACGGCTTGGTATAGATTCTTCTGTCTGTTATGTTTTTTAACAATTTCTTTCGTTGTTCCATTCCGTTTAAATAGGCTTGACGAAGACGGAGATATGATACAGCGAATCGTTCCTCTAACTCAACTTGAGACGGAACTGCCAGCTCTGCTGCTGCAGATGGAGTGGGAGCACGTAAATCTGCCACAAAATCTGCAATTGTAAAGTCTGTTTCGTGCCCTACGGCAGAAATGACGGGGATTTTACAATCAGAAATGGCTCTTGCAACGCCTTCATCATTAAACGCCCATAAATCTTCAATTGAGCCACCGCCACGGCCGATAATCAGTACATCTGCCCAACCGGTGGTGTGAAAATAATGAAGTGCCTGAATCAATTCTCTCGGTGCCTCTGCTCCTTGCACCAACACCGGATATAAATAAACATCCGCCATCTTATACCGACGGGACAAGACATTGATAATATCGCGGATTGCGGCTCCCGTGGGAGATGTAATCACACCAATCCGACGGGGGAAGGCAGGAAGCTTCTTTTTTCGTTCTTCGTCAAATAACCCTTCTGATTCCAGCTTTTGCTTTAACTGCTCATAAGCAAGATACAGGGCACCGATACCGTCAGGCTGCATATCATCTGCATATAGCTGATACTGTCCGTCCCGTTCATAGACGCTGATTCTGCCTGATATGATTACCTTTTGACCATTTTCGGGTTGGAAATTCAGGTAAGAAACCTGAGATTTGAACATGACACCTTTTACCACTGAAGTTTCATCCTTTAAGGCAAAATACAGGTGACCCGAATAATGGAGTTTACAGTTGGACAGTTCTCCTTTTACGGTAATTCGTCCTAAGAGAGGGTCGCAGTCAATCATCCGCTTTACGTATCGGTTCAGCTCCGTTACTGTGATTACTGCCATGGACTCACTCCTTTAATACCCCTGCTAAAATTCCGTTCACAAATCCGCCTGCTTCGGGATTGTCATAGCTTTTAGCCAACTCAATGGCTTCGTTGACAGAAACAGGCTCGGGAATATCCTCCCGATATTTGATTTCATAAACTGCAATTCGCAAGATGGCACGAAGGGGTGCAGAAAGACGACCAATCTCCCAACGATGGCTGTTGCGACTGATAATCTCGTCAATTTCGGTTAAATGTTCCCATACACCTTCTAATTCTTCACGGACAAACTCCATGTCTTTTTCTTCCAATATAATTGTATCTTCTTCCTCAAGGTCGGAAAAACATTGAAATTCATTCCAGATTTCCTGGGGCTGTTTTTTTCGCAGGTCGCATTGATACAATAACACCAATGCTTGCTCACGGGCATTTTTTCTGCTCATAGCTAAAATTCCTTTCGTTTACAAAATGTTCCTATCATTATTGTATCATAAAAATAGAGGTTTGTACAAGGTTTTTTATGAAATTTTCAAGAAATTTAACAGAATCGAAAAAAAGGTTTTACTTTTGAAGAAAAAAGGTGTATAATTATTGGTAAGAAAGTTGAAAGGAAGTGCATGTTTATGCAGGAAAAGACAAAAAAATTGGTAATGATGGCAATGTTTTGTGCCATAATGGGTGTGATGGCGGTGACAAACATCGGTATGATTCCTTTGGGTTTCATGAATGCGACCACCTTACATATTCCTGTGATTTTGTGTGCAGTATTGTTAGGTCCGAAAAGCGGTATGATGATGGGATTTGTATTTGGCTTGATTAGCCTTCTGACCAACACCTTCCGTCCGAATATTACTTCTTTCGTATTTTCACCCTTTTCGCCCTTTTATCAGTCGGAGTATGGCAATCCTTTCTTTAGTTTGTTGATTTGTTTTGTACCCAGAATTCTGATTGGTTTGGTTTCCGGATTAAGTTATAACGGCTTTAAGAAAACCAAGCTTCCTTCTTTGATTTCTTTAGGATTAACAGGCTTTTTGGGTTCTATTACCAATACGATTTTAGTCATGGGCGGCATCTGGCTGTTGTTCGGAGAAGGGTATGCAGCTGCAAAGGGCATGGCTGTCAATGCTTTGGGCGGTGTGATTGGGTCTGTTGTGCTGATTAACGGTGTTCCTGAAGCCATTGTTGCGGCCATTTTAACGGCAGCAATCGGAAAAGCGTTGGAAAAATTGTTGCAGAAATGAGGAATTGAAAATGAAAATTATTGATATTATCAAGGGAAATAAGCCCAGTCTGTCTTTTGAAGTGTTCCCGCCCAAGACGGATACTGCTTTTGACAGTGTGTGGGCAGCGACGGAAGAATTGGCGGCATTAAAGCCTGATTTTATGAGCGTGACTTATGGTGCAGGGGGCGGCACTTCTGCTTATACTGCACAGATTGCTCAAAATTTGCAGGATAAATTCAGTGTGCCCACTTTGGCACATTTGACCTGTGTTTCTTCAACAAAAAAAGAGATTCAGGATCAGCTTCAAAGATTAAAGGATTATGGAATTTCCAATATTCTGGCATTGCGGGGAGATATTCCCGAAGGGATGGACAAGGAACATTTAGAATATCGCTATGCCGGTCAGTTGATTGAAGAAATCAAGGAGTTTGGTGAATTTTGTATTGGCGGTGCTTGTTATCCCGAAACCCATCCTGAAAGTGAAACCTGTGCCAAGGATGTGGCATATTTAAAGGAAAAGGTGGAGCAGGGTTGTGAGTTTCTGACCACCCAGATGTTTTTTGACAATAATATTTTGTATAACTTCTTGTATCGAATTCGCGAGGCAGGGATTACCGTTCCTGTTGTAGCAGGGATTATGCCTGTAACCAATGCGGCACAAATGAAACGGATTTGTGCCATTTCTCAGACGGCTCTTCCTCAACGATTTATCCGTATTGTTGACCGTTATGGCGATAAGCCTGAAGCTATGAAACAGGCCGGAATTGCTTATGCTACCGAGCAGATTATTGATTTGTATGCAAACGGTATCAATGCAGTCCATGTCTATACTATGAATAAACCTGATATTGCAGCAAAAATTCAAAATAATATCAGCGAGATTATCCGATGAGTACGGTGTTGGAACGGGGAACAGGCGTGCTGACGGATGTGGAAATCCCAAAGAATGAGTTGTTCATGCGACTTGGGACAAAGGAAATTACTCCTGAAACGAAAGAATGTGTAACAGTGCTTTTGCAGGAGACGGAGTGCCGTTACTGTTATGTGCGGGTACCTGTGACCTTTCTTTCTTCTGACCGTTGTGTGTTGGGAGATTTTACGGTGACCAGCCATGCGTTGGGAACATATCTTCGTGATTGTAAAGAATGTTTTCTTCTTGCCGCCACCATCGGTTCGGGAGCAGACAGGCTGATTGCCCGTTTGGGGATTACCTCTCCTGCACGGCAGTTTATTACGGATGCTGCGGCTTCTGCTTTGGTGGAAGGAGTCTGTGACCGTGTGTGCATCATGTTGTCAGAACAGTATCGGTGCCGTCCCAGATTCAGTCCGGGATTTGGAGATTTTTTATTAGACTACCAGCCTGAACTGTTGCGGTTGATAGGTGCCACAAAGCAAATCGGACTTGCCTTGACCGATGCATTGTTTTTAACACCATCCAAGTCTGTGACGGCGGTAATCGGGATTTGTGAATAGCAGGGGCGAACTTGGTTCGCCCGTTTTTATAGGAGGAAACAGAAAATGAATATCAGAGAAATGATAAAAAAATCCAGAATTTATTTTGATGGTGGTATGGGAACCATGCTTCAGGCGGCAGGCCTTGGTCCCGGTGAGAATTCTGCTGAGTGGAATCTGAGCCATCCTGATGAGGTAACAGCAGTACACCGTGCTTACTTAGAAGCGGGCAGTAACGTGATTTGTGCCAATACCTTCGGTATCAATCCTTTGCATCATGAAAATTACGAACAACTGATTTGCGTAGCGATTTCCTGTGCCAAGGAGGCAACAAAAGAATTTTCGGGAAGCTTTGTGGCATATGATATGGGTCCCTGCGGAAAAATGCTGGAGCCCTTGGGGGATTTGTCCTTTGACTGTGCGGTAGATTGCTTTTGCAAAATGGCAAAGGTGGCAAAGCAGGCAGGGGCAGATTTGATTTTTATTGAAACCATGAACGATTGTTACGAAACCAAAGCGGCAGTAGTGGGTGCGAAAGAAGGGTGCGATTTGCCCATTTTTGTTTCGAATGTATATGACAATACGAAAAAATTAATGACAGGAGCCAACCCCACCGCCATGGCGGCAATGCTGGAGGGATTGGGGGTAGATGCTTATGGTATGAACTGTTCTTTGGGTCCCCGTCAGATGATTCCGGTCATAGAGGAATTAACCGCTGTTTCTTCTTTGCCTGTAATCGTAGTCCCCAATGCGGGACTTCCCAGAGTGGAACAAGGGAAAACCGTGTATGATGTTTCTCCCCGGGACTTTGCAGAGGTGATGGCTGAAATTGCCAAAATGGGCAGTGTTTTGCTGGGTGGTTGTTGCGGAACTACTCCCGAGCATATCAGATTAACGGTAGAAGCAACCAAAACCATTCCTTATTCCTATCCCGAAAAGAAAGAAACGACCCTGGTATCTTCTTATACTCATAGTGTGGAAATCGGGAAGGATCCTGTTTTGATTGGAGAGCGAATCAATCCCACAGGCAAGCCAAAATTAAAAGAGGCATTAAAGCTTGGAAATTTAAATTATATCTTGAATGAAGGAATCCGTCAAAGTGAGCAAGGGGTTCACATTTTGGATGTGAATGTGGGACTGCCTGAAATTAACGAAGCGGAAATGATGAGAAAATGTGTTACCCAGCTTCAGGCAGTATCCGATTTGCCTTTGCAGATTGATACGGGTGATCCCGTTGCATTGGAACAAGGGGCTCGCTTTTATAACGGAAAACCGTTGATTAACTCGGTAAACGGTAAAAAATCCAGTATGGAAACGGTATTTCCCGTTGTGAAAAAGTACGGTGGAGCCGTCATTGCTTTGACTATGGATGAATCGGGAATTCCCGATACGGCACAGGGCAGATTTGAAATTGCAAAAAAAATCGTGGATTGTGCCAAAGAATGGGGAATTGACCGTAAGGATATTATTGTAGACCCTCTGGCATTGACTATTTCTTCCAATCCTGACGGTGCGAGAGTTACATTGGAATCAGTAAAATTAATCCGAGAGGAGTTAGGTGTTGCCACAAGTCTTGGCGTATCTAATATCTCTTTTGGATTGCCTGAACGGGAAACGATAAATACCGCCTTTTTCGTTATGGCATTAGAGCAGGGATTAAGTTGTGCCATCATGAATCCTTTTTCCGAAGGGATGATGGGTGCTTATTATGCATTCCGTGCTTTGCGGGAAATGGATCCTGGTTGCGGAGCTTATATCGCTTCTCGTACCAAGGAAGAGGAAAAAACGGATTTGGCAAATGATTTGAGTGGTTCTGTTTTAAAAGGCTTATCCAAGCAGGCACGGGAACAAGCAAAGGAACTGTTGCAAACAGAACAACCTCTTGCAATTATCAATGAAAAGATTATTCCTGCATTGAATCAAATTGGGGAAGAATTTGAGCAGAAAAAGGCATTTTTGCCCCAGCTTTTGATGAGTGCAGAGGCGGCATCGGCGGCGTTTGAGGTCATCAAAGAGGCGATGCCCAAAAATGAAACGGACCAAAGCCGTGCTGTGGTGTTGGCAACGGTGCAGGGAGATATTCACGATATCGGGAAAAATATTGTGAAGGTTTTGCTGGAAAGCTTTGGATTTTATGTCATTGATTTAGGAAGGGATGTTGCCCCCGAAAGGGTTTTAGAAGCAGTGCAAAAGTCAGGATGCCGTCTTGTGGGACTAAGTGCATTGATGACCACCACCGTACCTTCTATGGAGGAAACCATTCGTTTGTTGAAGGAGCAGGTGCCCGATGTTATCGTTATGGTAGGGGGCGCTGTGCTTACACAGGAATATGCTGATATGATTGGTGCAGACTTTTACGGCTCGGATGCTATGACCTCGGTTCGTTATGCAGAAGAATTTTATCAAAAGGCTTAGAGGTGCATAAAATGAAACTTGGAATTTCAAGTGCATCCGTAACAGAACGCTACGGGTACGATAAAGGATTTGAGCTGATTAAAAAAAGCGGTTTTGATGCGGTGGATGTAGGCTTGGAGCAGTATGGGGTTGAAAGCGACCCTTTCAAGCTTTATCATCGTTCAGAGGATGAATTCTGTACTTTTTTTGATACTATCAGAAAATTGGCGGAAAAATGGGAACTGGAAATTTCTCAGACCCATGGCAGATGCAACACCTACAGCATGGACAAAGAACACAATGCGTATGTCCGTTGGGTCAGCGAACGGGATTTGAAAGCTACGAGCTTGCTTGGAGCACCTGCCTGTGTGATTCATGCGATTGTAAGCGGAAGATTTCCGGAACATTATCAGAATTTGGAGTTTATGATTTCCAAAAATGCGGAAATGTACGGGGATTTGGCACCTTTTGCGGAGAAAAACAACGTAAAAATAGCAATTGAAACATCGGGAAGGGCAATGGTAAACGGTCGGGAAATCAAAGGTTGTTTTTCTGATGCTCCCGTCTTTCAGAAAATGTTTGAAGCAGTAGACACGAGGTGCAAAACGGTTTGTGTGGATACGGGTCACACCAACGAGGCGGTTCCCTTTGGAGCGCCAAAGGTGCAGGAGTTGATTCGGCTTTTGGGGAAGGAGATTACCATTCTTCATCTTCATGACAATAACGGCACCTATGACCAGCACTTGCCTCCCATTCGTCCCAGCCGGGGAACGGTGGAATGGTGCGAGGTGTTTGAAACACTGGATGAGATTGGTTACAGCGGTGTTTATAATTTTGAGCTGAATCTGATTCAATTCGGCGGTGTCATGGATGAAGCGGTTCGTTTTTTAGGAAAATATTTGCGTTATTTTATAGAGAATAAAGGGAAATTGATGTAAATCAGGAGGTAGGTTTTTATGGTACATAAATTTTATAACGGAACAGGAATTGCCCTTTGATGTTGCTTATGATGTCGGCGGGAATTATTTATCCCCCGGCTTTGTTGATATTCATGTTCATGGTGCGCTTGGGTATCGGTTTGGAGACGGGACGGAGGAAGCACTTTGTACCATTGCTGCCCTTCATGCCAAGCACGGAACCACTGTTTTGCTGCCGGCGTTAAGTGCCATGACAACGGAAAATATGTAGATTTTTTTGAGCAGTTTTGCAAGCTTGACAAAAGAAAAGTGAAGGGGGCATATATGCCTCAGATTCATATGGAATCTCCTTATTTTTCAAAGCTTCAAGCAGGCGCACAAGGGAATTTAATTCGGGATTTTGACCCGGAAGAATATACCATGCTGATAGAGCGCTACGGTGATTTGATTAACCGCTGGAGTGCGGCACCGGAATTGGAAGGTGCAGAAGCGTTTGCCGATATGTGCAGAAAACACAATGTTAAGTTGTCTATCGGTCACTCCGACGCAGAATATGACCGTGTGCTGGAGGCTTACGATATGGGCTTTGAATGTGTAACCCACCTGTATTCCTGTACCAGTACTGTTCACCGAAAGGATGCATTTCGTTATGCAGGGATTGTGGAAGCGGCCTATATGATTGATGGGATGGATGTGGAACTTATTGCAGACGGAAAGCATCTTCCTGCTTCTTTGTTACAGTTTGCGGTGAAGCATAAGGGGGATGACAGGATTGCACTGGTAACAGATGCTACCCGTTTTGGCGGAATGGAGGATGGTGCAGAAAAACAGCTTGGAATAAGCAATGTGATTATTGAAGATGGTGTTGCAAAGCTTCCCGACCGTTCTGCTTTTGCCGGAAGTATTTGCACTTCCAATCGATTGGTTCGAAATATGATTCAGCTTGCAGGAGTGAGTCTGCTTGATGCTGTTAAAATGATTACTGTAAACCCTGCCAGAATGGCAGGGTTACAGCCTGTCGATAAACCTATCGTCAGGCTGGCAGACCAAGAAAAAGGAAGGGATATTTTGTCAAAATGAATCGCAGACAGTACGTTGGTACGGCAAGTGTTCATTTTGGCAAAAAGCAAGCAACCGCCTGGAAAATTCAATATTTTCCAGGCGGTTTTTACGGTTTTATTATAG
>SVJP01000066.1 GCA_015068925.1 Oscillospiraceae bacterium
AATAAAAAATTCAGAAAGGGTGGCGATAGGCCACCCTTTCAGTGTGTCGATAAACTTATCGACACGCTGCAGGCTGGGAAAAAGGAAGGGATATTTTGTCAAAATGAATCGCAGACAGTACGTGGGTACGGCAAGTGTTCATTTTGGCAAAAAGCAAGCAACCGCCTGAGAAAATCAATATTTCCCAGGCGGTTTTTTACGGTTTTATTATAGTTGAAACATCCATAATTCAATCTCTTTTCCTTTTGTGTGCTTGCGATAGACCGACTTTTTCGACGGTCTGAAAGGGTGGTGATAAGCCGCTTTTTTATTATGATTCTATCTCTTGACAAACATCAAAGTTTGTGTTATACTGTTAATTAGTTAATTATTAAGTGGTTAATTAATTGTGAGGTGAGAGTTTGAGTAAGGAATCGTTATATCGTGATACAATGGGGAGTATTATTAAAACAGCTCGATTGAACAGACGATTGATGGATGGCAAAATTGGGCAATTGGGAATTCATCACAGCCAGCATTTTTTGCTAATGTTTTTGTCCAGACATGCCGAAATGCCGTCTCAACGGGAAATTGCAAAAGAGTTTGATATTAGCCCTGCGGCTGTAGCAACCACGATAAAAAAACTGGAACAGGGTGGATATATTGAAAAGAATATTGACCGTGAGGATGGCAGATATCACGAAATCGGTCTGACAGAAAAGGGAAGATGTGTGGTAGAGCAGTCAAAAGTATTGTTTCAGGAAAAGGATATTGAAATTTTTGAGGGAATCAATGAGCAGGAACTGTTGCAAATGCAAACTACTTTGGGGAAGGTGTTAGAAAATTTAAAGTGCTTGGAGCAAAAGCAGAGAAAGGGTGAGTCGGAATGAAACGGTGGCTTCATTATATTAAGCCTTACTGGGTTTATTTTTTGTTAGGACCTCTTTGTATGATTGTTGAGGTTGTGGGAGAAATGTTTCTTCCCAAGTTTTTAGCACAAGTGATTAACGAAGGGGTTGGTATGAGCGGTAATACAGGGAACGGTAACGGATATATTACCGTTATTTGCATTGCGATGATCGGTACTGCTCTTTTGATGATGCTGGGTGGTGTAGGCGGTGCCTATTTCGGCGCAAAAGCATCTGTGAATTTCGGTTCTGATTTAAGACGGGATATTTATCGTAAGGTGCAGAAATTTTCTTTTGCCAATATTGATAAATTTTCTGCCGGTTCATTGGTAACCCGATTGACCAATGATGTGACTCAGCTTCAAAATTTTGTGAATATGATGCTGAGAATGTGCTTGCGCTCGCCCGGAATGCTGGTTGGTGCTGTGATTATGGCAGTATCCTTAAATCCGAGATTGGCCATTATTTTGGCGTTTGCGATTCCGCTGATTCTGACTACCCAGTTTTTGATTATCAGAAAAGGGTTTCCCAGATTTGGAAAAATGCAGACTAAAATAGATGCATTGAATTCTACCGTTCAAGAAAATTTAACCAATGTTCGAGTGGTCAAATCTTTTGTGCGGGAAGAATTTGAAAATGAAAAGTTTTCAGATGCCAACGGAGAATTGAAACGTGCCGGCATTGATGCCATGAACGTTATGATTTTCATGCAACCGTTAATGATGCTGTTGATGAATCTGACCACATTGGTTGTTCTGTGGTTGGGAGGAAATCAGGTTATTACATTTGTGCAGACCGGTTTTGGAATGGAGGTCGGCGATTTATCTGCCTTTTTAACTTATGTCAATCAGATTTTGTTCTCCTTGATGATGGTGACGATGTTGTTTATGAATGCTTCCCGTGCCCTTGCCTCGGGACGTCGTATTTGCGAAGTGTTAGATGAAACGGTAGATTTAACAGATGAAAATTCGACTCAGAAGGAGAGAATGGTGACCGAGGGAACCGTTACCTTCAAAAATGTCAGTTTCCGATATTATAAGGATAGCGAAGAAACAGTGTTGAATCATATTAATTTGGAAATCCCCTCAGGTTCTACGGTGGGAATTATCGGTTCTACGGGATGCGGAAAGAGTACACTTGTTTCTTTGATTCCACGTCTTTATGATGCAGATGAAGGGGAAGTGTTGGTGGATGGTGTGAATGTCAAGGAATATTCCCTGGAGAATTTAAGAAACGGAATCGGAATTGTGCTACAGAAGAATATTCTGTTTTCGGGAACCATCGAAGACAATCTTCGGTGGGGGAATCAAAATGCGACTGATGAAGAATTGCAAAAAAATGCAGAATATGCCCAAGCAGATTTGTTTATCCGAAACTTTACCGAAGGGTATCAGACAGAACTTGGTCAAGGCGGTGTGAATGTTTCGGGAGGGCAAAAACAACGACTTTGTATTGCCAGAGCATTGTTGAAAAAACCAAAAATTTTAATCTTGGATGATTCTACCAGTGCTGTAGATACTGCAACAGAGGCGAATCTTCGTAAAGCATTCCGTACTGAATTACAAGATTCTACCAGGATTATTATTGCTCAGAGAATTACTTCCGTTATGGATGCAGATATGATTGTGGTCATGGAAGACGGTCGGATTACCGGTGTTGGCAATCACAAGGAACTGATGGCAGGAAATCAGGAATATCAGGAAATTTATTATTCCCAGATGGATGGAAAGGAGGAGGCGCATGGCTAGAACACTTGAGGAATTACAAAAGCAGTATCATACCAAAGCACCTGATGGAAAACGTGGGGCGATGGGTGGTCCGGGAAGAGGCGGTCATGGACCGAGAGGACAGCAGATGGGTGGAAAACCAAAAAACTCCTCTGATACGATAAAACGTTTGTTTTCCTATATTGGTAAATATAAATATCGGTATATCTGGGTGTTTTTGTGTATGTTTTTCAGCACGGTAACTTCACTTTTAGGCTCTTATATGCTTTCTCCCATTATCAATCGAGTAGCAGGGGTGCCCTCTAAAAACGATTTTGCAGATCGTGCAATTTTAATGGTGACAGGAGAACTTTCTCCTGTTTTAGAAGGGTTGTTTGGAATAAAAAACGAAACGGTTGCATATTTGCTTGTGGGCATTTTGTGTTTGGCAGGGATTTATGTGGTTGGTGTCATTTCAACCTTTTGTCAGAGTAAACTGATGCTTTATATTTCACAGGGAACCATTCAGAAAATCAGAAATGATTTGTTTCGTAAGGTTCAGACTTTGCCTGTCAGATTTCATGATACTACTCCTACCGGTGAAGTTATGAGTCGTTTTACCAATGATGTGGATAATATTGGTTTGATGTTGGACACTACCATTGTCAGCCTTGTATCAGGGATTGTAACATTGTTGGGAACCTTAGGGTTTATGCTGTATACCAATGTATTGTTGGCATTGGTGACGGTGGTATTTATTCCCATTTTTGCATTTGGAGGTGCTGCTGTTGCAAAAAGAAGCAGAAAATTTTATTCCTCCCAGCAGGCGGCACTTGGTTCTCTGAACGGTTATATTGAAGAATCGGTAACAGGGCAGAAAGTGGTCAAGGTATTTAATCACGAAAAAGAGTGTATTGATGAATTTTCACTGTTAAATGATGACCTTCGCCATAAGCAGATTTATGCTCAATTTTTTGGCGGTATTATGGGACCGATTATGGGGAATCTGAGTAAGGTTAGTTATTCTTTGACAGTGGGAATCGGAGGAATCCTTTGTTATCAGACCTTAATCGGCAACATTTCTGTTGACAGTTGTTTTGCGTTGACGGTAGGCGGACTGACCATTTTTGCAACCTATGCCAGCCATTTTGCCCGTCCTATTAATGAAATTTCTATGCAGATGAATACGGTATTTTCCGCATTGGCAGGAGCAGAACGTGTGTTCAAAATTATGGATATGCCACCCGAAGCTCCCGACCGCGAAAATGCATCTGATATGAAGAATATGAAGGGACATGTGGTTTTGGATCACGTAACCTTTGGCTACAATCCCGATAAAGTCATTCTGAAGGATATTTCTCTGTACGCAAAGCCCGGGCAAAAGGTAGCATTTGTTGGTTCTACAGGTGCAGGAAAAACAACCATTACCAATCTGTTAAACCGTTTTTATGAGATCGACCAGGGCAGCATTACCATTGACGGAGTGGAAATTTGTGATATCAAACGGGATGTGTTGCGTTCTAATATCGCCATGGTGTTACAGGACACTCATTTGTTTAGCGGAACCGTCATGGAAAATATCCGTTACGGAAGACCTGATGCCACGGATGAAGAGGTGATTCAGGCGGCAAAAACTGCCAGTGCCGACGGATTTATCAGACGCCTTTCCAAAGGCTATCAGACCCGATTGGAAGGGGATGGCGCAAATCTTTCCCAAGGACAACGGCAGCTTCTAAACATTGCCAGAGCCTCTCTTTCTAAAGCACCTATTCTGGTGCTGGATGAGGCAACCAGCTCTGTTGACACCAGAACAGAAAAGTTGATTGAAAAGGGAATGGATAGCCTGATGGAAGACAGAACCACCTTTGTGATAGCCCATCGGTTGTCAACTGTTCGTGATGCGGATGCCATTATGGTGTTGGAACAGGGCGAAATCATCGAACGGGGCAGCCATGATGAATTGCTTGCCATGAAGGGCAGATACTATGAATTATATACCGGTTTGAAGGAATTGGATTAAAAATTTCAAAAAAGTGTTGACAAATAAATTTTAGAGTGGTATAATTATTAGAAACACAGAGAAGTGGAACAGTAGATAAGAGATGTTCATACAGAGAATTGTCGGGTGGTGCGAGACATTGAGCAGACTTATTGAAGCTCACCATGGAGTGGCTGCGGTGAAATCGTTATGAGAGTAAATGCAGACGGGGACTCCCGTTACAGGGTTAGGAGGTAATGGCCTCTAAAGTGCATTCCGTTTTTGGGATGAAAAAGAGTGGTACCGCGGAAGAATAGGATTAAATTTCAAACTCTTTCGTCTCTTACTGTAACATAGAGACGGGGGAGTTTTTTGTTATTCCTCGGAGGGATGGAGGTTATCATGGAACAAAATTGTATCAAAAAAATGACAGGCTCAAAAATTGTGATTCAAACCTTGATTGAGCAGGGGGTAACTGATGTGTTTGGTTATCCCGGTGGTCAGGTGTTGAGCATTTATGATGAGCTTTATAAAGCACAAGATTCCATTCGTCATATTCTGACGGCTCACGAACAAGGTGCGGCACATGGAGCAGACGGATATTCCCGTGTGACGGGAAAGGTAGGAGTTGTCATTGCAACCTCAGGCCCCGGTGCAACTAATTTGGTAACAGGAATTGCCACCGCCATGCTGGATTCCATTCCCATGGTAGCCATTACAGGAAACGTTCCTTCTTCCATGATTGGAAAAGACGGGTTTCAGGAAGTTAACATTACAGGAGTGACGTTACCCATTACCAAGCATAATTATTTTGTCAGTGATGTAACAGAATTGGCAGATATCATCCGTGAGGCGTTTCAGATTGCAAAATCGGGAAGACCGGGTCCTGTGTTAATTGATATTCCTAAAGATGTGCAAATGGCAGAATGCGAATTTGTTTCAAAAGAAATGGTTACACCTTTTCCTGCTGAGGAAGCAAATGAGAGTTGTATTGAGGAAGCGGTGCGGTTGATTCATCAATCTAAACGACCTTATCTTTATATTGGCGGCGGTGCGGCAGGAGCCGGGATGACAGAAGCAATCATGGAATTTGCAGAGAAAATAGATGGATTTATCGGTTGCAGCCTGATGGGATTATCAACCCTTCCCAATTCTTATCCGAGATTTTTAGGAATGCAGGGAATGCACGGACGGTATGCTTCTTCCATGGCGAAGAAGGAAGCTGATTTGATTATCGGCATCGGAGTTCGGTTCAGCGACCGTGCAACAGGAAATGTGAAAAAATATGCTGTTGATGCAAAAATCATTCAGCTTGATGCAGACTTATCGGAAATCAATAAAAATGTAAAGGTTGATGTAGGAATTGTTGGAGATTTGGTTTCTTCTTTTTCAGAAATTTCCAACCGTTGCCGAAAGAAAAAAAGGCCCCAATGGAATGCTCTTGTGGAAAAACTGAAGCAAAAAGAGATGCAAATCGGAGAAGAAACAGAAAAGAATTCCGAAGGCATCATGACTCCCAAGAAAATATTTGATGTGATGAACAGAAAAAAAGATGAAAATACCGTTATTGTTACCGATGTAGGACAACACCAGATGTGGACAGCGCAATATGTTCATTTTGAACGAGCCAGAAGATTTGCAACAAGCGGTGGTCTCGGTACCATGGGATACGGGTTAGGTGCTGCCATCGGTGCTCAGATTGCAAGCAAGGAAACAACTGTATTGGTGACCGGTGACGGAAGCTTTGGCATGAATCTCAATGAGCTCGCCACTGCAGTTTCTTATCAATTGCCCATCGTCATTGTATTGATGAATAACGGAGTTCTTGGTATGGTAAGACAATGGCAGACTCTCTTTTACGAAAAGCGATATTCCAATACGGTTCTCAACAGAAAGACAGATTTTGTCAAGTTAGCAGATGCTTTCGGAGCCAAAGGAAAACGGGTACAGACAATAGAAGAATTTGAAATGGCATTTGAGGAAGCAATGAAGTATGACGGTCCGTTTTTGATTGACACAGTGATTGATATGGATGAATTGGTTTTGCCCATGTTGCCTCCGGGTGGTTCCATTGATGAGGTGATTGTTTCAAAAGAACAGGAGGATGAAGAATGAAACGTTTTGTAATTGCGGTATATGTAGAAAATAAATATGGTGTTTTGGCAAGAGTTTCCGGTATGTTTATGAGAAGGGGATTTAATATTAATTCGTTGACAGTTGGTGAAACAGACGATCCCAATTACTCCAGAATTACCGTGACCATTAACGGCGATGAATATGCCAGAGAGCAGTTGATTAACCAATTGAAAAAGCTGCACAATGTAAAACAGGTAAAATTGTTGGAAAACGAAATTACCGTGGAACGGGAATTGATGCTGATTAAGGTAAAAACAACTCCTGAAAACAGAAGCGAAGTCATGGCGGCAACTGAAATTTATCGTGCAAAGATTATTGATTATAATACCAACACTATGTGTGTGGAAGTGACGGGAGAACCCTCTAAAATCAATGCCTTTATCGAGGTTATGAAGCCCTTGGGAATTGTGGAAATGTGTCGTACGGGGGTTGTTGCATTGGAGCGCGGCATTAGTATGATGGAAAAATAGAGGAGGAATCCAGCATGAAAAATACATCAAAATATGTCAAACAATTTTTCCCCGTTCAACAAACGGAAATGAAATGGGTGAAAAAAACTCATATAGAACAAGCACCTACTTGGTGTTCGGTAGATTTGAGAGACGGGAATCAATCCTTGATGATTCCTATGAGCCTGGAAGAAAAATTGGAGTTTTTTCGTTTGCTTGTAAAGGTGGGCTTTAAGGAAATCGAAGTTGGATTTCCTGCGGCATCCGAAACGGAATATACCTTTCTTCGGACTTTGATTGAACAGGATATGATTCCGGATGACGTGACCGTTCAAGTACTGACACAAAGCCGTGAACATATCATCAGAAAAACCTTTGAAGCCTTAAAGGGATGTAAAAATGCCATTGTGCATTTGTATAATTCTACCTCCCTGGCACAACGGGAGCAGGTATTCCGCAAGTCAAAGGAAGAAATTATTCAGATTGCGGTGGAAGGTGCAAAGCTATTTGAAAAAATTGCCGCAGAAACGGGAGCTGCATATCGATATGAATATTCTCCCGAATCTTTTACGGGAACGGAACCTGAATTTGCATTGGAAATTTGCAATGCGGTATTGGATGTATGGAAACCGACTTCTGACAGAAAGGCGATTATTAATCTGCCTGTAACGGTAGAACTTTCGTCCCCTCATGTTTACGCCAATCAGGTGGAATACATGTGCGAACACCTGAACTACAAAGAGGCGGTTGTGGTCTCCCTTCATCCTCATAATGACCGCGGTTGTGCGGTGGCAGATTCAGAACTGGGATTACTTGCAGGGGCAGAAAGAATAGAAGGAACCTTGTTTGGAAACGGAGAACGGACGGGAAATGTAGATATCGTAACCTTGGCTCTTAATATGTATGCGCAAGGGATTGAGCCGGGATTGGATTTTGGCAATATGCCTGAAATTACAGAGCTTTATGAAAGAGTGACGGGGATGCACGTTTATGAACGGCAGCCCTATGCAGGAAAACTGGTATTTGCAGCATTTTCCGGCTCTCATCAGGATGCCATTGCAAAAGGAATGCGGTGGCGCGAAGAACAACATTCCGATACCTGGACCGTGCCGTATCTTCCTATTGACCCCACCGATGTGGGACGGGAATACGAAACCGATGTCATCCGTATCAATTCCCAGTCAGGAAAGGGAGGAATCGGATACCTTCTGGAACACAATTTTGGTTATGTTCTGCCTGCTAAGATGCGGGAAGATGTAGGCTATACCGTAAAGAGTGTTTCGGATAAAGAACATGCAGAGCTTTCTCCACGGGAGGTTTTGGATGTGTTTACTGCTCATTATGTCAATATCAATGACCACATTAAATTGCTGGATTATCACTTTGAAAGAAAGCCTGAAATGAGTGTAACCCTTTCGGTAGAAATTGACGGTGTGGTAAAAGAACTGAGCGCAGAAGGTAATGGTCGTCTGGATGCAGTCAGCAATGCGGTGAAGAAGCAATTGAATGTGGAATTTTCCGATTTGACCTACGAAGAACACGCGTTGACCTCCGGTTCTTCCGCACAGGCGATTACCTATGTGAGCATCACGCTGAAGGATGGCAAGAAAGTATGGGGTGCAGGGATTCATGACGATATTATCGCCTCGTCCATCAATGCCCTTTTCTCTGCGGTAAACCGCGGAATCAATCAATAAGGAGGTTGTTATCATGGGAATGACAATGACACAAAAAATTTTAGCAGCCCATGCAGGCTTGGAGTCGGTTGTTGCAGGACAGTTAATCAAAGCCAAGCTTGATATGGTGTTGGGAAATGATATTACCTCTCCTGTTGCTATTAATGAATTTGAAAAAATTGGGTTCAAAAATGTATTTGATAAAGAAAAAATTTCTTTGGTGATGGATCATTTTGTTCCTAATAAAGATATCAAGGCGGCACAACAGACAAAGCAGTGCCGATGCTTTGCCAATGCGCATGACATTAAGCATTACTATGATGTAGGAGATATGGGAATTGAACATGCATTACTTCCTGAAAAGGGATTGGTAGGACCGGGAGATGTGGTGATTGGCGCTGATTCTCATACTTGTACCTATGGTGCTTTAGGTGCATTTTCCACAGGCGTGGGTTCTACGGATATGGCAGCCGGTATGGCAACGGGGGAAGCCTGGTTTAAGGTTCCCTCTGCCATAAAATTCAACTTAGAAGGGCGCTTGCAGGAGGGCTGCTCGGGGAAAGATGTGATTCTTCATCTAATCGGAAAAATCGGTGTTGACGGTGCGCTTTACAAATCCATGGAATTTACGGGAGAAGGAATGCATTCTCTTACCATGGATGACCGTCTTTGCATGGCAAATATGGCAATTGAAGCAGGGGCGAAGAACGGTATTTTTGAAGTGGATGAGATAACTCTGGATTATTATAAAGAACGGATGACCCATCCTTATACGGTATTTACCGCTGATGAGGATGCAGAATATGATGAGGTCATTACGATTGACTTGTCTGAAATAGTACCTACGGTTGCTTGTCCTCACTTGCCGGAAAACACAAAAAATGCCTCTGAGCTGTCAGAGGTAAAAATTGACCAATGTGTGATTGGTTCTTGCACCAACGGACGAATTTCCGATATGGAAATTGCGGCAAAAATACTGGATGGAAAGCATGTTGCAAAGGGTGTTCGTTGTATTATCATTCCTGCCACACAGGAGATTTATATGGAGTGTATGAAACGGGGATATACTGAAATTTTTATCAAAGCAGGTTGCGTTGTTTCCACTCCCACTTGCGGACCCTGTCTGGGCGGATATATGGGAATTTTGGCAGAGGATGAGGTTGCCATTGCTACCACCAACCGTAATTTTGTGGGAAGAATGGGGCATGTTACCTCGAAGATTTATCTGGCAAGTCCTGCCACCGCAGCGGCATCTGCTGTTAAGGGATATATCTGCGACCCTAAAACGGTGTAGGAAAGGAGAAAAACAATGATTGCACATGGAATTGTACATCAATATGGAGATAATGTAGATACCGATGTGATTATTCCTGCACGGTATCTGAATACGGCAAATCATGCGGAGCTTGCGGCTCATTGCATGGAGGATATCGATAAGGAATTTATTACCAGAGTGAAAATGGGAGATATTATGGTAGGAGGTGCAAATTTTGGTTGTGGTTCTTCCCGCGAGCACGCTCCCATTGCGATTAAAGAAGCGGGAATTTCTGTAGTAATTGCAAAGACCTTTGCCAGAATCTTTTATCGGAATGCCATTAATATTGGTCTGGCAATTTTAGAATGTGAAGAAGCAAGCGAAAGGATTAGTGCAGGGGATGAGGTGTCGGTAGATTTTGATACCGGCTTGATTTCCAATCATACCAAACAAGAAACCTATCAGGCACAGCCTTTCCCACCCTTTATTCAGGAAATTATCACTAAGGGTGGTTTGCTGAAATCAATTTCAGAGGAGTAGTTGATATGACAAAAAGGATTGCAGTATTGCCCGGAGACGGCATCGGACCTGAAATTGTGAGGGAAGCAATCAAGGTGTTGGATAAAATCGGAGAACGATACCAACATGCTTTTACTTATGATTATGTGGCGATTGGCGGTTGCTCGATTGATGAGTACGGAGTACCTATCACTGAAGAAGGAATGAAGCTTTGTAAAAATTCTGACAGCGTTTTGTTGGGTGCGGTCGGGGGTCCTAAGTGGGACGGTTGTCCTGCTGAGATTCGTCCTGAAAAAGCATTGCTGGCGGTCAGAAAGGAATTGGGGTTGTTTGCCAATCTTCGTCCTACCAAATTATTTCCGCAACTGGCAGATGCTTCACCGTTGAAACAGGAAATTGTAGGAAACGGAATTGATCTTATGATAGTACGTGAGCTTACGGGCGGAGTTTATTTCGGTGACCGCAGAACTGAAGTTGTAAACGGTGAAAAGGTTGCCGTTGATGAGATGAAATACAGTGAGC
>SVJP01000067.1 GCA_015068925.1 Oscillospiraceae bacterium
GTACTCACGTTCTTGGCACAAGTTCCTTTACGATATCGGCGTTGTTCCTACAAAAGAGCCCTACCAAAAGAGAACCTCTCACGGAATGATTCTGGGCGAAAACAACGAAAAAATGTCCAAATCCAGAGGAAACGTGGTCAATCCCGATGATATTGTTGAAGAATTCGGTGCAGATACCTTCCGTCTTTACGAAATGTTTATCGGTGCTTTTGACCAGGCGACTCCTTGGTCGGAAAACGGTGTTCGCGGATGCCGCAAATTCTTAGACCGCGTCTGGGCATTGTCTGATAAGGTAACAGAAAAAACCGGTTATTCCAAAGAGTTGGAAACTCCTATGCACAAAACCATCTGCAAGGTAACGGATGATATTGAACGGATGAAGTTTAATACTGCTGTTGCAGCATTAATGAGCTTGATTAACGAATTTTCCTCCAAAGGAAGCGTTACCAGAGATGAATATAAAACCTTCTTACTGCTCATGAGTCCCTTTGTTCCTCATATGACAGAAGAACTCTGGAGCGAAGCAGGCTTTGAAGGCTTCTGTTCCGTTGCACCATGGCCCACATACGATGAAGCAAAAACAGTAGATGCCATGGTCGAATTTGTCGTACAAATTAACGGTAAGGTTCGTGATCGTATGATGTTCCCTGCTGAAATCAGCGCAGACGAGCTAAAAACCGCAGCTTTAGAAAATGAAAGAGTCAAAGAATTGGTTGGGGATAAGCAAATTATAAAAGTAATTGCCGTTCCCAAAAAACTGGTTAACATTGTAATAAAATAGAGGTGGACGATGGGAATTTGGTCTGAAGTAAAAATGATTATGGAACGGGATCCGGCAGCACGGAATCCCTTGGAAGTGTTGTTGTTATATTCCGGTGTTCATGCAGTGATGTATCACCGTCTTGCTCATTGGTTTTACAAGCACCGCTGTCCCTTTGTTGCAAGACTGATTTCCCAGACCTCCCGTTTTCTGACAGGAGTGGAAATTC
This sequence comes from Oscillospiraceae bacterium, assembly GCA_015068925.1. Classification (GTDB taxonomy): domain Bacteria; phylum Bacillota; class Clostridia; order HGM11514; family HGM11514; genus SIG438. The sequence goes on from SVJP01000067.1 coordinate 990, forward strand.
ATCCCGGTGCTCAAATCGGAAAAGGACTTCTCATTGACCACGGAATCGGTGTTGTGATCGGAGAAACTGCTGTTATCGGTGACTGCTGCACCATTTATCAAGGGGTTACCTTGGGTGGTACGGGAAAAGACAAAGGAAAGCGTCACCCCACCATCGGAAATAATGTGATGATTGGTGCAGGAGCAAAGGTGTTAGGTCCCTTCACCGTGGGAGACGGTTCTAAAATCGCAGCCAATGCAGTTGTGTTAAGCGAAGTTCCTCCCAATTCCACTTGTGTAGGTGTTCCTGCACGAGTGGTAAAACGAAATGGAATTTCTATAAACGACATTGACCAGATTCATATTCCTGACCCTGTTTCCCAACAGCTTTGCAGATTGCAGGCGCAGATTGACCGATTGGAAAAGAAGCTGGAGGATCACCAATGAAAACAGTATGGATTACAGGCGGCACCAGAGGAATCGGTGCCACTACAGCAAAATTGTTTTTTGAAAAAGGATATCGGGTAGCAGTATCCTTTTCGTCCAATCAGGAAGCAGCAAGGGAATTTCAAAAAGAATACCCAAATATTTTAGTAGTGCAAGGAGACGTGTCTGATGCTCAACAAGTAAAAGCAATGGCAAAACAAATCGGCAACGTCTCTATTTTAATCAATAATGCCGGAATTGCCCAACAGAAATTATTTGACACCATAACAGAGAAAGAATGGGACCAAATGTTTGACATTCATGTCAAAGGTGCTTATCTTTGCACACAGGCAGTTCTCCCTCATATGCTTCATCAAAAGGAAGGCTCTATCATCAATATGTCTTCTATGTGGGGTTTGACAGGAGCATCCTGCGAGGTTCACTACTCTGCCGCAAAAGGTGCTTTAATTGCAATGACCAAAGCTTTGGCAAAAGAGCTTGGCCCTTCCAATATTCGTGTCAACTGTGTAGCACCGGGAGTGATTGATACCGAAATGTGCGCTCATTTGACAGAGGAGGATAAAGCATCCTTATGCGACGAAACTCCTCTCGGTCGTTTGGGAACGCCCGAAGATGTGGCAGAGGCCATTTACTATCTTGCCACAGCAGAATTTATTACAGGTCAGATTTTAAGTCCCAATGGTGGGATTGTCATATAAGGAGGTCATTTGAATGAAAGAAATTAAGTTAGAACAATGGGACAAAAATGTATTTGAAGCCATCGGCAAACAATGGATGCTCGTTACTGCTGGAGGAGATGATAAGGCGAATACCATGACCGCTTCCTGGGGTGGCTTAGGCGTGTTGTGGGGTAAAAATGTTGCTTATGTGTTTATTCGCCCTCAACGGTACACCAAAGAATTTGTTGATTTGTCCGATACTTTCAGCTTAAGCTTTTTAGGAGAAAAATACAGAGAAAAATTACAATATTTAGGAAAAGTTTCAGGGCGAACAGAAGACAAGATTGAAAGCTCCGGTCTGACCCTTATCCGTGATGGAGACACCCCTTATTTTGAAGAAGCAGAAAATGTGTTAATCTGCAAAAAACTGTATGCACAGGAATTGATGCCCGAATGCTTCATCACCGACAAAGAGGACGAAACTTGGTATCCTAACGGTGATTATCATACCATGTATGTGGCAGAAATCCAAAAATTACTGACAAAATAAATACCATTAACAATTAAGAAAGGAAAAAAACTATGTATTCAAAACTTGCAGGAGACGGAATCACAGATGATACTGCTGCCATCCAGGCACTTCTCGACCATGCAGAAGAAACCATTTATCTTAAAAATGGTACTTATCTGATTTCTGCTCCTTTAAAAATCAAAAGCAACACCCACCTTTCTTTATCCCCCAACACGGTGATGAAATTAGCTGATGGTGCCAATTGTGCCATTATCGAAAACGAATCCCTTCCGCAAAGAGGATACGACCACAATATCATTATCGAAGGCGGCATCTGGGACGGAAATAACGAGCATCAGGTAAGAGGAAGACCTTATCCTGAAACCTGCTATGAAGAAGATTATTATTACGGTATTTTCATGAGATTTGTAGGAGTAAAACATTTCACCATCCGTAACGTAACCATTAAAAATCCGGAAGCCTATGCAATGCTTTTGTGTAATGCAGAGCATTTCTGCGTCGACCATATCACCTTTGACTTCAATATGTTAAGACCTAATATGGACGGGATTCATGTACAGGGTACGACCAGATTTGGAAGAATTAGCAACATTCACGGAGCAACCTATGATGACATGGTAGCCTTAAACTGTGACGACGGTTATGTTTGTGAAATCACAAGAGGTGTGATTGAGGATGTGGTGGTTGATGGCATTTTTACCGAAGACGGATATACTGCTGTACGGCTTCTTTCCTGTGGAAGTGCCATGAGAAATGTTACTATTCGTAATGTGTTCGGTACTTATCGCCTGAACGTTGTTTGCTTTACTCACTATAATATTCACCCGGGCGAACCCATTTGGTTTGATAATATTACATTAGAAAATATTTATGCATCCAAATCATCCAATGCCAACATTACCGGACGTGATTTCTGGGAAGAATCCATCATGGAACCTCTCATCGAATCCGCTCCCCTTCTTTGGTTTGCGGAAGGCGTCAGTTGCGGTAATGTAAGTATATCCAATGTACACCGATTGGAAAATACCGTAACCAAAGCACCCACCATTCAGGTCGATCAAAACGTATCCATTGAACGATTGTATTTGAGAGACGTTACTCAACGATTTGTAAACTGTGATACTCAGCCTGTTTTGGTGAATAACGGTACTGTAGAGAAATTAATTCAATCAGAAGAATAAAGAGTAAAAGAAGGGTGTAGCAAAACCATTTTTTGCTATACTCTCTTTTTGTTCAATCTATCATTTTTTCTCTTATTTATCCCCTCTTTCATTATTACATCTGCTATTTTTCGATTTTTTCAAAAGAAAATATTGAAATTTCTATTGATTTGTGCTATAGTATAGTATATAGAAATTGAATTTACTCGAAAAGGAGTCCTGCTTTATGAAAATGATTTATGAAGGTAAAACAAAAAATGTTTACAGTTTAGAAAACGGCAATGTGCTGTTAAAATTCAAAGATGACTGTACAGGAAAAGATGGTGTGTTTGATCCTGGTGAAAACAGTGTAGGCTTAACCATCGAAGGAATCGGAAAGGCAAATTTAAGAACCTCTGTTCATTATTTTGATTTATTAAAGGAAGCAGGCATCAAAACTCATTATGTCAGTGCCAATGTTGATGAAGCAACCATGGAAGTTCTTCCGGCAACCGTATTTGGTCACGGTCTTGAAGTAATCTGCCGCTTGGTTGCAACAGGAAGCTTCATCCGCAGATATGGTGAGTATATTGAAGACGGAACTGTATTAGAAGGCGGATATGTAGAATGTACTTTTAAAAACGACGAAAAAGGTGATCCCCTGGTAACCGGCGAAGGTTTGGCAGCATTGGGTGTTATGACTCCCGAAATGTTTGAAAGCATGAAAGAACAAACGTTAAAAATTACTAAAATCGTGGCAGATGATTTAAAATCCATTGGCTTGGATCTGTGGGATATTAAATTTGAATTTGGTTACAACAACAACGAAGTAATTCTGATTGATGAAATTGCATCCGGTAATATGCGTGTTTACAAAGATGGCGAAATCGTTGATCCGGTTGAACTGACCAAACTGATTTTAAACAGATAATGTTAAAAAGGAGCTGTAGCAAAATGATTTTGCTACAGCTCCAATCGTTTCAGGGTGGAAGAAAAATAGTGCAGAATGGACAAAACGAGCAAAAGCAAGGATATTCTTTACTTTTGGTCACCCGAAGGCATACAAAGGTACTTCGAGAGGCGAGTTTTGTGCAATCTGTGCATTTTGCTACACCCTCTTTTTTCTTTTTTAAAATTTATCAACTGGATACATAATTTTCAACTGATTCAATTTACTCTGATATGCTTTTTGCTGTTTATCTTTCATTACCATGTCTTGAATCTGCTCTTTAATTTCATCCAGAGCATAGACCTTTGCTTCATTCTTTTCAATCAATTTAATCAGATGATAGCCAAACTGGGTTTTTACGGGACCTGACACCTCCCCTGCATTCATCGCAAATGCCGCCTGGTCAAATTCAGGAACCATCTGTCCTCTTGTAAATTCCCCTAAATTTCCACCGTTATCTTTGGAAGGGCAGGAGCTGTTTGCGCGTGCAGCATCTTCAAAGGAAATCTCTCCGTTTTGAATCTGTTCCAACAATTCCTTCGCCTTCTCTTCACTATCCACTAAAATATGGCTGGCATTTACGGATTCTCCCTTGGTAAAACGGTCTTTATTTTCTTCGTAATATGTACTGATTTCTTCCTCTGTCACAGGTTTTACACCTTCTAATGTTTTTCCCATAGCAAAATTAATGAGCAAATCTTCCTTTACGCGTTGCAATTGAGCTTGAAATTCCGCATTGTATTCATACATGTTTTTTTGTGCATCCAAAAGCAGAAGCTTGTTTGCAATCAATTGTTCCAAAACCATAGCTTTTCCCTGTGGATTATCCAAATTCTGACCTCTTTGCATCAAAGAAGCAATCATTTGATTGACCTCTGCTTCTGTTACTGTTAAAGTACCTACTTTTGCCAAAATTTTGTTTTCCATTGTAATAATTCCTTTCCACTATTCAAAATCTATCTATTAATTTTTTTAAAATGGCAATCCTCCGAAGAAGATTGCCATTTTCGTTTTTGTTAATCGTCGATGCTGTTATCTGTTGCTTTTTCATAGATTGCCAGAACCTCTGCAGAAGGCGCTTTGTCAAGCAATGTTACAATCCATGCAGCCAAACCACCCAGGATAAATCCGGGGATGATTTCATAAACACCGGTCAGAGCAGTCAATGCCAATCCATCTGAAACAGGCAACCACAACCACACCATATCGACCAATGCACCTACGATAATTCCTGCAACCGCACCCTTGTATGTAAACCGTTTCCAGAATAAGGAGAATAAAACCGCAGGACCAAATGCTGCACCAAAGATACCCCATGCATTGGATACCAAATCCATAATCGCCTGCGCCGCTTTTCCTTTACTGCTTGCAATAAAGAAAGCAACAACAGCGATAATCAAAACGATAATACGGCTTACCCACAGCATTTCTTTGTTGGAAGCATTTTTTCTGACAATGGGCTTATATAAATCACTGGAGAAGGAAGACGCTGCAACAAGAAGCTGAGAGTCAGCAGTGGACATACTTGCCGCAATAATCGCTGCTAACAGGATACCTGCAACGAAAGTAGGGAAAACATCACGGGCAAGTTCAACAAAAATCAAAGACTGTTTTCCTTGTGCCAATAACACTTTAGACAGGTCTGTACCGTTAGAATATACAAACATTCTACCCAAGTATGCTATAACAATTGCTGCACCCAACGAAAGGATTACCCAGACGATTGCAACGGTTGCAGATTTCTTTACCATAGAAGGCTTTTCGATTGCCATAAATCTTACAATAATATGAGGCATACCGAAATATCCGAGACCCCAACCCAAACCGGACAGAATATCCTTCCAGCTTGCACTAAAGAAATTGGTTACAAATTCAAATTCTTCGCCGTTAGGACCGGTATAAACAGTAGTCAAAGCAGCAGGTTCCAAAGTTCTGGTAAATCCAATCACAATGGGAACAATCAACAATGCTGCCAGCATCAATAACCCCTGGAAAAAGTCCGTCCAGCAAACTGCGCTGAATCCGCCAAGAAAAGTATAAACAACAACAATTGCTGCAAAAATAATCATTGCTGTGCTTCTGGAAAGCTCCGGCACCAAAGTGGTAAATACATCTGCACCTGCTACAAACGCAGATGCAACATAAATGGTGAAGCACACCAAGAATACAACGGCACAGATAATACTAACCAAGTGACTTTTGGACAAAAAACGATTGGACAAATACTGTGGAAGTGTGATGGCATCGCCTGATGCTCTGGAAAATTTACGAAGTCTCTTCGCAACCAAAATCCAGTTTGCTGCAGTACCAATCGCCAAACCAATTCCAATCCATGCCTGACCAAATCCAAAAGCAAGAATACTGCCGGGCAAGCCCATCAAAAGCCAAGCACTCATATCCGATGCCTGTGCACTCATTGCAGTGACCCAAGGACCCATCGCGCGTCCACCCAGGAAATAGTCCTTTTCACTGACATTCTTCGACTTAATAAAGAAGAAGAAACCGATAGCAATCATTGCCACAAAATAAAGTACAAATGCAAAAATATCCATAATATAAATACACTCCTTCTGCATCATTTTTTTGTACGCATACTATTATATCACAGTTTTTGACAAAAATCAATAGAGAATTAAGTTTAGACTGTAGTCTGTACTAAATTCTCCAAAAATCAAAAATATACCTAAAATAAAAGAAAAATTAAAAGACGGATTTATAGACGAATTTCAGACAAAAACATAGGCATGACCCGTTTGGCATAAGAAGAAAGAGAGTATTCACCGTTACAAATACACCAATCATAAATTAATGCCCGTTCACTCATGGCATATAATTTTACAATTTCATTTACGGTCATGGTATCAGTCAACTCTTTCTTTTTCTGTCCTTCTGTTACAAGTTTCCTCAGTAGTTTATAATAAATTCTTTTGTTATCCAGCAAATGCTTTTCTCCCTTGGTAATCAATTGAGTAGAATAAAGCCGAGTCAGCAAGTCAATGTCGATTCTGTCTTCAATCATGAAAAACAATTCCCGATTTAAATACAACAGTTGGTCAAAACAGGACATAGAACTATCCAGACTGTCCTGAAGCTTCAGATATTCTTCATCAAATATATAGGACAAGGAGCCCAAAAGAGCATCCTTTCCTTCAAAATAATGATAAAAGGAGCCTTTGGAAGTTCCCGATTTTTCGATAATTTCCTCTACCGTTGTATCTTCATATCCTTGTTCGTAAAACAAATCCCATGCGGCAGTAATAATTTTCCCTTTTGTATTCCGTTCTTTTTTCTTTGACATTTTCTTTCCTCTTTTTCTAAAAAATAAAAGATGTTTGCTTAATCGCAACCAATCACATACCTGTTGCAAATTCCGAGAATCCCTTGAGAGGAAACATATTGCATCAAACCGGGGGCAATCACACTTACATTTCCAAAATGCAAATGACCTGCAAATACACCAAGTATGGTTTGTGCATTTTCTTTTAAAATTTCAACAAACTCAAAATTTTCTTTTGGAGCACCATCATAATTGATATAAAAATATTCGCCGCATTCTCTTAGTGTTGCTTCGTTTTCCGCAGTCAAAACGGGAATATGCATTAAAATGACAACCGGCTTCCCCATTTTCAAAATTTCCAACAATTTATTATTTTGTTCAGAAGAAATCAGTCGATTGGAATTATTCACTCCCACCACAATCAAATCTTCCTGTTCCAACACCTGAATGGGTTGCTTTAAAAAGTCAAACATAGGGTCGTTCGGAGTTGCATCTAAAAACTCATGATTCCCCGATACATACAGAAACGGAACTTCCAATTGTTTCAACATTTGGTTAACACAGCGAAAATTGGCTCCGTTATAATAATCATTGATATCCCCTGCTATCAACAAAAAATCCCCATTATTACTTTGAGCAATTAGTTTTTGAAAATAAGTTTCCGCTGTTTCTAAATTTTCTTCACAATAAATTTCCTGATGCATGTTGGCAAAATGTTTTCTTGTGTTTTCCCATTCGCCCGTTCTCACTTTAGCACGTTCCGTTTCGGCTTCGGAGCTTTTTTCATCATACAAAGATAAATGCACATCACTAAAATGATAAATTGTTTTTTTCTTAATTCCCGCTACCGGAATTTCATATTGATGAATCTGAATATTTTTCATAAGATTCTCCCTCTTCGTCTTTTCTCTTAATTATAAATCAGATAAAGCTTTTATCATTCACCGCAATAAACATAGTTTAATTCTGATTGACTTAATATCACATTGGCTCCACACAAGGAATCTTTCAACTGTTCTTCTGTTTTGCAGCCGATAATGGGAAGGGTCAAAAAGTCTGTATTGCTGATGAGTGTGGCTATCACCATACTTCCGATACTGCATTCATGTTCTTTGCTTAACCGTTTTAACCGTTCATACCGTTTCAAGGTTTCTTCATTCAAATAACGGAGCTTTGCTTTGGGAGACAGCGCTTCTTCTCCGCCTTTGTCATACTTAGAAAAAAATCCTTTTGCTTGAGCGGCAAAAGCAAAAACCGCCATATCATGTGTTTTGAAGTAATCATATTCCCGTTCATTCATCAATACCAAATCGGGCTCGTTTTTTTCCACATTGGGATGTGCAGGACTAAACTGAATTTGAGATGCTATCAAGGTTGGATAACCCATTTGTTTTGCATAGTGGTTTGCCTTTTCAATTCTCTTACAACTCCAGTTGGAAACACCAATATAGCGAACCTTTCCTTGTTTCACCGCTTTTGCCAACGTGTCCATAATTCCTTCTACCGGCACAGTTTCATCATCCCGATGAAGCCAGTAAATATCAATATAATCTGTCCCAAGACTTATTAGACTTCCTTCTAAATCCTCAAAAATTTCCCGTTCAGACAATCGAGAAGGAGTTTGATACAAATAAAAACCGCCTTTGGTAGAAATGACCATATCATGACGATTCTTTCTGTCTTTTAACCATTGACCAATTAACCTTTCGCTGGAACGACGTCCGGCTTCTGTCCAATAAGCATAACATTCAGCTGTATCCAGCAGATTTCCTTCCTGCTCTGTATAGCAGTCCAATAATTTGTATGACAAAACATCATCAACAAGAGAACCAAGCGAATCTGTTCCCATTACCACATTACTGACATTCAAATCAGTCCTGTTTAAGTGAATTTGTTTCAATTTTACCACCTCCGATATTATTATAACATAATAATTACAGCATTTCAACCATTACAAATTTGAAATTTTTCTTGTATTTTGTCGAAATGTATGATACAATTTACATAAATAATAAAAAAGAGAGGGTATTTTTATGGGGGAAGGAAGAAGAATTAAAAGTTCTATTCCAATGGATGCGGTTTCGCCTTTTATTATGCCAACGCGAACAGGAGCATCTAATGTATTTTTTGCAACAATTGATATTGAAAAATGTGAAGCATTAATCAAACAAAAAAGAGCAGATGGTATGACAGGATTGGGAATGATTCATTTCTTTATGGCCTCTTACGTACGAGTTGTTTCTCAGCTTCCGGGAATTAACCGTTTTATTCGCGGTCAACGTCTTTTTGCCAGAAACGGAATTGAAATTTGTATGGTGATGAAAAAGGAAATGAAACTGAATGCACCTGAAACAGTATTGAAATTAGAGCTCGCACCAAAGGATACAATCGAAACGATTTATCACCAGCTTTGTGAAGCGATCACAGAAAACAGACAAATTGGTGATCAAAACAATATGGATACTGCAGCAAGAGTGTTAGTTCATTTGCCCAGTATCGTTTTAAAATTCACAGTATGGCTTTTAAAACTAATGGACTATTTCGGACTGCTTCCCCGTTTTTTAACAAAATTAAGTCCCTTTCACGGATCTATGTTCATCACCAATATGGGTTCATTGGGAATGCCTCCCATTGTTCATCATTTATATAACTTCGGAAATCTGCCTTTGTTCATTGCCATGGGTGCTAAACGAACCGAGTACGAAATAACAAAAGACGGTACTGCAAAAAAAAGAAGAGTGATAGATTGTACTATCACTTGTGATGAACGCATTTGCGACGGACATTATTATGCCTGTGCATTTAAAAAATTCCAACGTTTCTTAGAAAATCCGGAGTTACTGCTATCAGAACCGGAAATGATATATGATGATATTCGTTAAACAACCAATCTCTTATAACAATGCTGATCCCTTATTCAATTTATGAACGGACAAGACGGATCAGCTCTCAAAAAGGATTGGTATTTCGCATAGCTTTGGCACTTAGCCCCGCCCCGACAAAAATAAGAATAATGACAAAAGTTACATTCCTTTGGTGTGCAATGATAACGCAGATGACGAAATGTATCATGGTGAAAATACACC
>SVJP01000068.1 GCA_015068925.1 Oscillospiraceae bacterium
AATTGTGTGAGGAATATGGCGTTTACGGCGCTTCCTCTTATGATGAATTTGCGGGGAAATTGGACGGATTGATTATTACAGCCCGTCACGGTGCCAATCATTACAAATATGCAAAGCCCTATTTGGATGACAAGATTCCTATGTTTATTGACAAACCCATTACCGTAACAGAAGAGGATGCCAATTTGTTTTATCAGGACTTGAAGAAACGGGGCATCAAAGTAAGCGGCGGCTCCTCCTGTGCCCATGCCAATTTGGTGCAGGAACTGAAAGAAATGATTCAATCGGGAGAAGAAGGGCAAGTGTACGGCGGTTACTTAAGAGCTCCCGTCAATCTGCAAAATCCTTACGGCGATTTCTTCTTTTATGCTCAGCATCTGGTTGAGGTAATGTGCGAACTGTTTGGATATTATCCTGACTTTGTCAGAGCCAACCAAAAGGATGAGTTAATTTATTGTGATGTTACCTATGGGGAATATACTGTCAATCTGACCTATAGCCATCAGTCCTATCTGTACGGTGCAGTGGTCAGTTTTGAAAAGAAGCTTCACGGTGGTGCTTATACCCTTGACGGTTGCTACCAAAAAGAATTTAATGCCTTCTATGACCTTCTGTTGGGAAAAGACCAGCCCAAATCCTATGAAGATTTTATGGCACCTGTGTTTGTGATGAATGCCATTGAACGTGCGATGAAATCCGGAACAGAAGAAAGAGTCCGCAGATTGGGGGAATCAACATGAATATTGCATTTGCAGGCTTTCGTCACGGTCATATTCTCGGTCTTTATGACAGCGTGCTGGCAAGTGATGAAGTGAATCTCGCGGGATGCTTTGAAGAAAACGGGGCTGTAAGAGAACAAATGAAAGCGGATAAAGGAATTACGTTTTCTTATGATTCCTATGATGCATTGTTAAAGGATGACAGTGTGGATGTGGTGGCAATCGGAGATTATTACGGCATCCGAGGAAAACGGATTATAGAAGCTTTGAAGGCAGGAAAGCATGTTATTGCCGATAAGCCTCTTTGCACCGATTTGGATGAATTGGAAGAGATTCGTGTTTTAACTGAACAGACAGGGTTGAAGGTGTGTTGCATGCTTGATTTGAGATATATGCCTCAGGTTGGCAAGGTAAAGGAAATGGTGCAGTCAGGAAGCTTAGGAACCATTCACATTGCTTCTTTCAACGGTCAGCATTGTCTGGATTACGGAGTTCGTCCCAATTGGTATTTTGAAGACGGAAAGCACGGCGGAACCATCAATGATATTGCCATTCACGGCATTGATTTGCTTCGGTTGATTACGGGAGAAAATCTGACAGAGGTAATTTGTGCCAGAACCTGGAATGCCTTTGCAACACAGGAACCTGGCTTTCACGATTGCGCTCAGTTTATGGTGAAGTTAGGAGAAATTGCGGTGACTGCCGATGTCTCTTATGCGGCACCCAAATGCTCGGAAATGCTTCCCTCTTATTGGGAGTTTACCCTGTGGGGAACAAAAGGAATGGTACGGTTTTGCTTAAAAGACGGCAATTTGTATGTATTCCGTTCCGAGGCGGAGACCATTCCCTGCGGTGCATGGGAACCTGCACTATTGCAGGATTTCCTGAAGGAACTGAAGGGAGAACCGTCCCTGTTTTGCACATCTGATGTTTTGGAAATGCAAAAACAAGTGTTGCTGATTCAAAAAGCGGCAAAATAATGATGAAAAAGAAGAGCGAAGGAGCAAGGTCGTTAAGGCTTTGCTCCTTGTTTTAGTTTAGCGACTTCCGAAGTTTTCTTTTTGCCGTTTTTTATGGAAATAACCTTATGCTCTTTGTTCCTCCTTTCCGCCTTGGCTTGACAGCGCAGAAAACAAAAAAGTGCATCGCAGATGCAATGCACAAAAAAACGGTACGCTCTGCGCCGCCAAGCCAATTCATCCATATACACGGAACGAAAAACAGAGCCTACATTTTTTTCAAAACATAGTCCGTGTCATGGAATTTATTAAATTGACTTGGCAATTTTATTATAGCATAGGATACAAGAAATTGCAAGAACTTTTAACAAATGAATTGCAAACGATGTTTGCATGAATTGAAAGCAGAGCGGTCATGAATTCTCGTTTCGCTCCGTGAATTGAATTTCTTCGAAATTCATTGTGGTGGAAAATCGTTCCGATTTTCATTGAATTTATTTTTCCGTAGGGAAGATTACCACTCATGGCTTAGCCTCCTTGCTCCGGGGCATAAGCCTTTCTATGTCCACAACTTATAGCAACTTTTCTGTGTTATAATAAAAGTATAGGGGCAAAAAACTGTCCAATGAATTACAAGAGGAGTGTTGTTATGAATTTCATTACAGAAAAACTATACTTTGCAAAATTTAAAAGAACGTATCATTTGACTACAGGAGAAATCGTTCTTTGGGATGCTTTATTTATGGCATCTAACTGTGTGGGATTAGGGAAAAAGTTTACTGTTTCTGATAAATTACTCTGTGTTGATTGCAGTATGAGTCAGAATGGTTTAGCCAATGCGAGAAAAGGATTAATCAAAGCAGGATTGTTGGTTTGTTCTCCCTACAAACCGGGAGAGCATAGAGTCTATCAATTGAAAAGTCTGGAGCAAATCATGCAGTCACAATATCGTTCACAAAATTTTTTACCCGAAACCGATTGTGTGAACGGTGCTGTGAGTGATACTGTGACTGGTACTGTGACTGATTGTGTGACTGATACTGTGAGTTATAATATAAATAATAAAAGAGAAATAGAAAAACAATACAAAACAAAAGAAAAAAGAATTCCACAATTTTCTTCGTTTTCTTCTCATGAAGTGATGGACGAAGATGATTTGCTGGCGCAGCGGATACAAGAGGAACGAGTGAGAAAGTATAAAGAACAAATGAGGGGCGAAACTTTTGCCGGATGATTGACAAAAAGACCTTGACAATTTTTTGAAATTGTGTTATACTCATTTTTGTCGAAGTTGAAAATGAGTTTTGCATAGAGGTGGTTAATCTGGAGAATTTGTTTCAAAAATTGAAGGCGAATTTAGCATTTTACAGCAGTGTGGAAAAGCGGATTGCAGATTTGATTTTAGCAGACCCCAAAACCTTTATCAGTTATTCCATGGCGGAGCTTTCTGATGTGGCAGGTGTTTCCCAAGGCAGTATCAATAATTTTGCGAAAAAGATGGTGAATTCCGGTTTTACGGATTTGAAGCTCCAAATTGCGCAACAGATGACCGAGTTTTCTCCTAAGCCTTTCAGCTTGATTGAGCGAGGAGACGGCATCAAGGATGTGTTGCAAAAATCCATTCACGAGGTGACTACTGCATTTTCCAATACAGCGGAATTGAATGGGGAAGGAACGCTGCAACGTGTGGTAGACATTATTTTAAATGCAAGAAATATCGATTTGTACGGTATTATGCAATCGGGGATTATCGCCACCGATTTTTATTCTCAGCTGATGCAACTGGGTTTATCTGCAAAATATGTAAACGATGTTCTCATGTGTCCTGTTTCGGCATCTATGTTGAATGAACAAGATTTGGTCATTGCAATCTCTACTTCCGGAAAAACCAAGGATGTTTTGGATGGGGTAAAGATTGCAAAGAAGAATGGAGTGACTGTGATTGGTATGACCAGAAACCCCAATTCACCTTTGGCGAAGCTGTCAGATGAGGTGCTGTTGATTACCTCCAGCGGCAGCTCTATCAGTACCAACACACCGGAAATTCGTTTGTCGGCATTGTTTTTGATTGACTCCCTTTGCGCTTATCTGCGGTCAAAACTGGGAGACAGGGGAGAAGAACGTTACTTTAAAATGTCAGAAATATTAAATACACACAGTGTCAACGATTAGGAGAAAAGAAAGATGAATTGGTTGAAAAATGAGAAGGTAAAACATGCATTTATGATTGGTTTGTTATGCTCTGTTTCGTATTTGGCGGTATATTTTGCCCGAAACATCTTAAGCACCGTTACACCACAGATGTTGGAAGGAAAAGGATATTCCACCGAATACATCGGAAGTGTTTCTTCTGCTTTTTTTATTTTTTATGCAGTGGGACAATTGATTAACGGTATCATCGGAGATAAAATGAAAGCCAGATATATGATTAGCTTTGGTTTGATTTTAGCAGGTGTTTGTAATTTGGCATTTCCTTTTATGACTCCATCTTCTTTGTCGGCATTGGTTGTATATGGATTAACGGGCTTTTTTCTCTCTATGATTTACGGTCCTATGACTAAGGTAGTGGCGGAAAATACAGAACCTGTTTATGCAACCAGATGTAGCTTAGGGTATACCTTTGCTTCTTTTTTCGGTTCACCTCTGGCAGGTCTTGTGGCTTCCTTTTTGGCTTGGCGCTCTGTATTTACTGTGAGCAGCGTCGCCTTGTTTGTTATGGGAACAGTCTGTTTTTTGATATTTTTGTATTTTGAAAAAAAGGGCATTGTGAAATACAATCAGTATCAACGAGAGCAAAAGAAGGGCGGAAGTATTAAGGTTTTGATTCAACACAGAATTATTAAATTTACATTGATTTCCATTTTAACCGGTGTCATCAGAACCACAGTGGTATTTTGGTTGCCTACTTACATATCTCAGTATCTCAGGTTTTCTTCAGAACAAGCAGCCTCTGTTTTTACTGCAGCAACCTTAGTGATTTCCCTTACTACCTTTATTGCAGTATTTTTGTATGAACGATTGCATCATAATATGGATGTAACCATTTTGATTGGATTTTCCTTTAGTGCCGTTTCTTTTTTATTGGTATTTTTGGTGAAGCAACCTGTATTGAATATTATTTTTATGGTGCTTGCCATTATGGCAAATAACACGGCAGCAACCATGCTTTGGAGCCGTTATTGCCCAAGCCTTCGTGATACGGGAATGGTTTCGGGTGCGACGGGATTTTTGGATTTTGTCAGCTATGCTTCTGCTGCCATTTCCAGTTCCTTATTTGCCAATGCCGTGGCAGATATCGGCTGGAATCCATTGATTTTAATTTGGTTTGGACTGATGGTAGTGGGTGTGATGGTGTCTTTGCCCCGAAAAAAAGAAATGAAATCTTCAAGATAACCAGCTTTTTCTGTAATTATGACGAAAAATACCCCCTTTTTTTGTGTATAAAAGAGAAAAAGTTTAAAAAAGCTTGATTTTTTTCAAAAAATATACTATAATTGGTATAAAGTGTCGTGTTTTGTTGTCATCATAAGCGGACGAAACCGGATACAAAAGGAAAATATAATTTTTAGGAGGAAATAAAATGTTTTGTAAAAATTGCGGAAATGAAATGCTTGATACTGCAGCGGTATGTGTAAAATGCGGGGTTGGAGTCGGTCAAGGAGCAGGATTTTGTCATCAATGCGGTGTATCGGTAGCTCCCAATGCAACTTTTTGTACCAATTGCGGTGTTGCATTGACAAGTAAAAAATCGGTTCCTGCAGGTGATGCTCAGAAATCGAAACTGACAGCAGGTTTGTTGGGTATTTTCTTGGGCGGCTTAGGTATTCATAATTTCTATTTGGGATTCAACAGCCGTGCTTTGATTCAACTTTTGGTGAGCTTGATTGGCGGTTTGTTGACCTGCGGTATTGCTTCATTTGCAATGTCTATCTGGGGCTTAGTGGAAGGAATTATGATTTTGGTGAAGGATGATAAAACCGATGCCAATGGTATTCCTTTGAAATAAAAATAAGAAAATTGTAAAAAGGACTTGACAAATCCTCAAAATGCTGATATACTATTTCTGTTGTATGCAGGAGTGGTGGAATTGGCAGACACGCTACTTTGAGGGGGTAGTGACCGTAAGGTCGTACGGGTTCAAGTCCCGTCTTCTGCACCAAAAATCCTCGTTCGTAAGAACGGGGATTTTTACTTATTATCGAATCTTGACAAGTTTCATAGCTTTGCTTTTTTAAGTCTGCAAAGGTTGCCATCGGAGGTAACCTTTTTAGATTTTATTGAAATGCTTTTAAAGATTCCAAAGTGTAATTGATGCTTTGCACTTCAAAACTTATTTTAACAATTTCTTTTTTCTTTGACAAAAAGCGGAAAATAAGGTATAATAATAACGATGGAAGGAGAGATTGTCATGTTTCGAATCAGACCGGCAATACCGGAGGATTATTATTTTATCAAGGAATGCTTGGAGCAACACGGAAAAGAACTGCAGTTAACTCCTCAAACCGGCATTATGACAGCAGATGAGGACGGCTTTGCAGGTTTGGGAATTTATCGTCTGGATGACACTCATGCGGAAATTCTTGAAATCATTACGGTGGACGAACAGGATTGGGAGTTAGCGTTTTTTATTGGTAAAGCTATTTTGAATAAAGTGGATTTACAGGGTGCAAAACAGGTTGTTTGTTATAATGAATCCATTCAGGGATTGTTGCGAAAATTAGAGTTCTTGCAACAAGAATCCGGTGTTTGGAAATTGAATTTAGAGGGATATTTTACATCCCCTTGTCAGAGGAAAAAGGTATGAGAGAATTGTTGAAAAATTCCCCTGTTTTGCTTGCGCCCATGGCAGGTGTAACGGATTATCCCTTTCGGCTTATTTGCAGAAGGTTCGGGGTAAAACTCACTTATTCTGAAATGATTAGTACCAAGGCGTTGTCCTATGGTGATAAAAAAACGAAGGGACTGTTGTATCACGAAGGGGAAAGACCCTTTGCCGCCCAGATTTTCGGTCATGAGCCTGAGGTAATGGCGGCAGGAGCTGCTTATGTGAGAGAAAACGGAGCGGATATCGTGGATATTAATATGGGTTGCCCTGCACCCAAGGTTGCCAACAACGGTGACGGCAGTGCGCTTTTGAAGACACCTGAGCTTTGCGGCGAAATTGTTGCAGCGGTTAAAGATGCGGTAGATTGTCCTGTGACGGCAAAAATCCGATTGGGTTGGGAAGAAATCAACGGAGTTACGGTTGCAAAAATATTAGAAGATGCGGGTGTGGATGCCATTTGCGTTCACGGGCGAACCCGAGCACAGCAATATGGCGGACGTGCTGATTGGTCAGAAATTGCGAAAATTAAGCAAGCGGTGTCTGTTCCCGTGATTGCAAACGGAGATGTAACAGACAAAGAAGGCTATGAATCCATCATCCGAGAAACCGGTTGTGACGGTGTGATGATAGGTCGCGGTGCCATGGGAAATCCTTGGATTTTCAGTGAGCTGAAGGGCGGTCAGGCACCGACTCCTCACCAACGAATCATGCAAGCATTGGAGCATACAAAAATGCTGATAGAATACAAGGGAAGTCATATCGGTATTTTAGAATCAAGGAAGCATGTTTGTTGGTATTTGAAGGGTATTCCGGGAAGTAACGGCATCAAAGGAAAGGTAAATGGAGCTAACAATTACGGTGAGATGGAACAGGTTTTGCTGTCGTTTTTGGAGACTGTTATTTTGTAGACAACAGAAATTTTTGAAATTTTTGAGGATTAGGTATTGTAATTTTTTTTGTTGTTTGATACAATAGAAAAGAGGTTTGTATTGAAAGACTGTAGGAGGATTCTAACATGAAAAAAGCAATTGCGGTGATTTTGGTTTTTCTATTGGTGTTTTCTTCGGTGGCGTGCAGTAGTTCCGAAGTTGTGCAAGAGGAAGTTCGGATGGCGTTGGACGAAGATTTTTATTTGAAGGTAGGATTTATTTTCAGCGGTGATAAAAATGATGCGTATGCCAACGCCCATTATGAAGCGGCAATGAAAATGAAGGAACAATTAGGACTAACTGACGAGCAGATTATCATTAAATGGAATGTAACCTCCACGGAAAAAGCCTACCATGCGGCAACGGATTTGGCTGACCAGTTTTGTGATATTGTATTCTCGAACAGCTATGGTCATGAGGACTATATGATTCGGGCGGCAATGGAATATCCCGAGGTGCAGTTTTGCCATTTGGGCGGTTATCAGGCATCCAGCTGCGAGCTTGATAATGTTCATAATTTTTATGCTGATGTTTACGAAGCCCGTTATGTATCGGGGATTGTTGCCGGCATGAAGCTGAACGAAATGATAAAACAGAAAAAAATCAAGCCTGATGAAGCAAAAATGGGATATGTTGGCTCCTTTACTTATGCGGAAGTGATTTCGGGCTATACTGCCTTTTATCTGGGCGCAAAATCGGTGTGTGATTCTGTGACGATGGATGTTACCTATACCGGTTATTGGGCAGGGAAAAAAGCGGATAGGGAAGCTACGGAGATGATGATTGAAAATGGCTGTGTTTTGATGAGTCATCATACGGATACCATGTCCATTGCCGATGTTTGCGAAGAAGCAGGAGTTCCCTTTGTAGGAGCGCATATGCCAATGACGGAACAGGCTCCTACCTGTGCATTGACCTCTGTTTTTGTGGATTGGAATTCTTATATTACCATGGCGGTGAAAAGCGTGATGGACGGTACTGAAATTCCGGTGGACTGGTCGGAAGGCTATAAAAAAGGTGTGGTTGGAATTACAGAGCTTAATTCTGCATGTGTAGCCAAAGGAACTGAAGAAGCGGTGGAAAAAGCAGAAGATGCATTGAAAAACGGAAAGCTGAAGGTGTTTGATACCTCCACATGGATGGTACACGGCAAAACCGTTACCAGCACAAAAGGGGAAGAATTGAAAGACCGTTTTTACGGTTTGGAATATATCAAAGACGGCACGTTCCAAGAATGTACCCTGGCTTCTGTCCCTGCATTTTTATTCCGTATTGACGGGATTACGGAGTTGAATGAAGCAATTTATTAACAAAGAAACCAAAGGGGCAAAATGTCTTGATTTGACTGAATTGAATAAAGAAATACAAGAAAAATCTCTCCAAACCAAAAAATGGGGAGATTTTTTATCAAAAATGCAAAAAACCCTTTACAAATCAGGAAATTTGTAGTATGATAATAGAATGACGAAAAGTAAATTTAAGCGAGGTGACGAGCTTGCATTATTATAGTACAAGAAATGAAAAAAATGTGGCAACAGCTTCAAAAGCCATTTTGTCAGGTCTGGCAGAGGACGGAGGATTGTTTGTTCCTGAAAGTGTTCCGTCCATTGAGGTGAAAAAGCTTCTGAATATGACCTACCGTCAGCGCGCTATGGCGGTTCTTTCTGATTATTTAACAGATTTTACAACGGAAGAAATTGAGCATTGCGTCAACGGTGCTTATACCGTTGAGCATTTTGGTTCTGAAACAATTGCACCCGTTTGTGTTGTGACCAATCAGGTTTCTTTTTTGGAGCTGTGGCATGGACCGACCTGTGCATTTAAGGATATGGCATTGCAGATTTTACCTTATTTTCTGACCACCTCAATGAAAAAACAGGGTCAGGATAAGACGGTAGTGATTCTGGTTGCCACCTCAGGGGATACGGGGAAGGCTGCATTGGCAGGCTTTGCCGACGTGGAAGGAACACGGATAGCCGTGTTTTATCCCGACCAAGGAGTCAGCAAGATTCAACGGTTGCAAATGGTAACCCAAAAGGGTGATAATGTGTTTGCATCGGGCGTCAAGGGTAATTTTGATGACGTGCAAGCCTTTGTAAAGCAGATTTTTACCGATAAAGCATATCGTGAAAAAATGAATGAAAGCGGATTTGATTTTTCTTCTGCCAACTCCATCAACTGGGGGCGGTTGGTTCCGCAGATTGTGTACTATGTCCATGCTTATTGTGAAATGGTAGACAAAGGGGAAATCAAATTGGGTGAAACCATCAATGTGGTGGTTCCTACCGGTAATTTCGGAAACATCTTAGCCGCTTACTATGCAAAAAAAGCAGGAGTGCCCATCGGAAAACTGATTTGTGCTTCCAATCAGAACAACATTCTCACCGATTTTATCCGTACCGGCGTGTATGATAAAAACCGTGATTTTTATGTAACCGAATCTCCTTCCATGGATATTTTAATTTCCAGTAATCTGGAACGATTGTTGTATCATCTGAGTGATGAAGAAACGGTTTGTGATTTGATGAAGCATTTGTCCGAAACAGGAAAATATCAAGTGTCTGATACATTGAAACACAGATTACAGGAATTGCTTTGGGCGGATTGTTGCGATGATGAAGAAACAGAACAGATGATTGCAAAAATGTATGCAGAAAACGGTTATGTGATGGATCCTCACACGGCAGTTGGCTACGGTGTGTATGAAAAATATGTTACCCAAACAGGAGATACGGCAAAGTGCGTGATTGCATCCACTGCAAGTCCTTTTAAGTTTAATGCCTGTGTCAGCCGTGCTTTGGGAAGTGAAACCGATCAGATTTCCGAATTTCAGTTGTTGTACAATTTGGCTGATAAAACAGGGTTGGAGCTGCCTGTTTCTTTGAAAGAGCTGGAGCAGTTGCCTGTGCGGTTTGACGGCGTTGTGGATAAAGACGGTATGTATGGTGCTGTCAGCGGCTTTTTGGGGATTTAACCGATGGGGTTGTATGCGATTTCTGATTTGCATCTTTCCTTCGGTACCGATAAGCCTATGGAAGTGTTCGGTTGGAGAGATTATGAAACCAGATTGATGGAGCAATGGAATGAAGCAATCGGTCCTGAGGATTGGGTGTTATTGCCGGGAGATATTTCCTGGGCAACCTATCTTGAGGAAACAGAAGCAGATTTTCGTTTTATTCATCAGCTAAACGGGCAGAAAATCATTGGCAAGGGAAATCATGATTATTGGTGGACCACAGCCAAGAAAATGCGTGAATATGTGGAGGAGAAGGAATTGACCTCCCTTCACTTTTTGTATAATAACAGCTATTTCCGGGAAAACACGGGGATATGCGGAACAAGGGGTTGGTGGAATCATGGTAACATGGCTGAAGACTCCCATCTTTGGGAACGTGAGCTTCAGCGATTGCAGCTTTCGTTGGAAAGTGCAAGAGGCTGTGAAACCATTATTTGTTGCCTCCACTACCCGCCGATTGATTTGAGC
>SVJP01000069.1 GCA_015068925.1 Oscillospiraceae bacterium
GATTGATATTCCTGATGAAAAAGAAATATTGGATATAATAAATAAAATCCAAGAAAATCCGCAGATGTATAAGGTCGGATAACAAGGAAAATGGAGTAGTTCCTTGATTTTGGAACTACTCCATAAAAAACTTCCTTATGTGGCTGTCGCTAAGTGCTCCGCAATTTTGTTTATTCCCACTCGCCTTGTTCGTTTTTGGTCAGTTCCCATGCAGGACATTGAGGATTTAAGGAAAGTGCATAGGTGGGAGTGATGCTCCGAAGCTTATAGGTCTGTGCCTCAGGTTGCTCCGGTTTTTCCCAAAGGAACGCCTTAACACGGTTTGCGTCCTCAGGAATCTGTGTGGTAATTTCATCCGTTCCTACAGCATCCACCGTTTTTGCCTCTAACATCATATTGTCCTTGTAGGCAACGATCATCAGCTGATTCACCGAATCCTCTGCCTGCACTACATTGGCGGTTACCTGATTTTCAATCCATTTCAACTCGGCAATATCTTGAAATTCTTTTGCTTTAATTGTCACTGAAAGCGGGCAAGTCAATTCCGGTTTTGCATCTCCCAGAGATAATTTTACCTGATAAGAGTATTTTCCGTCAATTCCCTTGGGATTTTCTTTTGTACCCTCAACTGCAGAAACAAATTCCTCATTTACAATCTCATAAGAAGCAAGCATATAATACATGGGTCCCAAATGTAATCTAGACAAAACAAATTCCTTGATTGTTTCATGGGTATTATATTCCTCTTGACTTACGGTAGTATATTTCGTTCCAACACCTTGATAACCCTCTATCTGATTTCTGGATATCAAAACATCCCCATACCCACCTGCTTTAGGACGATCTTCAATGGTATGCTTTTTAAAGGAAAGTCCGTTCAAAACATCAAATACAATATTCTCCGATTCATCCGTTTCTTGTTTTATAGATGTACAAACCACAAAATTATCCTTTATAAAATAAATTCCATAACTGTTATGGTATTCATCGTTATGAAGAACACCCTTCAATATTTCATCGCCAACAGTAAATTGATATAATTCAAATTCCGACGAACGTTCTTCATACTTCCACGAACTATTAATACAAGTATGAAATAAATATTCAATCATATTGTCAGGCAACAAATGTGCATATTCATCATCAATAACCTGAACTGAAATACTCTTCTTTACACCAGACTTGTTGAAAGTATAACTAAGCTCATCTCCGTTTGGATCTATTTTTTCCAACTGATACTCCGGTATTTCAGGATAATACGGTTCTAAAAATTCACCGTTTTTGCGAAAACTTTCAAATAGTTCGGGACTCTGTGAATATCGAATATTATCTTCTGATTCCGTTTCCAGCCATTCCTTCAACTCGTCTACATTTCGCAACGATACCCGTTTATGTAACGGAGACGGAGGTTCCAATGCTAAAACAGGACAAACAGAGCCAAATAGCACTATTATGATTAACAACAAAGATACGATCTTTTTCATAGTAATCCCTCCTTAATCTATTCATCAAAAAACAATTCGGTGAAAAACTCAGATTTTGCCAAAGGCTATCACCCCCAACAGAATCACAGTCAGCAATACTGCACATCGCTTTTTACCCATTGTTTTTCCTTACAATAATAGTTTAGGTACAATTTCCATCCTTAATTTAAAAATACCATATTTTTCTTCTGTTTTCAAGATATAATTTTCCCAAATTTGACAACTTGTTTTTGTGCACAACAACCAAAAGACCCCGAAATCAATCGAGGTCTTTCCCAAATTTTCTCTTTTTAATCAAATACAACAGGCTGTCTCGTGTCGGCAGAGGTAATCATGGCATCAATAATCTGCATGAGAATTTCCGCTTCCTCTACCTTACAGATGCATTCAGTTCCCTTCTTGCAACAGTCAAGAAAATGACTGATTTCACTGCAGAAAGGACTGTTTTTGGACACCTGAGGAGTGCTTTCTTTAAAGCAGGGACCGTAATCCAGCTCTACAAGGTTCACTTCAAAATTATCCATATTATATTTGATTCCTGCGTGCTCGCCATTCATGACAACATGAGAACCCGACTCCACCGTATTCAGAACGGAGGCAGATTTTACATGAAGACAAGCACCGTTTTCAAAGGTGACAAAGCCTGTAATGGCAGTTTCGATATTGTTTTCATATTCACCGGTATCACAGGACTGATAAAACCAGTTGGATTCTCCCTGAGACATTTTTTCGGGCAAATCCGAATTTAAAAAGGTCTGACTTGCCACTACCGTTTTGGGCTTGGGATAATCCATAAGATACATAGCACAGTCAAGCTGATGAATAGCAGAATCCCGCAAAAATCCTCCGCCCTTTTTTCTGTCTGCAAACCATTTTTCATATCCAAAACAACGCTTTACCCGAGCCGCCTCAGCAGAAATCACCTGACCCATTTTTCCTGATTCGATGTACTGTTTTAAATATTGCGTCTGATTGAAAAACCGACAAACCAACCCAAACATTAACACCTTGCCTGACTCTTTCTGAGCGTTACGGCATTCTCTGACTTCTTCTGCATTCAATGCAGGAGGTTTTTCACACAACACATGCTTTCCTGCTTTCAGGGCATCCAATACAATCTGTTTATGGGTAAAAGTAGGAGTGCAAATGCTGACTGCATCTATTTCCTGATCTGAAAGAAGCTCCTTGTAATCGGTATAAACATCGGGAATTTCATAGTTTTCTGCCGCCGTTTTTGCCTGTTTCTCATTCAAATCCGCAATGGCTTTTATGTTACATTTCTTATTTTTCTGATAAGCATCCAGATGGGCGTTGGAAATATTCCCCGCTCCTATCACGCCGATTTTCATCATAATTGTTCCCGCCTTCCCTTTTTTCTTTTATCATACCATATTTCTCTATTTCTCTGCAAGTAAAAATGTAACAAATTTTAGAAAATTTGCATCCTGATTTCCCCTCTTGAATTGTAACGGATTTTATGATATAATTTAAGATGAGCTATTTTTGCATAGGAGAACACCAACATGACAAAAGCATTATTTTGGGATTTTGACGGAACCTTATCCTTCCCCAATCAATCTTTTTCTACCGCTCTTGACAAGGCGTTAAAGGAAAGCGGAATCTCTGTCAGCCAAGCGTCCGCCCGTTCCTTTTTGGAGCAGGCATATTCCTGGAGAACACCCCAAATAGCTTATCCTGACCGTTGCGGTTCCTTGTGGTGGGACTCTTTTTTCGAAACAATCGGATTGTTTTGTATCCAACAGGGTGTTTCCTCCAGCCATCTACCCCAAATTTGCAAGCGGGTACGAGAAATTCTCATTGATGTGAGCAATTATCAGTTGTATGAAGACACCAAAGAAACTCTGGAACAATGCTTGGAACGGGGGTATGAGAACTATTTGATTACCAACAATTATCCCGAAATTTTACAAAATCTGGAGCTGTTGGGAATCAAGCAATATTTTACCGACTTTACGGTTTCTTCCCACATCGGATATGAAAAACCGAGAAAAGAATTTTTTGACTATGCAAAACAACTCTCAAATCATCCCGAAATCGGATATGTCATCGGAGACAATCCCCTTGCAGAC
Organism: Oscillospiraceae bacterium; assembly: GCA_015068925.1. Lineage (GTDB taxonomy): Bacteria > Bacillota > Clostridia > HGM11514 > HGM11514 > SIG438. The sequence continues at coordinate 3,575 of SVJP01000069.1, forward strand.
ATTCAAGGAGGCAAGGATGCGGGATTTGTCACCATTGCAGTGCACCAATGTACCGCAAGCAATGCAGAGTTTTATGTAAAACAATTGTCTCAAATATTAAATATAATCAAGTAAGGAGTAACAAGAATGAACATTAAAGAACAAGCAATGGAAATCACCCGTGAATTGGTGAAAATTTCCAAAATCAAATCGGGCGAAATTTTTGTAGTGGGCTGTTCCTCCAGCGAAATTATGGGGAACAAAATCGGAACCAACTCAGACGTAGATGCGGCAAAAGAAGTGTTCGAAGGAATCTATTCTGTGTTGCAAGAGCACGGAATTTACTTAGCGGCACAATGCTGTGAGCATTTAAACCGTGCTCTGGTCATTGAACAGGAGGCGGCAGAAAAATTCAATCTGTCCCAAGTCAATGCCATCCCCCAAAAGAAAGCAGGAGGCTCCTTTGCCACCACCGCATATCAGGCATTTTCTTCCCCTGTATTGGTTGAAGAAGTAAAAGCAAAGGCAGGAATGGACATTGGCGAAACCTTAATCGGAATGCACATGGCTCCCGTTGCGGTTCCCGTTCGGTGCAGTTTGCGAAGCATTGGAGAAGCAAGGGTCAACTGTGCCCGTTCCCGTTTAAAATTTGTGGGAGGCATCCGAGCAATTTATAATGAGGATTTACTGTAATGAAACAACGAATTTTACTGATTACCCTATGCCTGACTCTTGTGTGCACCACGGCATTTGCTTCCATTTTGGGAGATGAATTGTTTGTGGATGCTCTTGACTTCGGTGACGGAGTTGTCTATAACAGCAATTTATTTTATAGCAAACAATCGGGTGTAGGCTATCAAAGCGAGCATTATTTTACTTATACCCCGAACGAAAATGTGGTTCCCATTATCACAAGCGGTAAAACGGTATACGGCAGAAAAACTCTGCCCCAAATGACCTCTTATCTGGAGGAACAGGGGATGACCCCCATTATGGGAATGAATGCAGATTTCTTTTCTCTGGAAACAGGTATCCCCATCGGACATACCATTACAGAAGGAGAAATTCTGACCAAAAGTGAGGACGGGCAGGATGCCATTGCATTCCGCAAAGACGGCACCGCTTTTTTATCCTGGCTGGAAATCAAAACAGAGCTTACAACCGAAACCCAGACCATTCCCATTGCCAATATTAACAAATACCGTCTTGCATCAAAAATTTATATGATGACGGACGATTATTATTCCGATACCCGTGCAAACGGCTGGGGTGTGGACGTGGTCATCGGCTCCATTGAAGGAAAGCTTGCCATTGGGGAATCGGTCACAGGGATTGTGGAGGATGTGGATTATCACGATGGTTCTGTTCCCATTCCCGAAGGAAAATATGTCATCACGCTCCATGCAGACGGAGATCAAGACTTGTACCGTCAGTTGGAATCCTTGCAAATCGGTGAAGAAGTCACCATTACCAACCGTGCGGTGAATTGCCCCGAAGGGTTATGGGAAACGGCGGAATATGCCACAGGGTCTGTGGGTGGCGTGTTACTCAGAGACGGAACAATGACAGGAATTGACGATACTGCCGCTCCCAGAACAGCTGTAGGAATCAAAGAGGACGGAAGTGTGGTATTTTACACTATTGACGGACGGCAAACAGGAAGCTACGGCATTCGCCTGACCACCCTTGCCAAACGGCTGCTGGAATTAGGCTGTGTGGATGCCATCAATATGGACGGTGGCGGCTCCACCTCAGTAAACGGAATTTATCCGGGTAACTCTCAATCGGCAATTTTAAATTCGCCGTCTGACGGAAGTCTTCGCTCCGTTTCCAACTTTTTTGCATTGATTAACACCCAACCCCCTCAAGGGGATGTGGGAAAACTGCATCTGTATCCCTACGGCGGAATTTATTTAAACGGTGCCTCTCAGACCTTCACGGTAAAGGCAACCGATTCGGCAGGCTATGCTCAAACACCACCTTCTGACATCACTTATCAAATCGAAGGAGATGCGGTTTATCAAGGAAATCACAAGGTCACCTTTGGTACCGAAGATGTGTACATCACCGTAACGTCAGGTGCCATATCCTCTGACCGCCGACTCTACCGTGGAGTGGAAACACCTGACAGTATCACCATTTATAATGAAAGCACCAAAAAACAAATTTCTTCCCTTTCGGTGGATTCTGAAGCCAAAGTATCCTTAAGCGCGTCTGCACGTTATCATCACCAAGCCCTGACCTCCAACGACAAATGCTTCACCTGGTCGGTATCCGATAATTTAGGAACCATAGACGAACAGGGAACCTTTACCGCAGGAGAATTTGCAGGCAGCGGTACCATCACCGTTTCGGCAGGAAAACGTACGGTTTCCATTCCCGTTACTGTCATTGGACCCGACGACGAATCTCCCTTTATGGACTTGTCCATGACAGAACAGGACGGCATTGTAACAGGAACCATGATTCCCACTCAAGGAATGAATTTTGACTGGATTTCTCTCACGGTGGACCGATTGGATATGCCCATAGAGCTTTCGGAAGACCGTCAATCCTTCACCTGTGAGTTGCCGGATGAAAAATTCCACAAGGTCACTCTCAAAGTAGGCAAAGGAAAAAAAGCTGCCATGCTGACCACCTTAGAAGTGGGTAATCCCAAAACCCTCGTCCAACCATTTCGGGACATGAACGGGCACTGGGCAAAAACATCGGTCAATTACTTGTATCACCAAGGGTTAATCAGCGGTTTTTCGGAATTGGACGGATTGTATTATCGGCCAAGCCAAATGATGACCCGTGCTGAGTTTGCTGTCTTATTGGCAAAATTCAAAAAAATATCCCCTGTTACCGCATCGGTGGGACTGGCAGATGAAGGCTCTCTCCCCACTTGGGCTGCTTCAAGCATTAAGGCAGTCGTAAAAGCAGGGTTAATGAGCGGTCGTCCCATTGACGGAACATTAGTATTTGACTCCTCTGCCCCCATCACCAGAACAGAGGTTTGCTCCGTTCTGAGTCGCGCCTTAACAGAGGGCTATCCAAAAGAAGTCTTAACCGCTTCAGATGCTGACGAAATTCCCTCATGGGGATTGGATGCTGTGCGACAAATGGTTGCCCTCGAAATTATTTCAGGATACGAGGACAAAACCCTACGTCCCAACAATTCCGTAACCAGGGCGGAAGCGGCACAAATGTTATATCGGTTATATTAATTCGGATAATTCTCCCCTTTTCGGGTATCATAACCTGAGGAAAGGGGAGATTTTTTTGGGAATCTTAGCAGTCATTATCCGTGGAATTTTATCGTTAATTGTCCTGTTTTTACTGACCAAGCTAATGGGAAGAAAACAGGTGCAGCAACTGACTCTTTTTGATTACACCATCGGCATCAGCATCGGTTCCATTGCAGCAGAAATGGTGTTAAATTCCGATGTGCATTGGTTAAACGGTGTCACGGCAATGACCGTATATGCCGCAATTGCACTACTCATCAGCCATCTTACCTGTAAATTTTTACCTGCCAGAAGAATCCTTTCGGGAACTCCTGTTGTGTTACTGCAAAAGGGAGAGCTTATGGTAGAAAACTTCAAAAAAATACAACTGGATCTTAACGAATTTTTATCCGAATGTCGTTCAAACGGTTACTTTGATTTATCCCAATTGGACTATGCCCTGATTGAATCAAACGGCAAGCTTTCTTTTTTGCCGAAATCTCAATTTTCTCCCTTGACTCCTCTTGATATGGGACAAAAGCCTGCACCCTCCCGTATGACTGCCAATGTGATTTTAGACGGCAAGGTGATGGAGGTTCATCTTCGTCTCATTGGTCGTGATGAAGCATGGCTTTCTGAACAGCTGAAAAAACAGGGAATCAAACACCCGAAAGAAGTCTTTTTGGCAATCAGCCAAGGAGATACTCTTACCGTTTACAGAAAATTTCCCTCTCGTCCGCCTAAAAACTTATTGGAATAAATCATCATTTTCACAAATACAACTTGACACAATTCGACAAATATGATACAATAATGTTGAAATTATTCTACTTTAAAATTTTAGGAGGGGGTTTTTATGAACAGAGTAGAGTTAAAAGAAAACGCAAAACAGCAAATCAAGGGGAAAATCGGAATTTTATTTGCCATAACACTGATTATGGTGCTTGTAACATTTGGCGGATCGCTTGTGCTTAGTTTCATTCCATTTGTAGGTTCCGTTGCATCACTCATCGTAATCACTGCACCGTTAACATTGGGTTATATCATGGTATACCTCAAAGTAGCAAACGGACAAAATGTAGAAATTGGCGATTTATTCAAAGGTTATCAGGATTTGTGGTGTGCATTCAAAACTCAGTTTTTCGTTGGATTATTCACCGGGTTGTGGTCCTTACTTTTCGTCATCCCCGGCATCATCAAAGGAATTTCTTATTCCATGGCTTACTATATTTTAGCAGAAAATCCGGGTATGGGTGCTTTGGAAGCTATCAATAGATCCAAAGCCATGATGGAAGGACACAAAATGGATTATTTTGTTCTTACGCTGTCATTCTACGGTTGGTTCCTATTATCCTATATTACTTGCGGTATTGTTGGTATTTGGGCAATTCCTTATATGGCTACAACTTATGCTAACTTCTATAATAAAATTAAGAATACCGGTAATGAAGTAAACTACGTTACAGAAACAATCCAATAATCAAACTCATACATAACAAGGAAACCCACATGCTGATGCATGTGGGTTTTTGCTTGAATATCACAAAAAACCCTTGCCTTTTATGGTTTTCCATGGTATAATAATAAGGAATACTATTGCACGGAAGGATGAAAATAACATGTGCGGTTTTGTAGGATTTACAAATGAAATCGGGGATCAGGGCAACGTATTGGAATGTATGATGAACAAAATCATTCATCGCGGTCCTGATGCAGACGGACAATATGTGGATGAGCATATTGCCTTAGGCTTTCGTCGGTTGAGTATTATCGACCTTGACCATGGCAGCCAACCCCTCTATAATGAAGATAATACCAAGGTTTTGGTATTCAATGGTGAAATTTATAATTACAGACCTCTCAGAGAGGAATTAATCGCAAAGGGACATACCTTTACCACCGCAACCGACTCGGAGGTGCTTCTTCACGGTTATGAAGAATACGGTGCGGAATTATTGAACAAGCTTCGGGGAATGTTTGCCTTTGTTGTTTGGGATAAAGAGAAAAAAGAATTGTTCGGTGCCCGTGACTTTTTCGGAATTAAACCCATGTACTATGCGAAAATGGGTAGTAGCCTGTTATTCGGTTCGGAAATTAAATCTTTTTTGGCACATCCCTCTTTCGAAAAGAAATTAAATCCCAAAGCATTGGAGCAATATCTCTCCTTCCAGTATTCTCCGGGACCCGAAAGCTTTTTTGAAGGCGTTTATAAATTACAGCCTGCCCACTATTTCCTGTACAAAGACGGTGAAATGGAAATCAAACGGTATTGGGAACCTGTGTTTGAAGCGGAAGAATCGGTGACTGAGGAAGAATGGGTTGACCGTATCAGTAAGGAATTTGACGGTTCGGTAGAAGCTCATAAAATCAGCGACGTTGAGGTTGGTTCCTTCTTATCAAGCGGTGTGGATTCCAGCTATGTGGCATGCCGCGCCAATGTGGACAAAACCTTTACCGTTGGCTTTGGCGATGAAAAGTATAACGAAATCAGCTATGCCAAAAATTTGGCAAAATATATTGATGTGGAAAATATCAGCAAGGTCATTACCCCCGAGGAATACTGGGATGTTCTTCCCAAGGTTCAGTATCAGATGGATGAACCCTTGGCTGACCCTGCGGCGGTGGCACTTTATTTTGTGTGTCAGATCGCATCAGAGCATGTAAAGGTTGTATTATCAGGAGAAGGAGCAGACGAGCTGTTTGGAGGCTACACCATTTATCAGGTGCCGGCTCATACCGCCTCCTTCCGTAAATTGCCCAGATGGTTCAGAAACGCAATCAATCGGATTGCTTCTCTCTTCCCTCCCGTTCACGGCATTAACTTCTTTGTCAGAGGAGGAGATGTGGAACGGTGGTTCATCGGAAACGCCAATATGTTTAGCGTGAAAGACAGAAAGAAACTGTTAAAAATCAAAACCGATGCACCCAATCCGAGAGAGCTGACCAAGCAGTATTATGATAAGGTCAAGGATAAGGACGACGTGACCAAAATGCAGTACTTAGACATTCACATGTGGATGGCAGGAGACATTCTGTTAAAGGCTGACAAAATGAGTATGGCTCATTCCCTGGAATTGCGTGTTCCCTTCTTAGATAAAGAAATTATGAAATTGGCAGGAAAGATTCCTTATCGTTATCGTGTTACCACCGAAAACTCCAAGGTAGCAATGAGAAAGGCAGCACTCAGGGCAATGCCCCCCGAAACCGCCAACAAGAAAAAGCTGGGCTTCCCTGTTCCCATCCGCGTATGGCTCAAGGAGGACAAGTATTATTCTTACATGAAAGAACAGCTGACAAACGAAAACGCAAAACAGTTCTTCCATACAGACAAGCTTGTGAAACTCCTGGACGAACACAAAGCAGGCAAAAAAGACAACAGCCGTAAAATCTGGACTGTGTTCTCCTTCTTGCTGTGGTATGACCAGTATTTTTGTAAAGAAGCATAAAATGCAAGCCGACGGATCAACCGTCGGCTTGTTCTTTTATTCAAAATTAATATAACAGAGAATAATCATCCGCATCCATCATTCCTACTTTCGGCAAGGTGCAGAAATTATCATAATAATATGTTGAGTGGGCATAAGTATAGCTGGTCAACTCAGTTCCTGTCAGATACATTCTGGTTAATGTATCAGAATACATTACTCTTCTTGTATCAAAGCTATCATGAACAACCAATGCACCATTCCAATCCCTTACAAGGGTTGTTGCCCCTATAATACTTGCCGGCCCACCGCTTTCCCGATTTCCTAAATAAATTACTTCACCATCATAGTAAGTATAAAAAAACAAAAAATTACTAGTTTTAACAATTAATTCTTCTACACCGTCTTTATCTATATCAAAAACAGTATATTCTTCAACACTTTGATAATTATATTGTTTTACTTCTTTTGCACTCGACATATTTTTCAACTTATTCCGATATGCCGGCAATGCTTTTTTTCTTCTCATTGGCGCAGAATTCTGATACTCCCATGTTCCGATTAACCATTTGTAGGAAGAATCAGAATCGATAAACA
>SVJP01000070.1 GCA_015068925.1 Oscillospiraceae bacterium
AATTGTTCTTTATTGGTAGGACAAACAAACAAATCTGCCGGTCCGCCAATTTGAAAAGAGGTATGCTTGCACATAGGTTCATCCACAGAAAAAGAAATGTTATGTTTTTCAAACAGTTTCTGCATCATACTCTCTCCTTTATTTCCCGGCATACTGTGCTCCTAAAAATGCCGCTCCGATAATCCCTGCATCGTTTGCCAAAGCAGCAGTTGAAATTTCTGCCTTTTTATCGGTTTTACAATAATCATGACTTCTTACATAGTCGCGGATTGGCTTCAAGATGTATTCCCCTTCATTGGAAATCCCACCGCCAATCAAAACCTTTTCCGGTTGGAAAATGGTAACGATATTACTAATCCCAACAGAAACATAATGAAGGTAAGTATCCACAACTTGCTGTGCCGCTCTATCTCCCTTCTTTGCTGCATCGAAAGCAGTTCTGCCCGAAACCTCCTCCAACGATGCCGCTTCTTTCCACATCAGAGAATCAGGATTTTCTTCCATTGCTTTACAGGTCTGACGAATCAATGCGGTTGCAGAAGCATATGCTTCCCAACAACCATGTTTTCCGCAGCTGCATATTTCTCCACCGATACTGATTACCATGTGACCCAATTCACCGCCACAGCAGTTAAATCCTGTAACAATCTTATTATCAATAATAATACCGCCGCCAACACCGGTTCCCAATGTAACAGTGATGCTGTGAGCCACATCTTTGGCATTTCCTGCCATCGCTTCCCCATATGCCGCACAATCGGCATCATTTGCTAAATACACAGGTACATTAAAATGCTTTTGAAACTCTGCTCTCATGGGTGTGTTGAAAAAGCCAAGATTATTGGCATAAATCAAAATACCGTTTTCACTGTCGCAGCTTCCCGGGCTTCCGATTCCTACCCACTCAATATCCTCCAAAGAATATCCTGCATCCAGTGTTACTTTTTTGGACAATTCGGCCATATCCTTGATAATTTCACTGTAATGGCGTTCTGCTCCCGCTTTCACACTGTCTTTCCGTATGATCTTACCATCCTTATTGATCAACCCTGCCGCAATATTTGTTCCACCTAAATCAATTCCGATATACATTTCTTTCTTCCTTTCATTTTTAAAATTCTGCATCATTGATCCCTGCCATCAGGCGATCATTCAATGTTTTTGCTGCATTGTATCCCATTCTTTTCTGACGGTTGTTCATCGCTGCAACCTCTAAAATAACCGCTAAGTTACGACCGGGGCGAACCGGAATTTTCAGAGAAGGAATATCTAACCCTAAGATGTTAATATACTCATTTTCCATCCCCAACCGATCATAGACCTTTTGCATATCCCATTCTTCCAATTGAACAACCATATTGATTTTCTCTGTATCCTTTACAGCACCCATACCAAAAATCCGCTTGACATCCACAATTCCGATTCCGCGAAGCTCGATAAAATGCCGAATCACCGCAGGAGCACTTCCTACAAGAGATTTTGCTGATACTCGCTTAATTTCAACCGCATCATCTGCTACCAAACGGTGACCTCGCTTGACCAATTCAATTGCTGTTTCACTTTTCCCGATACCGCTTTCTCCTAAAATCAAAACTCCTTCCCCGTAGATTTCCACCAACACGCCATGACGGGTAATACGAGGGGCAAGTACATTATTCAGATAAGCGATCAACGCCGCTAAAAAGCTCGAAGTTGATTCTGCTGTGCGAAACAATGGCATCTGATATTTTCTGGCAGCAACATAAAGCTCGGGGAAAATCTGCTGCTGTCTGGTAATCACCACCGCAGGAACACCGGTAGCAAACAACTGATCAAAACTTTCCAACCGTTGGCGACTGGTCAGAGTTCTCAAATAATTATATTCCACTTTACCGAAAATCTGAATTCGCTCTACATCAAAATCTTCAAAAAAACCAATAATCTCAAGTCCCGGGCGATTGACGTTATTGGAAACAATCTTTTTGTCCTTCATATCAGAAGAATACCAGATTTTCTCTAATTTAAACTCATCAATCAATTCACCCAAAGTTACTGAAAAAACTTCTTTTCCCATTTACACACCTCCCTATCCCAGTACTTTTTCTATTTCACGGAAGAATCGGTCGTCTGCAATTCCCCGTTTCATCAGTTGTTCCCAAATACTGTAAATAGCACAATTCCAACCCTGATTTGCTTTATTCCCCAGACCGGTTACTGTATTAATATGTTCATAAAAGGTTCCGCCAATATTAAAATCCAGCTTTCCTCTGGAAATCAGGTGTTCCTCAGCTCCTTCTGCATGATGTAGATATGCACCAATATGGAACAGCATTTCATATAAGTAATAAGAACTTCCGTATGCATATTCTCCCGGCTGCAGTTCTTTTTGATGAGGACAAATATATCCGTATGCCCCATGAAACTCCATGGGCAAAAACTCACCTTGTTCCCCACACACAACCTTTCTTCCATACGGAGTATTGTTATGTTCAATCACATACTGATAGCATTTTTGCACCACATCATCAGATAACACACATTCATCAAATAACAGAAAAAACAAAATATCTCCGATAAACACATCCAGACTTAAGCATTGTTTTTTCCGACTCAAGGGAAAATAAGTACCGTTAAACTGTTTTTTATATTCTTCTGCCGCATCCTGCCATTTCACAGGTGGAGTCAAACCCATTTCTTCAGCTGCACGCATAGCAACCGCCAACAACCCCTGATTATAAGTAATCACATCATCCCACTCAAAGGCGCAAATATCATACCAGGATTGAATTTTAAATTCATACTCTGTTTCATCACCCTTATTGGTACAATAACAACCGTCCCGACAAAACTGACTGACGTATTGCAAAGCACCTTTCACAGATTCTTCATTCAGGCCGCCACCGTTTTTCAGATTACGATAAGACCAAATTAAATAAAACAAGCCGTTTTCTGCATAACTGTACCGCCCCGGATTGATTGCCATATAACATTGATCTGCCATCTCTTTCGGCAAAATCATACTTTGCCAGAAAGCATCACGAGGATACTGATAATTGGCATATTCGATTCCGGGAACCACCCAATAATCACTATAGCCTGTTTCGTTTTTCCGATAATGCATATAGTTTCCTGCAAAACAAACACTATGAAACGCCGAACCGCCTTCTCCCCACACTCTGTCAATTCCGCGAAAAATCTGATTTCGAAATTGATTCAGTGTATCTGCTTTAAATCGGCATAACATCAAACGAAATTCGTGATTTTTCCCCTCTGTTACCTTATGATAAACCGGTGCAAAGGTCTTTTTCCCTTTTCCGCGAATGATTCCGCAATCACCGGAACAAATCTGAAAGGAATCGGGAAACACATGTTGCGTGGTAGCATTATCACAATGTCCCGGTTGATCAGAAATGGCCGCTGTGTAAATACCATTCTCCAAAACCGCAGCCATAGGTACAGCTTCCTTTTCCATATCAAGAGTATAATCAGAAATATCACGAGGACTTTGTCGAATATACCGTTCATAGGTCACAGTTCCCGAGAAAGTGGATACTTCACCGTCTCCTTCATATTCTATTCCCACATAGCATTCGCCCTCACCCAATACCGTTATGGCAATCAAGGCATCCTGTCCTTTTTTCGTCTGTTCATAAGTAACTGCTATATTTTTCTCACTATAACAAACATGTTCTTCGGCAAAGAGTTGCACACTTCCTAATCGTTTGTATCCTATAGACGTATATAGTCCAACAAACCATTGACCCATCTCTTTTCCTCCCATCATCTACACTCCATTTAATTATATAATAAAATAAAGAAAATTGCAAGGCGTTTTGAAAGATTTTTAAAAAAATTGTGGCATCTTTTTTCAGATGCCACATTCTTTATTTTGCAATCATTATTTTTTCTTTTTCTTCTTCCCACTCTACAGTTGCACCAAGATTTTCACTCACAAACCGCAAAGGTGTATAAGTTCGGTTATGTTTGATAAAAGCAGGACTATCCAGTTTTACCGGTTCACCGTTCACCTCGGCATAATGTTCGCCGACTCGAATAAGGATTACAACATTATCCTTTTTCACAGTAACCGTTTCATTTTTTTCATCCCACGTTACCGTTGCACCTAAATTTTCTGCTACAAAACGGGCAGGCAACATAGCACGATCATTCACAATCACAGGAGCTACATCGTTGGTCTTCAGTTCTCCGAATACAATTGCTTCTTTTTTGCCGATGTACATAACAATGGTTTTTGTTCCCTGTTGCACTTGAGGTTTTTTCTCTCCCTCTTCCCATTTCGCATACAAGGTAATGTTCTTTAAAAAGGTTTCTTTAAAGTCATAAGGCACCGTTAATCCGGAATCCTTATACCAACCTGCAAAAGTATACCCTTCCTTCTCGGGACTGAGAGGACGACGGGGAGCAGTATTTCTCTTCACCCTTTGATCATCCACCTTACTTCCGCCGTTAGATTCAAAAGTTACAATATAAGTTGCAGGTCTCTTATAGATTTTCCCTCTTACGAACCGTGCATGAGCAGCTTCACTCTGGACCATATTTTCTTTTACCGCAATGGCTTTTATGGTAGACGTAGCCGTAATGGTAAAGGGACCTGTGTATTTCTTTGATGCTACTGTAGGCATTGTCCCGTTGGTGGTATAATAAATGGTTGCTCCGGGTGTATCACAATAAATACTGATAGACATAGAACTGGTAAAGGATTCTTGCTCCGGAATAATTTCAGGTGTTTTCACAACCACCTTCGGGGTAGTCTGTGTATTGGTGACCACCGAGCTTTCTTCCGCATCAGCTGTTTTTGCATATTTTACAAATCCCGTATACATCGTATTGGGTTTGCAGTCGGTCTTTTTATTATTTTCAGAATAGTTCACCCCGTCAAAACTGTACAAACCATTTTCGATAGCCGGAATGGTGGCAGTAAAGCTTTCACCATCACTATTCAAAGAAAAGGTCAATACAAATGCTGCCGGTGGATTTTGTGTAGGCGAAACAGTTGGAGTAACAACAGGTGACTCGCTTGGTTCAACTGACGGTGATTCACTTGGTGCTACTGATGGTGATTCACTCGGTTCGATTGTGGGTGATTCACTCGGTTCGATTGTGGGTGATTCACTCGGTTCTGTGGAGAGCGATTCGCCAGGTTCAGTTTCAAGTATTCCCGTCTCTTCAACTACCGGTGATACATCCGGTGTTGTTACAACGGATTCTGTTTCGGCCATCGCTGTACCGAAGCTCATCATGATAAAAATCAAACACATAATGATTGCTGCCAATTTTGTTTTCATTTCAAATACCTCCTTTTCCTTTCTGATTTTATTATATCACAACCATTTTATTTTGTCAAGAAACGAAAAATACCTCCGGAAATTCCGAAGGTATTTTTTGACTTTATCAATCGGTTGTAAAAGGCAACAGAGCGATGTGACGAGCTCTCTTAATTGCAACTGTCAACTGTCTCTGATGCTTTGCGCAGGTACCGGTAATTCTGCGAGGAAGAATCTTCGCACGATCGGAAACATACCGACGCAGTTTTGCAACGTCTTTATAATCGATAGTATCTACTTTATCTACGCAGAATGCGCAAACCTTTTTCTTAGGCTTACGGCTGCGAGGTCTTTGTTCTCTTTCAGACATGGTTCTAACTCCTTTCAAAGATTACTGTTTCGTTGATTAAAATGGTAAATTGTCATCATCAATGGGCATAAAGCCATCATCATCGCTGAAATCCGGAGCCTGTGCAGGTGCAACAGGTGCAGTATAACCGGTATTTCCAAAGGAATTCCCCTGGGACATACCATCACGTTCCCGTTTGCTGTCTGCAAAATACACTTCTTCAGCAACAACTTCAATCACAGTACGACTTTTTCCTGTTTCATCATCATACTTTCGCGATTGCAAACTGCCCACAACAGCCATCTGCTGGCCCTTGACAAAATACTTGCTGACAAATTCAGCAGTGGAACGGAAGGAAACACAATTAAAGAAATCTGCCTGCCGTTCTTCTCCTTGCTTGACAAAACGTCTGTTTACCGCTAACGAAAAGCGAGTTACGGCAACTTGACTTGCACTGTAACGAATTTCCGGATCACGGGTCAGTCTTCCCAGCAACATTACTTTGTTCATACAAAACTCCCCTTTCCAAGAACTTATCTCTTGATTACGAAGCTTCTCATAACGCCGTCGGTAATTCTGTAAATTCTTTCGAGTTCAGCAGGGAATTCGGGCTTCGCAGTGAAATTAATCAACACATAGTAACCCTCATTCAAATCGTCAATCTCATAAGCAAGTCTTCTTTTACCCCATACGTCAACTTCTTCGATGGTGCCGTTTGCTTCGATTAATGATTTGAACTTCTCAACAAGTGCTTCTGTGTCTTCCTCACTCAAGGTAGGATTCAACACAAATACAGTTTCATACTTGTTAATGATTTCAACCATTCTTTTCACCTCCTTCTGGACTTTGGCTCCAAATCTTTCTTTGGAGCAAGGAATCGACCCTTTTCGGGCACTATAACATTATAACGTATTTTTTTCAGCTTGTCAAGTATTTTTTTCATTTTATGGAAATAAGCTGTCAAAAAAACTTTTTACAATTTTCAACCAAACACGAACAAACCGCCTTAGGAGATTTCCTCCGGCGGTTTCATATTTGCAGTCTGTTCAAAATGCAAACTATTTCTGTTCGGTTAAGTTGTACTTCTTTCTGAATTTATCTACTCTTCCGCCGGTATCAACCAACTTCTGCTTACCGGTAAAGAAGGGATGGCACTTGGAACAAATTTCCACACGAATGTTTTCTTTTGTAGAACCGGTTTCAATTACTTCACCGCAAGCACATGTGATGGTAGTAGCCGAATAATCGGGATGTATTCCCTGTTTCAATGGAATTCACCTCTTTCTCACAAAAAACGCATGCCTCCATTTAAGCATACTGTTTTCATAATTTCTTCAACTATTATAACACAAACATTTCTAAAATGCAACACTTTTTTTTCAAAAAACGAAAAAAATGCATTTTTTCTTCTTCAAACCTGGTGTTTTTTATTTATTTTTTCCTTTTTTTATGATTTTTACAGAAAACAAGTGTAAAACTCTTGACTTTAGCCTATGATTTATATTATAATAAGTAGATATAGGAAAGTTTAGAAAATTGGAGAGTTAATATGATCACAAGTAAACAAAGAGCCTATTTAAGAGAATTGGCAAACGGGCTTGACCCGATTTTTCAAGTTGGAAAGAGTGGCATCGGCGATACATTTCGCAAACAGATTTTTGATGCACTTGAAGCAAGAGAGTTGATTAAAATCAAAGTACTGCCAAACTCCGACATGACAGCAGCAGAAGTATGTCAGGAATTATGCGAAGGAGTAGGCGCTAACCCTGTGCAGGTCATCGGAAATAAAGTGGTACTGTACAAACGTTCCCGTGAGCACAAAAAAATTATTCTGCCCGGTGAACCAAAGCCAAAAGTAAAACCTGCCTATAAAAAAACGGTTCCTGATAAAAAACAACAAGCTAAACAAAAGGGGTTGAACCGTCGATGAAACGGGTTGCCTTATATGGTGGTGTATTCGATCCGGTTCATTCGGGTCATGTGGCAGTAGCAGAGCAGATTCTGACTGAATTAAAACCTGACGAACTGTTTCTGATTCCTTGCGGAAATCCGCCTCATAAAAAAGGACGTCGGATTAGTGATGGATACCACAGAGCCCAAATGCTTCGCATTGCAACACAATCTATGAAGAAGGTTTTTGTCAGCGATTACGAAATTGCAAGAACCGAAACCTCATACACTGTTCATACTCTGGAACATTTTAAAAAAAAATACGGTCAGGATACGGAACTTATCTGGGTCATCGGTGCAGATAACATCAAACCGTTTTTTTCCTGGTATCAACCAAAACGAATTTTAGAATTGGCAACCATTGCCGTGTTGGCACGACCCGGATTTAACCGTAAGGATGCCCAAACTGCATTTCCTGATTGTTATATTATCGGGCAAAAGCAAATTAATGTTTCCTCCACCCAAATACGAGAAAATTGCAAAATCGGGAAATCAATTACAGGACTTGTTCCTCCCTCGGTGGAAGAATATATAAAGGAGCATTCTCTTTATCCTCCTACCATCACCATTGCACAGGCAGAACAGTTGGTAAAGGAGAGATTAAGGGAGCATCGTTGTCTTCACACCTTTGGCGTTCGCAAGGAAGCAGTTCGATTAGCAAAACGTTTTGGTGCAGACGAAGAAAAAATGGCATTAGCGGCACTTCTTCATGATATCACCAAGCAAATTTCGTTGGAAGAGCAACTGGCTCTTTGTAAGCAATATCAAATCATACCTGACCAAATGCAAAAAGAAAGCACTGCTCTGTTGCATAGCATCACCGCTGAAGCAGTTGCATTTTATCAGTTGGGCATTGATGACAACGAAATACTATCCGCCATCCGATATCATACTACAGGATGTGCCGATATGAATCTTTTCATAAAAATTATTTATCTGGCAGATTGTATCGAACCAAATCGAGAGGAGTATCCAGGATTATCCGAAATTCGGTCTCTTGCGTGGGAGAATCTTGACAAGGCGGTACTCGCATCAATGGAACGAGGGTTGATTCATTTGAAGGAAACAGGAAAACCCATTCATCCTGATACTATTTCTGCCATCGAATCCCTGAAAGGAGAAATAACATGAATTCCAAAGAACTCATGGCGCTGATTGTAAAAGCGCTGGATGACAAAAAAGCAAAAGATATTGAAGTGCTTTCCATGGAAGGTATTTCTGATATCGGAGATTATTTTATCATTGCAACCGGAAATTCCACCACACAGCTCAAGGCATTGGCGGATGCGGCGGAAGAAATGGCGGCAAGAAACGAAATCACCCCTCATCACAGTGAAGGGTACCAGACAGCAATCTGGATTTTACAGGACTACGGTGATGTGGTACTGCATATCTTCAATACAGAGACCCGCGGATTTTACAGTTTAGAACATCTGTGGGCAGATGCAACCCGTGTTGATATTTCAGAAATTTTAACCCAAGAAGAAGGAGGAAATAAAAATGGCTAAGGAATATAAACCGGCTGATTTTGAATCAAAGTGGCAAAAAAGATGGGAAGAGACAGGAATTTTTAAAGCAAGTAATGATACAACCAAACCTAAGTTTTACGGATTGGTTGAATTCCCCTACCCTTCTGCTCATGGCCTTCATGTAGGTCATCCGAGAAGCTATACTGCTTTGGATATTGTCACAAGAAAACGGAGAATGGAAGGATATAATGTACTGTACCCTATGGGTTTTGACGCCTTTGGTTTACCTGCAGAAAACTTTGCAATCAAAAACCATGTTCATCCCAAAAAGGTTACAGAAGAAAACGTAGCAAACTTCCGCCGTCAGTTAAAGTCTTTAGGCTTTGCATTTGACTGGGACAGAGAGGTAAACACCACTGACCCCAACTACTACAAGTGGACCCAGTGGATTTTCCTGCAACTGTTTAAAAAAGGTCTGGCATACAAACAAGAAATGCCTATCAACTGGTGTACCAGTTGTAAAGTAGGTCTTGCAAACGAAGAGGTAGTCAACGGTGTTTGTGAGCGGTGCGGTGGCGAAGTGGTGCAAAAACAAAAAAGCCAATGGATGCTGAAAATCACCGAATATGCACAACGTCTGATTGACGACTTAGAAGAAGTTGACTTTATTGAAAAAGTAAAAATTCAGCAGAAAAACTGGATTGGTCGTTCAGAAGGAGCAGAAGTTGATTTCACTCTGCAACCGGGTAACCGTAAAGTAACGGTTTACACCACACGGTGCGATACTTTGTTTGGTGCTACCTATATGGTACTTTCTCCCGAGCATCCCTTTGTGGAAGAAATGAAAGCTTCCATCACCAATTATGATGCCGTAGAAAACTACAAACAAGAAGCAGCTCATAAATCCGAATTTGAACGTACCGAGCTTGCAAAAGATAAGACAGGGGTACCCTTAGAAGGTGTCACTGCAATCAATCCTGTTACAGGAAAAGAAATTCCTGTCTGGATTTCCGATTATGTATTGATGACATATGGTACCGGTGCCATTATGGCAGTTCCGGCTCACGACAGTCGTGACTGGGATTTTGCAAAGAAATTCAATCTGCCTATCATCGAAGTAGTCGCAGGCGGAGAAGATGTGCAAAAAGAGGCTTATACAGATGTTTCCTCCGGTAAAATGATTAACTCCGGATTTTTAGACGGATTGGAAGTAAAGGAAGCCATCAGCACCATGATTGCCCATTTGGAAAAAACAGGTTTGGGTAAGAAAAAGGTTAATTACAAGCTTCGCGACTGGGTGTTCTCCCGTCAGCGTTATTGGGGCGAACCCATTCCGCTGGTAAGCTGTCCCGATTGCGGTTGGGTGCCCGTTCCCGAAAGCGAGCTTCCTCTGATGCTTCCTGAAATCGAAGATTACGAAATGACAGATGACGGTCAGTCTCCTCTGGCAAAGGTTCCTTCCTGGTATAATACCACTTGTCCCAAGTGCGGAAAAGCAGCCGTAAGAGAAACCGATACCATGCCTCAATGGGCAGGCTCATCCTGGTATTTCCTGCGTTATATTGATCCGCTGAACAACGACGCTTTGGCATCTAAGAAATTACTGAACTACTGGTTGCCTGTGGATTGGTATAACGGTGGC
Source organism: Oscillospiraceae bacterium (assembly GCA_015068925.1). Taxonomy (GTDB): domain Bacteria; phylum Bacillota; class Clostridia; order HGM11514; family HGM11514; genus SIG438. The sequence goes on from SVJP01000070.1 coordinate 10,675, forward strand.
ATGGAACACACCACATTGCACTTACTGTACTCACGTTTTTGGCACAAGTTCCTATA